>NZ_CP101827.1:860354-1220708 GCF_024498295.1 Thermocaproicibacter melissae
TTCGACCCCAACCCGTAAGTGTGAAGCCTATCCGAGGTTCGGAATTCGACTATCTCCTTCGGGATTTCATCCAGAAAACGCGACGGCCGGTTGCTCTGTGTGCTGCCGAACAGCATGCGGCGCAAAGCGTTCACTATGTGCAGTTCCTCTTTTGCGCGGGTTATAGCAACGTAAGCCAGGCGGCGTTCTTCTTCTACCTGTGATGGATTGAACATGACCTGCATGCCTGGGAAAATTCCCTCTTCAAACCCCGGAAGGAACACCACAGGGAACTCAAGTCCTTTTGCCGAGTGCATTGTCATCATGACAACACTATCAGCAGTCTCATCATAATTATCAATATCCGTCAGGAGCTGCACTTCCGCAAGGTAATCTTCCAAGGTAGCATCTTCTCCGTTTTCTTCACTGAAGCGAATCAGATGAGAAGTCAGCTCGTTTACATTGTCAATGCGGTCTTGCGCGTCTTCTTCGCCGGAGGCAGCAAGAGCCTCGATGTAACCCGTTTTTTCGAGAAGCAACCCATAAATTTCGGCAAGGCTTTTGTCCCCTTCTGCCGCTGCATCGGAAAGTTCCCGAATCATGTTTGCAAATGCCATCAACTTTTGAGAAGAACGCTTCAGTGGCTCATATTCATCTGCATGCTCAAGAACATAGAACAGAGGTTCCCCTATGCCGGATGCGATTTGCTGTGCCGTAGCAACGGTCTTTTCGCCAATCGCGCGCTTTGGGCTGTTGATAATCCGAAGCAGACGAGCCTCGTCGTTCGGGTTGCTGATTACACTAAGGTAAGCAATCATGTCCCGAATTTCCTTGCGGTCGAAGAAGCGGTGCCCGCCCAGAACGCGGTGCGGAATCGAAGACTTCGTAAAAACACGTTCTAATGTGTTCGATTGAGAATTCATGCGATAGAGGACTGCATAGTCGGAAAACTTTCTACCCTTTGCCACACCTTCGAGAATTGTGTCCGCTATGTAGCTTGCTTCCTCTTCTTCGCTAGCAGCAGTATAGGCATCGATTTTCTTGCCCTGATCATTCTTCGTCCAAAGGGTTTTCCCCTTGCGGTTTTCATTATTCGCTATAACGGCATTAGCCGCGTTCAGGATTGTCTTTGTGGAACGGTAGTTCTGTTCCAGACGAATAACGGTCGCTGAGGGAAACGTTTTTTCAAAGCTGAGAATGTTTTCAATCGTTGCGCCGCGGAACTGGTAGATACTCTGGTCATCATCACCCACAACGCAGAGGTTTCCGCTTTCACCTGTCAGTAAACGTACAAGCTCGTACTGAGCATGGCTCGTATCCTGATATTCGTCAACCATGATATAGCGGAAACGTCTATGATAATAATCCAGAACCTCCGGTTCAGCGCGGAAAAGTTCTATGGTCTTCATGATAAGGTCGTCAAAATCCATTGCGTCCGCGTCTTTCAGGCGTTTCTGATACATGCGGTAGAGTTCGCCGATTTTAGCGAGACGCGGATCTCTGCCTGCCGATTTGTAGTATTCATCCGGGCCAATCAGGTTGTCTTTGGCATGGGAAATCTCAGACATGATTGTTTTATAAGATATTTTTTTATCGTCAATATTCAGAGTCTTCTGACATTCTTTAATCAGTCGCTTGGAGTCGTCCGTATCGTAGATGGTAAAATGCTTCGAGTAGCCAATCTTGTCTCCGTCACGGCGAAGCATACGGGCGCAGGTTGCGTGAAACGTCGAGGCCCAAATCTGCTCGCCATCGTCGGAACCCAACATGGCGGAAAGGCGTTCTTTCAACTCGTTCGCCGCTTTATTGGTGAACGTAATCGCGAGAATACGCCATGGCTCACAAGGATCAACTGCAAAATAGGAGCGAAGCCGATCCGGAATCGGTTTTTTCTGTGTAAGATAAGATTCCGCTTCCTCAGCCACCTCATCCGTAATGCGGGAAACATCATTGCTGTGATAGGCATTGCCATACCGCACAATGTTTGCCGCACGGTTGACCAAAACTGTGGTCTTGCCGCTTCCGGCGCCTGCAAGGATTAAAAGCGGGCCGTTCACATGAAAGACCGCTTCCTTTTGTTTGTCATTCATTCGCTGAAAGTCCTGTTCCAGAACTCTACGGCGCAGTTCCAGTAATTTCTTTTCATTCCATGCTGCCATACGTACACCGCCAAAGCATTAAAAGATTTCTTTGCAAAAAAACACCCCGCGGGCGGCGGGGCGGCCTTCTTCGTTTGCCCTACTTTTATTAAAACGGGCGTGTATTTTCTAAAAGCCCGGCCATTTGCCAGACGTTGCGGCTATTTGCCGAGGAACGCCGTACCTTGCGTACCTGCGCTCCGGGATAGAGGTATGCAATCGCTGCCGAAATCGCTGCTACAATTTCCGGTGGGACTTCGTTTTCTGAAGTCTGAATTTTATCGTTTTCGGAGCGCTCTTTGGAAAGAAGACGTTCTTCCAAAGCGTGAATTTCGTTATTGTTTGCTTTTATGCTGTATAACAGAATCAAAAACGCTAAAACAGCGGCTACAATGCAGCCTATCGTAAAACTATCCAAGTCACAAAGCCCCCAATCATGTCTTTATATTATAAACGTCCGCGTCCATGATTTCAAGAATTCGGGAGCTTTTTGTTTTTTCCTTGCATCGGAGATTCTGTTTTATTATAATAAGCATGATTAAAACGCTTCGAGGTGGCGTACATTGACAAACGATGAATTCCGCAGATCATTCCGCTTTTCTTATCATAATAGCATTGGGCTTGCGGTTTACAGCTGCGGTATTCAGAAATGCCCTCCTCTGCACTCATGGGGTCCCGCCGTGCGGGATCATTATTTAATTCACTGCATTATTTCCGGACACGGGACATTTACGTGCCTCGGGAACAAATATCATCTTTCTGCAGGAGACGGCTTTGTTGTTGTACCCGACCAGATTGTTTCTTACTCCGCAGACAAAGACGACCCTTGGGAATATTGTTGGGTCTGTTTCAACGGTTCCGACGCCAAGCGTTTGATGGAGCAAACCGGTCTTTTGGACAGAAAGCCTGTTTTTCACAGCGATGACAAAAAGCTCGAAACGCTGCTGGAAGGAATGTGTAACCTGACCGGAACTGACCCCGGGCGTGAAACCCGCATGAAATCTGTACTTCTGGCTTTTCTTGCGGAATTGATGGATCGCTTCGGCTCTCCGGCACAGCCGCGGAGAAATGGCTATGAATATGTTCAAAAGGCAATTAAATTCATTGAGTATAATTATTCCATGAACATTAGCATTGAGGATGTCGCGGCAAGTGTTGGCATTAGCCGAAGCCATCTTTACCGGCTCTTTCTTCAGAATGTTTCTATGTCTCCGAACGAATATCTGATTCGCTTCCGCTTAAACAAGGCGGCCGCCCTTTTGGAAACTGGACGGCTCACTGTCGGCGAAGCCGCGTATTCTACCGGATTTGCGGACCAACTTTATTTTTCTAGGGTTTTTAAAAAATATATGGGAATACCGCCGAGCCGCTATATGGCGGTTTATCTGAACGGCGGAAGGGAGGAACGAAAATGAGCCAACCAGATGACGAAAACACCGTTGACTATACCGACATCACAAAAGAGACAATTGATACAATTCTAAAGTGGTCACACGATATCCGAACTTGCAATGTTGAAGAATGGGATCGACTTCCCGAAATCTACCTTTACATGGACCAAGTGCTGACGTTCATGAACAAGCAATTGCGTCTCTATGCAAGGAACGACGGAGAATCACTCCTGACTTCAAGCATGATTAACAACTATGTGAAGGATGGGGTTCTTCCCCGCCCCGATCAGAAAAAATATTCCCGCGAACATTTGGCAATACTTCTCGTCATCTGCATGTTGAAACAGGTTCTTTCCATTCAGGATATTTCCGCATTGGTTCATACGCTTCTAAAGAGTGCATCGCACAGTGAAATGTACAACCGCTTCTGCGAAGCGCAAAGCGCTGCCATGCAGGAGATCTGCGACCGTGTTGACAAGGTTGCCCCCCAAGGAGAAGCGGAACTCACGCGGCTTGCCATTGAGCTTTCCGTCGAAGCAAATGCCAGACGAACTGCTTCCGAACGCATTTTGAGCGAACTTGCGCGGGCTGAAGAAAAGCGCCAAGCTGCCGAGCGAGAAGCCGAGAAGACAAAAGATAAAAAGAAATGATGAAGCCCCCGGAATTTCCGGGGGTTTTTCTTTCTGACGAACCCCGTAAAGTAGTCCTGCATTTGAGAACGAACCACATTCTTAGAAAACCGTACTTATTGCCGGAACGTTTAACCTTAATTTCCATTACGCATAATATGAAAGTGTAACTTGAAGGAGGGGTCGTTCCATGTGTGGAATTGCAGGCTTTTGTGACTACAGAGATGATTTTTCTGAAGAAGCGCCATTTCTGGGGCGCCTTGTCAGGCGCATGGGCAACACTCTCAGACATAGAGGGCCGGATGAAAAAGGAATCTTTCTTTCCAGTCATGCGGCTTTTGCGCACCAACGACTTGCGGTAGTCGACATTGAAGGCGGAAAGCAGCCCATGACAGCCCACCTTGGTGGTTACCGCTGTACCATAGTCTATAACGGCGAGCTTTACAACAGCGCAGAATTGCGCCGTGAACTGGAACTTGCCGGTTTCTTTTTTGAAACGAAGAGCGACACGGAAGTACTCCTGAAATGCTACATGTGCTATGGACCTGACTGCGTAAAAAAACTGAATGGAATTTATGCCTTTGCAGTTGACGATGAAAAGCGCAACTGTTGTTTTTTATGCCGTGACCGCTTCGGGGTTAAGCCTCTGTTCTACACAATAGCAGGCGGCAGGCTTGTTTTTGCGTCCGAAATCAAGGCATTGTTTGAATATCCGGGGGTTACCCCCATCCTTGACCGCCAGGGGCTGTGTGAAGTGTTCGGCATCGGCCCCGCGCGTACTGCCGGTGTTGGCGTATTCCGTGATATTTATGAAATCAAGCCCGGAGAATGTGCGATATTCGATAAAGAAGGCCTGCACACATATACCTATTACAAATTAGAAAGCTATGAACACCCTGACAGCTACGAAGAAACCGTAGCCCATGTTCGCGACCTCTTGGAGGATTCCGTTTCAAGGCAGCTGGTTTCTGATGTGCCGCTTTGTACGTTCCTTTCCGGAGGTCTTGACTCCAGCATTATCACCGCACTTGCAGCGAGAGAATACCGCAAGAGCGGAAAAATCCTTTCCACATACGCATTTGATTTTGCCGGCAATGACCGCTATTTCCGGCCAAACGCCTACCAGCCCGATGCAGACCAGCCTTGGAGCCAGAAAATGGCAGAGTACTGCGGCACGGACCACCATGTGCTGATTTGCAACAATACCAGCCAGGCAGATTGTCTGTATGATGCGGTGGACGCAAAAGACCTACCGGGCATGGCAGACGTTGATTCTTCTCTGCTATATTTCTGCAGAATCGTCAAGCGAAACCACGTTGTTGCCGTCTGCGGAGAATGTGCCGACGAAATCTTTGGCGGATACCCATGGTTCCACAAAAAAGAAGCCTTTGAAGGGCACTGCTTCCCGTGGTCGCCGGATCTGACCGTTCGGACAGATCTTCTGAAGCCTGACGTTGCCGACGCACTCAATGTCCCCGAATATGTGAACCAGCGATATGAAGAATCCATCGCGGAAGTACCCACCTTGGAGGGAGAAAGTCCTCAGGAAAAGCGCCGCCGCGAAATTTCTTGGCTAAACATCCGCTGGTTCATGACAAATCTGCTTGACCGAAAAGACCGCATGAGCATGGCAAGCGGTTTGGAAGTTCGTGTTCCTTATGCCGACCACCGCATTGTGGAATATGTTTTTAATGCTCCATGGTCTTACAAAAATCATAACGGCATCAATAAAGCACTGCTTCGTGACGCCGCCAAAGGTTGGCTGCCGGAAGATATACGCACTCGCAAAAAGAGTCCGTATCCGAAAACGCACAACCCGGGTTATGAGGCAATTCTCCGGAGCCGTTTGGCAGAGGTAATGGATAACCGTGATGAACCGCTCCATATTCTTGTGAATGAGGAAAACGTACGCCGTCTGATGGACGAAAAATCCGATTACGGCAGGCCTTGGTTCGGGCAACTGATGGCCGGGCCGCAGATGATGGCATACCTTCTTGAAATAAACTACTGGCTGAAAAAATATGAAATTAAATTGGAATTTTGACTTCGGCAGCATAAAAAAGCGCATCGTTCCAAACGATGCGCTTTTTCTTTTATGTCTTAGTCTTCAAAGAAGCTGTTTGACGATTTCATCCGTCTTCATTCCGCGGGAGCCCTTCACAAGGACGGTATCCCCCGGTTCTAAAACGGAAGAAAGAACATCCAAAGCCTCTGCATTTGTTTTGCAGACATGGCATTGCATTTTTGGATTGACCGAGAGTGCACCCTCGGCTATCTCTTTTGCCTCTTCTCCTACGGTAACAAGCACCTCGATGTCTTCGTTTGCTGCATATTCTCCCACACTGAAATGGCCCTGCCTTGAAAAGTCACCCAGTTCCAGCATATCCGCAAGCACGGCTACACGCTTGCCGCTGTGGAATCCTGCCAAAACGCTGAGGCTGCTTTTTGCGGCGTCGGGGCTTGAATTGTAGGAGTCATCTATGACCGTATAGCCCTTGGAAGCACGACGAATCTGCATTCTCATGGCAAGCGGCTGATAGGTTGAAAGTGCCTGTGCCGCTTTCTTTAGCGAAACGCCCAGCTGATCTGCCACCGCTAGGCCTGCGAGTGCATCAAGCACACAGTGTATTCCCGGTACAGGAAGATGTATGCTTCCGCTTCGCCCATCGGGTGTAAAATAACGGAAATCGGAAGCTTCCGCGCCAATACGGACCGACTCGGCTCGGAAATCGCACCACGGCTGAGTTCCGAAATACACGGTACGGAACGGCAGTTTCCCGCGCAGCTCAGCGAGAAGCGGGTCATCGCCGTTTAGGAAAAGAACCGATTTTTCATGAAACCGGTCTGTAATGTGGAGCTTTTCTTTTCGGATATTCTCCTGTGAACCGAGATTGCCGATGTGTGAAAGACCAATATTGGTCAACACTGCATAGTCCGGAGAAGCAACGGCAGCAAGGCGGCTCATTTCGCCAAACTCACTCATGCCCATCTCAATCACTGCCGCATCATATTCCGGCGAAAGGCGGAACATCGTCAGCGGAAGGCCAATCTGACTGTTCTGGTTGCCTTCGGTTTTCATGACTTTCATACCCGCTGAAAGCGCAAGAGCTGTCATTTCTTTCGTCGTCGTCTTGCCGACGCTGCCTGTTATCCCGACGACTGACCCATTGAACCTTTTTCTCCACTCGGCCGCTATTTTCTGCAGCGCCGCCCGAGTGTCATCAACTGCTATCCACACACCGGGGCCTTGCGCTGTCTGGTGCTCCTGCGTCAATACAGCCGACGCACCTGCCTCCAATGCCTTGCCGATAAACTGATGCGCGTCAATTTTCTCCCCGACAATCGGCACAAAAAGCGTTCCCTGCTTCACTTGCCTGCTGTCAGTCGTTACCGAAGTCACCAAAGTTTCCGGACTGCCTGTGAGAATTTGTCCGCCGCATGCGGTTGCAATCTCCCCCGCTGTCATTTTCATGGATACCAAAACACCTTTCAATAAAATCAGATTTTTCCGGCAAGAACATCCGCTACAACTTCACGTTCATCTAGGTGATATTTCACGCCTTTGATCTCTTGATAATCTTCATGTCCTTTTCCGGCGAGGACAATCACGTCGCCCTCTTCTGCATTTTCTATACAATACTTAATGGCCTGCTTTCGATCCGGAATGACCACATATTTTCCGGTTGTCTTCTCAATGCCAGTCTTGATGTCGGCAATAATGTCCATGACATCCTCAAAACGGGAATTGTCTTCCGTAATCACCGTCAAATCCGCAAGGCGTCCGCTAACCTCACCCATTTCAAACCGGCGCGAACGGGCACGGTTTCCACCGGCTCCAAACATGCAGACAAGGCGATGCGGATGATATTCGCGCAGAGTGGTCAGAATATTTTCCATGCTGAGGGCATTATGTGCATAATCAATGAGGAGTGTATAATTGCCGGGCACCGGAACCGGTTCCACACGGCCCTTTACCTTGACGGTGTCCAGTCCCTTTTTCACGGCTTCTTCGTCGACGGGAAAATGCCGACAAACCGCTATGGCCGCAAGCGCATTATAAACGCTAAAACGCCCGGGAATGTGAACGTCAACGCCGTAGTTCAGTTTGCCCGCCATCTCAAAATGAACACCGAGGTAGCCCGGGCGTGAAATTAATTGTTCTCCGTAAGCTCGCAGTTCCGCGTTCTCGGAAAAACCGTATGTCTCCACTTGGCAGGTATGGCCTTCGGCGATTTTTTCCCAGTTTTCATCGTCGATATTAAAAATTCCAATTTTGCAGCGGCGGAACAGCATGCTCTTGCACTGGCGGTACTCCTCAAGGCTCTTGTGCTCTTTCCCGCCGATATGGTCCGGTGAGAAGTTGGTAAAAAGGCCGTAATCAAACTGAAAGCCGTCTACCCGATGGTCTCGCAAACCAATGGAAGATGCTTCAAGCACAGCCGCCTTGCATCCCGCATCCGCCATCATTCTCAAATAATGCTGAATATCATACGACCCGGGCGTTGTATTCTCGGTCGCGATTACCTTGTCGCCAAATACGGTTCCAATCGTGCCGATAAGCCCGGTTTTTATGCCGCCGGCCTCCAAAATGGACCGAATCATGTAAGAAGTAGTGGTTTTGCCCTTTGTTCCGGTAATGCCGATCACTGTCATCTCCTTTGCCGGATGACCGAACCAAGCCGCCGAAATTTCCGCCAACGCTACCTTTGTGTCCGGAACCATTACCAAAACGGCGTCGCCGTGCTTGACTTCTTTTTCGGCTACAATTGCTACTGCACCGTCTTTTGCTGCCTGTTCCGCAAATTGGTGACTATCTACCGAAGAACCGTTCAGGCAAACAAACAGGCTGCCCTTTTTCACTTTCCTTGAATCATAAACAATGTCTTCTATCTCAACGTCCCCGGAACCATCCATGGTAAATTGCAATCCTGCCAAAAGGTCTTTTAAAATCATCATGCAGATGCCCCCCAAAATATTAGGCACATATTCCAAATTGTGACGGATTGTGCCTTTCGCTCCACTTTAGAATTGAAAAACGGAGCTACTTGATGATACAATAGTCACAAAGCCGTGTCAAATTCAATCTTTATCGCTTGCGTTTTTAACAAGCGCAGAAATACGTAATATACAAAGACTCCTTTTTGTTCATATTTATTACTATTGCCAGTATTTGTATAGATACATATTGTTTTTTGTGAGTTATTGTAATAAAATGTAAGCAAATGGCCGCACTTTCATGTGACCTTAAAAGGAGAGATTTGCATGGGCGTAGTTAGTGAAAAACTGGAAGCATTCGGCGCAAAGCGTGTTCTGGATTATCTTGACGGAAATCCTCAGGAAAATGTTCCCAAAGTAATTTCCTGGCTCCGCAAATTTGATAAAGACCATATTTATCAGAACACATACAACATGCTCGATGACATCATGAAAGACCCAGAAAACAACTGGAACAAACTCATCACATCCATTTACGAAGACATCGACGCCAGCGTCAGACGCAAACTCTTTGAGAACTTTATTGTCAATTCCGCTGTTATCGGCATTCGGCGCAAAAGCAAGCTCGAGCAGAAATATGACTGCAACCTGCCGTGGGCAATCCTAATGGACCCAACTTCTGCTTGCAACCTGCATTGCACTGGCTGCTGGGCAGCAGAATACGGCAACAAACTGAACCTTACATACGACGAGCTTAACAACATTGTTAAGCAAGGCAAAGAGCTCGGGACTTTTATGTATATTTTCTCGGGCGGCGAACCGTTGGTCCGCAAAGATGATATTATCCGGCTGTGTGAGGAACACAGTGACTGCGAGTTCCTTGCATTCACCAATGGTACGCTGATTGATGAAAAATTTGCCGACGAAATGCTGCGCGTGAAGAACTTCGTCCCCGCAATCAGCATTGAAGGCTATGAAGAAGACACGGATTTTCGCCGCGGCAAAGGCACTTTCCAAAAAGTAATCCGTGCTATGCAGATTTTGAAAGAGAAAAAGCTTCCGTTTGGTGCCTCCCTGTGCTACACACGCAAGAATACGGAAATCATCGGAAGCGAAGAATATTTTGATTTCCTGATTGAACAGGGCTGCAAGTTTGCGTGGCTCTTTACTTACATGCCGGTTGGCGTCGATGCGGTACCGGAGCTTATGGCAACTGCGGAGCAGCGCAAATTTATGTATGAACAGATTCGGAAGTTCCGCGAAACCAAACCGATTTTCACAATGGACTTCTGGAATGACGGCGAGTATGTCAACGGTTGCATCGCCGGCGGCCGTTGCTACCTGCATATCAACGCTAACGGCGATATTGAACCTTGCGCCTTCATTCATTACGCAGACTCCAATATTAAAGAAAAGACGCTGCTGGAAGCCTACCAGTCTCCGCTATTTATGGCTTACCGGCGGAACCAGCCGTTTAACAGCAATATGCTCCGCCCGTGCCCGTTGCTTGACAATCCGGGCAGGCTAACCCAGATGGTTAAGAAATCGGGAGCACATTCCACAGACTTGACACATCCGGAGGATGTGGAATCCCTCAGCCAGAAGTGCGTGGAGACCGCCAAAGAATGGGCACGCGTTTCCGCCGAACTTTGGAAAAACAGCCCCGGCCGTGCGTATTCCGAGCTCAAGCAGAAGAGAGAAAAGGAACTCAAAGCTCAGATTCGTGCGAAAGTCGGAAAACCGGAATAATGCATTTCGTTATGTGCCCCGCTCAAAAGCGGGGCGCTTTTTTATCTGTGACTGCAAAGTATTTTCGGCACTGATTTCTTGAATCAAACATGTGAATATTATATACTATCAATTGTCTTGTTATGGCAGAGAAATTCTTGTTTTCTCATTAAGACACAACAACATGGTAATTTATATTCCTATGCTTCCATAACGTAGTATTTTATTCCGGGAGGGCGCATGAATTACGACAGATTAGTAAACACAGCAGCCGACATGGGGAATCTTCTGATTGAAAACGGCGCCGAAATTTCGCGCGCCGAAGAATCCATGCGCCGTTTTTTCAGCGCTTATGGCGTTTCCAACGGAGAAGTTTTCGCTATTCCGACTTTCATCAGCGTTTCCATCAGCACACCTGACGGGAGGCCAATCACTGCAATCCGACGGATTCCCGTCCGGCAAATCAACATGGACCGCGTAGAATGTGCCAACGATTTATGTAGGCGAATTTGCCGCACGAAACCCGACTTTGACACAATAGAACGGGAAATGAAGCGCATCTCTTCGCTGCCGACGCTGCCTTTCTGGGCACAGGCGGTTGCATTTGCACTTGTTGCGGCCGCATTTACCATGTTTTATGGTGGAACTGCCGCCGATGCATGTGTCGCTTTTCTCTGCGGCGCCGCAATCAAGCCGGTATGGAGACTCCTGGAGCATTTTCATGTAAATCAGTTTTTCATTTACATTGCAGCCAGTTTCGTGTCAGCCGTAATCGCGATTATCTTCGCATATTTTTATGCTTGGCTCAATTATGACAAAATAATCATTGGTGCGCTGATGAATCTCGTCCCGGGCATTGCCATAACCGACTTCATGCGAGACATTATTGCAGGCGACATGATCGCCGGTATTCTCCGGTTTGTGGAAAGTATTCTAGTTGCGGCAGCCATTGCAATCGGCGCAGGCATTGCGCTGATAGCGATTCGCACGTTCATGGGGGTGTGAATTTGAGCTACATGGCTTGCCTTTGGTCTTTTTTCGCCTGCGTTGCATTCGGGCTGGTTTATAATATGCGCGGCAAGACATTACTGCTTGCCTCCCTCGGCGGTTCGCTCGGCTGGTTTGTTTATCTGCTGCTGAATTTCACAAACAACGATATTTTTCAGTTTTTTGTTGCAACCATCGCAACAGCCGTCTATTCCGAGGTTATGGCGCGTGTCATGAAAAAGCCCGCCATTGAATTTCAAATCGTTGCGTTGCTTCCGATGGTTCCCGGCGGCGGAATTTTCTACACGATGGAATACTGCGTCATCGGAAACAATGAAATGTTTCTTAAAACGGGGCTGCACACTCTCGGCATTGCCGGTGCTCTCGCCATGGGGATACTGCTTGTTTCTTCACTGTTCCGAATCGGCAGCCACCCGCAAGGAATCAAAACCGAGGCTTGTTCCTGTACGGAACGTAAAAAGGACATATGGCACTAATAACCGCTTAGCTCTAAAAAAGGTAGCAGTTCAAGATAGATTTCTTGATCCTAAAATATCTTCGTTAAAATAATTTGAGGTATATTTTATGGTTTCACTTTTACTTGTAATTATCTACCTTGCATTTATCAGTTTAGGTCTGCCGGATTCCCTCCTTGGCTCTGCCTGGCCGGTTATGTACCGGCAATTTGATGTTCCGCTTTCTTATGCGGGAATTGTATCAATGATTATCGCCGGCGGCACGATTATTTCGAGCCTTCTGTCAGATCGACTGACAAGAAAGTTCGGTGCAGGGCTGGTAACCGCAATCAGTGTATTCCTCACAGCCGTGGCACTTTTTGGTTTTTCCCTTTCCAATTCGTTTCTTCTGCTCTGCATTTGGTCCGTGCCATACGGTTTGGGTGCAGGAGCGATAGACGCTGCACTGAACAATTATGTTGCTCTTCACTACGCAGCAAGACACATGAGTTGGCTTCATTGTTGCTGGGGAATCGGTGCGTCAATCAGCCCAAATATCATGGGCTACTGCCTTGTGAACGGCTTCGGCTGGAATAATGGCTATCGTTCGGTCGCCATCATTCAAATTGTCCTTTCGGCATTTCTTTTTCTTAGCCTGCCGCTTTGGAAAAGAAACAGCAGCGAGCCATCCGGCAGCGAAAAAAAATCTGCCAGTCTCGGTTTTGTGCAGACTTTAAGCATCACCGGAGTAAAATTCATTTTGCCCGCGTTTCTGGCGTATGGCGCTTTGGAAAGCACCGCCGGTTTATGGGCAAGCAGTTACTTAGTCAATGCGCGGGGAATCGACACAGACACTGCTGCGGAATTTGCCTCGCTTTTCTACTTTGGCATCACTTTCGGGCGGTTTCTGTGCGGGTTTGTTTCCGGGAAAATCGGAGACAAGCGCTTGATTCGCATTGGCAGCATCATCATTCTGGTTGGGATTGCCTTGCTTGGGTTGCCTTCCGGTGCCGATGGATTAGTTACAACCGGGCTTGTTGTTATCGGTTTTGGTTGTGCGCCAATCTACCCTTCTATCATCCACGCAACACCTGCCTTCTTCGGGGAAGAAAATTCTCAAGCAATCATCGGAATTCAAATGGCAAGTGCTTACATCGGCAGTACTTTTATGCCGCCGCTCTTTGGAGCGATTGCCAGTTACAGCAACATCCGGGTTTACCCGCTTTATCTGCTGTTCTTCTTGGTTCTTATGCTTGTAATGTCAGAACTTCTAAACAGAACGGTAGCAAAGAATCCAGTGACTGAGAATTAATTTGGAAAGACGAAAGCGCAGCACGTTTGTGCTGCGCTTTTATGCGTTTATGGTTTTACCTTTCGAGACTTCCTTTCCATTTTGTAATTCCGCCAATATCTACGACGTTTTCATACCCAAGGCGCTGAAACAAATCCGCGGCCTTAGCGCTTCTCACTCCGCTCCGGCAGTAAACGTATATCTTGGTCTTTTTATCTGGAACGAGCTGCACAATGTTCTGTGCATGGTCAAGAGGCAGCAAGGCGCTGCCCGGAATATGCCCGGTCTGATACTCCTCCGGAGTTCGGACATCAATCAGGCGGGCATTCGGATCGTTTTTCATCTCTTTTACTGCTTCATTAATTTCCATCGTTTCTTTTCCTGCACGAAACATTTCCATCATCTCCATGACTTTAAAATTTATGCTCTCCACAATAACGTTATCTCCCAGCCGATTCATTCACATTCCGTGCAGATATAATCACGAACGGATTTTTCATGAACAGCGGTTTCATACAGCCGATAACCGCCGGCAAGATTTCTGCAGTCATAACCGTATCCGGTCAGAATCCGGCAGGCGATGTAGCTGCGCAGACCGCTGTGGCAGTGGACATAAACCGGTTTATCCCGTGGAATCTCATTCAGGCGCTCACGCAGATTGTTCAGCGGGATATTGACAAAACCCTCAATTTTACCACGGGCAACCTCCGTTTTAGTACGCACATCCAGAAGAAACACACTGCCGTCACGAGGCAGGCTGTCAACTTCATCCCAGAAAAATTGTTTGACCTTCCCCGTGATTACATTTTCGGCTACAAATCCTATCATATTGACCGGATCCTTTGCGCTTCCAAACGGCGGCGCATAGCAGAGTTCCAAATCCTTCAGGTCGGTTACTTTTGCTCCAAAACGAATCGCCGTGGCCAAAACATCCATACGCTTGTCAACTCCGTCATAGCCGACAATCTGCGCGCCAAGCAATTTGTGCGTCGTTTTCTCCCACAACACCTTAATGGACATGTGTGTTGCGCCGGGGTAATAGTCCGCGTGGGACACAGAATATAGGTAGGTTTTGTCATAATCAATCGCTGCTGCTTTTGCCGCCAACTCATTTAGGCCGGTCGAAGCAACCGTCATGTCAAAAATCTTTAGAATTGCTGAACCCTGTGTGCCGGTGTACCTGCTGTTTATTCCGCAGATGTTGTCGGCAGCGATTCTCCCCTGCTTATTTGCAGGGCCGGCAAGCGGAATGAAAGCTGGTGCATTTGTAATAAAGTTTTTCACCTGCACCGCATCGCCGACCGCGTAAATGTCTGGGATACTCGTCTGCATGTTTTCATTGACTAGAATCGCACCGCGCTGGTCTGTTTCAATTCCGCAGTCTTTTGCCAGTCCGGTATCCGGCCTCACGCCGACTGCCAAAATCACCATGTCGGTTTTGATTTCACCGTTCTGGAGCTTGACAACGAGGGACCCGTCTTCGGCGATTTCACGCAGTCCGTTTCCAAGAATCAGGCAGATTCCCTTTTTCCGAAGATATTGGTGCACATCTGCGGCCATGTCATAGTCCAGCGATGTAATCAAATGGTCGGCAAGTTCGACTATCGTCACCTTGATTCCTGCATTAGCAAGATTCTCGGCCATTTCAACGCCGATATATCCCCCGCCGATAATGACGGCGTTTTTCGGGTTGTTCTTAGCGATAAAGTCCTTGATCTTTTCGGTATCCGGAATATTTCTCAGGGTAAACACCCGCTCATTTTCAATTCCCTTCACCGGTGGCCGAACGGGTTCTGCACCGGGAGAAAGAATGAGCTTATCATAATTTTCTTCGTAGACCTTACCCGTTTCCACAGCGCGCACCGTTACCGTTTTTCGTGCAGGATTGATTTTCACTGCCTCATGCTTGACCCGAACATCTATGTTGAAACGTGCCCGTAGGCTTTCCGGCGATTGCAGCGTCAGGTCGCTTTTTTCTGTAATGGTACCGCCGATATAATACGGAAGGCCGCAGTTTGCAAACGATACAAACGGCCCGCGTTCCAAAATGACAATCTCTGCTTTTTCATCTAAACGGCGTAATCTCGCCGCTGCAGATGCTCCGCCTGCTACCCCGCCGATGATAACTGTTTTCATACAGATTCCTCCTCATTCGGATTCATGATACTGATTCATTCCGGTGTAAAAACCTTGAATTTATGATTTGAGTATACTGCAAGGGTCTTTTTTTGTCTTTGACTTTGTCACAAATCACACTAGTACAGTATTTTGCGATTTGAAAACTCAAAAAGATAGCCATGAAGGCCGAAACTGGATTTCCGGCTGTGGGTAAATGTTTTATATTTTATTTATGAAAATTATCCATCTTTTTACAAATTAGCCATTTACATTACCTTGTTTTTATGCACTTTATTCTATTTTTATTTTGTGTTAATATGTCTATAAATTAATTTAAATCAAATGCAAATCAAAATGATAGGAAATCAATTCACGGAAGAGGTTCTATAAATCACATCGACCAACGAGAATTTCGTTGTGCAAGGGAATGTTGCTGATATGAAAAAAGTACTGGTTCGCCTCAAAAAAACATATATGAATTTCCGAATCTCAACGAAGCTGTCCGTTTTATATCTTTTTGTATTTTTACTTTCCATGTTCCTTTCATGGATTGTCTATTACAATTTGAACTACCGCTTTTCGATTCAGAAAAGTGGCGAACTCTCTATGCAAACTTTGTACTCCCTGAAATCAAACATCACGAATCTTCTGCAAAACGTCGATTACAACTCGCGTGTCATCCTATCGAACAATGACGTGCAAACAATTCTGAGTAACGGACAAGAGGAAGATACTTTTGTAGCAGAGAAAAAGATGAAAACCATCCTAACCCTGCTAATTAATACCATGCCGTCGATTGAATCCATCTATGTTTTCGACAACTATGGGCACTTCTATGGAGCTGGCAGAGGAATGAACTACAGCCTTAAACTTTCAAGTATTACGGGAGCACCGTGGTATAAGCAGGTTGTAAATCTTCGTGGCGCTAGTCTGTTCCAGTTGCATGCCAACAATATTTTTTCTGCAGAAAACAAAGATAGCAGCGTTTCAATGGTCCGGCTAATCAACGGCACCGTTTCACAGCGCCCAATCGGAATTCTTCTCATGAATATTTCCAACTCGGCATTGGAAGAAAGTTACCACGAAATTGTTAAGAAATATGGAAGCAACGTAATTCTTTTGAACGAATCCAATGAATATATCATTAGCAACGAATCCATTCCCAAAGAAAATGTAGCGATGATTCTTAAAAATAGCGAAGAAAATCGCGATGCTCCAATCATTCTGAAATCCGGCGGCAAGCGGTTCATTTACTCTTCCATTACACTCGACTCCCCTGCATGGAAAATTATCATGGGAATCCCGATGGAAGAAATTGATAAGGAGCTTGCCCTTTACCAGCGTATTACGTTCATCATTATTTTTCTCAACATCATACTTCTGTTGGGAGGAATCATGATCTCCTCACGCCTAATCACTGTTCCGATACACAAACTGCTCGAGTCGATGAGAGGCGTACAAAAAGGCAACTTCGTTACCGTGAACATGAACACCGGCGCAGATGAAATCGGGCAATTAAAAGACGGCTACAACTTGATGATTACCAAGATTCAAGAACTCCTGAATAAAACCATTAATGACCAAAGAGCCAAGCGGAAACTTGAACTGAACATCCTTCAGGCACAAATCAAGCCTCATTTTCTTTATAACACACTTGACGCAATGGCATATCTCTCCCTCGCAGGAAAGAACGCGGAGCTATATGACGCTCTCGAAGCTTTGGGAGAATTTTACCGAAAAAGCCTGAGCAAAGGCGAAGAAATCATCTCGATTAAAGACGAAGTTGACATTACCCGAGATTACCTATTTTTGCAGCGGCTTCGCTACGGCGATATATTCACAGCAAAATTCGACATTGATGACGACGTTCTGAAGTATAAGACGCTAAAACTTGTTTTACAGCCGTTAGTTGAAAATTCTATCTACCACGGTATTCGGCCGAAAGGTGAACCGGGAGAAATTCTGGTTCGTGTAAAAGGCGACGGCGACCGAATCATCCTCTCCGTAGAGGATAACGGAATTGGCATGTCCGACGATGTCATCAAAGCCATTCAAAACGGCGACATTAAAGGCAGCGGTTTCGGACTGTGCGAAACGCTCGAACGTCTACGAATTTATTATGAAAGCGATAGTTCATATACAATAAAAAGCTCGAAGAACGAAGGTACAATCATTACGATTTCAATTCCAAAAGAGACTTCAGAAAGGGAAAGGACAAAAAATGACGGAATTCAACCGAGACATTAAAGTAATGCTTGTAGACGATGAAGAAAAAACTCGAAAGCTGCTGAAGCTTTTAGTCAATTGGGAAGAACTTGGCTTTACAATCTGCGGTGAAGCGTCAAGCGGTCAGGAGGCCCTCCATATGTTGGATGAGGTGCGGCCAGACCTCATCATAACCGACGTTCGCATGCCATATATGGATGGTCTTGAATTTTCAAAGCTTGCTCTTCAAGCGTACCCGAACCTGAAAATTATCGTGCTGACTGCTTACGAAGATTTTTCGAGTGCCCAGCAGAGCGTACAGATGGGTGTTTCTGCATTTCTGCTCAAACCTGTAAAGCGAGAGAGCTTGACATCTACTTTAAACTCAATTGCGAAAAAGATTGAGGAAGAACTGGATATGCAGCAGGAATATGCGCGAATTCAGGAGCAGCTTGGTCAAATGCGTGAAACCCTGCAGAAAGAATTTTTGAGTGAACTGCTGATTGCCGACTTACCGGATGATGAGATAAAGCAAAAAATCCAGTATTTTTCGCTGGAAGCGATTGAAAAGCAAGTACAGGCTGCTGTTATTACCCTGCGCGGCGAACCAGAAAACATGGATGGCGAAAAGCGGATTCTTTACAGCATGGCTGCATTGGACCTTGTAAAACAGTTTTTCAGCAATGATCCAAAGTCCTATGTTTTTTCGGATCATCTAAGCAATATCGTAGTTGCGTACACCGGCAACACCAGTACTTTTGAATCCGCAATGGAAAGATTGAAGGACATGCTTTCTTCAAAACTTCAGGGACGGGTAAGCGCGGGCATCGGCACGCTTCGCTCAGGTCTGCATGGGCTTTCCAAATCCTATCAGGAAGCCTGCATGGCGCTGAAATACTGCATTTTTTACGGGGACAGAATCGTCCTTTCCTACAAAGACGTCAGTATGGTGGATTCAGACGAAAAAGAACAAAACAAAGGATTGGATGAAATTGAATTTTTTGTACGAGCCGGTTTCCAGAAAGAGGCGGTGGAAGCAATTCACCGCTTACTAGTTCAACAGTCTTTGGCGGAAATTGAAGACATCAATGCTGTTCGCGTAAAAGGTATTAATATCATGACCCTGCTCTTTAACATTGCAGCGGAGCTGCATGTTGCATTTCCTACGCAGGAATTCGGAAAAGCCTACATGGAAATGATTAATCTAAAAGATATTTCAGAAATTGAAAAGCGGTTGATCCAAACCGCCAACGAACTCACCGATACGACACGGAAGATTCGGAAGAAAAAAAGCGGCCAGCAGATTGCCATGGTGATGGAATATATTAACGAGCACCTTTCTGACCCAACACTTGGCCTTGCGTCTCTCTCCGCGCATTTTTACCTAAATCCAAGCTACCTGAGCCGCACTTTCAAGCATCAAGTAGGTTCTTCTATCGTTGAATACCTGACTGACCTTAGGATTCAAAAAGCGAAGGAACTGCTTCAAAACAGTGATAAAATGGCCTATGAAATCGGCGCCGAAGTCGGCATTCCTGACCCGAACTACTTCGGAAAGTGCTTTAAGAAATATGCCGGATGCTCCATTCAGGAATTTAGAAAACGCGTAAAAGGATCCTCCTCAACAGATTAACACACAAGAATTAAATTCCGTCAAAATATTATTAATTTTGCTGCTATAATCTGTGCAATAAGTAAAAATACTACCATCTAGAGTAAAAATCTTGCCTTCTAACTGTAGCTTTCTTTGGTTATAATGAACGCAAGAGGAGAAATTCTCAAATCTGTTAAGGAGGAGAAAGCACTATGAACAAAGTCCTGAAAAATGTCATTGCAGGAGCTCTTTCCGCAAGTATGCTTTTCAGTATGGCTGGTTGCTCGAACAGCGGCTCCGACACGACATCAGGTGCACAGTCCGGTGACCAGCAGGTTACTCTGAAACTGTGGCACATCTGGGCAGCAGATTCCGAATCCAGCAAAGTCCCGTTCTTGAAAACACTTGACAATTTCCAAAAGGAACATCCGAACATCAAACTCGATGTTGACGCAACGGAAAACGAGACATTCAAGACCAAAA
The DNA here is from genome assembly GCF_024498295.1 of Thermocaproicibacter melissae. Classification (NCBI taxonomy): domain Bacteria; kingdom Bacillati; phylum Bacillota; class Clostridia; order Eubacteriales; family Oscillospiraceae; genus Thermocaproicibacter; species Thermocaproicibacter melissae. Next base: position 880,288 of record NZ_CP101827.1, read on the forward strand.
TCCGCACCGCCGTTGCAGCAAACGAAGCTCCGGACATCTTTACCTACTGGGCCGGCGGCTACATGAAAAACTTTGTAACGGCCGGTAAGCTTCTCGCGTTGGATGATTATTTGAACGACGGAACAAAGGACAAACTGCTTGACGGAACGCTCGACAACATGACATTTGACGGCAAGGTCTATGGACTGCCTCACACCATGGACGTCGGCACATTCTTTGTCAATCAGGAACTGTTCGACAAGTACAACATCAAGGTTCCGACCACATACGATGAACTGGTCGACGCTTGCAAGAAGTTCCGTGCAGCCGGCGTGAAGACCCCGATGGCAGTCGGCGGCAAAGAAGCATGGTGCATTGATATGTACCTTGATATTCTTCAGGTAAGATCCGCCGGTTATGAAGCCTGCATCAATGCTCTTTCCGGCAAAGGTTCCTACGAAGACGCTGGCATTATCGACGGTGCCAAGAGGCTCCAGGAACTCGTAAAACTCGGTGCATTTGGCGACAGCCCGATGAGTATTTCCAGAGACGAATCGGAAGTTCCGTTCTACAATGGTGAAGTCCCAATGTATTTCAACGGCAGCTGGACCATCGGCAATGTCAACAAGAGTAAGGTAAAAGACAAGATTAAGATTGTTCCGTTCCCGAAAGTCGGCGACAAGAGCGATTCAACCGACCTGACTGGCGGCGTGGCTGGAACCTTTGTTGTCAGCGCTAACACGCAGTATAAAGACCAGGCGGTTACTTGCCTCAAGTATATCGCTCAGGGCTTTGCAAAAGAAGCATTCGAGGCGGGCGTAAGTCTCCCGGCTTGGAAGCTTGACATCGATGAATCTAAGGTTGATACACTGACGAAGCAACTGATGGATTTGACGAATTCGGCAAAGACCTATACGCTTTGGTGGAACACCTATCTTGATGGATCTAAGTCTGAACTCTATATGAACAAATCCTCTGAACTTTTCGCACTGAAGATTACTCCGGAACAGTACGCAAAAGATCTACAGACTATGAACTCCTAATTATTTCGGGGACCCCGGGACCTTTACCGGTCTCGGGTCCCATTTTTCGCTGACAATCCCGAATGCAAGCCAAATCTTCGGCTTCCGTTCATTACCTGTTGAGGGGAAGACCTATGAACAAAGTACTATCAAACAAAAAAGCCATTGTTTTCTTTATGCTTCCGGCTGTGCTGTTTTTTCTCTTGGTAATTTTGATGCCTGTCCTTATGTCCTTCTACTACAGCACATTGAACTGGGACGGTATGGGAAGCGGAACGTTTATTGGCTTTCAAAACTATAAAAAGCTATTCGTCGGCAATGTTGATAATTTCCCGCTATCTGTTAGAAACTCATTTCTCTTTTTACTTGCTTCTGTATTCATTCAAATACCGATTTCCCTGTTGCTGGCAATCATCTTGTCCAACGGCGTGAAGGGTGAAAACTTCTTCCGCAATGTTTATTTCGTTCCTGTCGTTTTGTCTACTGTGGTAATCGGCCAGCTGTGGATGAAAATTTATCATCCGGATTACGGCCTTCTGAACACTTTTCTTCGGAGCATCGGTCTCTCAAGCTGGGCGCATGGCTGGCTGGGTGACCAGAACACCGCATTAATCGCTACGTTTATTCCCACACTATGGCAATATACTGGGTATCATATGCTTTTGCTTTACGCCGCAATTAAGTCAATCAACCCTGAGATTTTCGAGGCAGCCAAGATTGATGGCGCAAACAGAACAAAAATTGCTTTTCGTGTTACAATTCCGATGATTCTGCCGATGCTGGAAGTCAGCTTGATTTTCTCAGTCATCGGTTCGTTAAAGGTATTTGACCTTGTATATGTTTTGACAAATGGTGGACCGGCGCAGGCAAGCGAGGTTCCAAGTACATTAATGGTTCGCACGATTTTCATGGGATATCAGTACGGCTACGGCAGCGCAATGGCTGTGTTTATCATCGCGGAATGTGTTCTGTTCACATTCGTAGTCCGCAAGATATTCAGAGCATTGCAAAGAGATTAGAGGTGTCGCAGCTATGAAAAAGAAAAGTATTCCTGCCTACTTTGGGAAAGCCATACTCTATATCTGTCTGATAATTTGGGCTATTCTATGCTTATTCCCCATCTACTGGCTATTTACATTCTCACTGAAAAACAACACGGAAATCTTCGGCGGTAACATTGTCGGCCTACCTCAAGTTTATCGCTGGAGCAACTATTCCAATGCTTTGCTGAACGGAAAAGTGGGCATCTACCTGTTAAACAGTATTATCGTTACAGCAATGACCATTCTGTTTACCGTGCTTGCTTCCACTATGGCAACGTTCGCTATGCAGCGGATGCGTTGGAAACTGAGCAAGGTTGCCATGTCCATTTTGCTTGTGGGCATGATGATTCCGATTCACGCCGCGTTGCTGCCCGTATTCGTTGTCATGCGCAACCTGAAACTGATCAACACCATTTGGTCTCTGATCATTCCTTACACTGGCTTTGCAATTCCGATGGGAATTATGATTATCTCCGGTATTTTGGACGGAATCCCAAGGGAACTCGATGAATCCGCATGCATCGACGGATGCAGTATCTACCGTCTCTTCTTCAGCATTATCCTTCCCCTGCTCCGCCCTGCTATTGCGACCTGCGCAATCTTCACGTTCCTGCAGTCGTGGAACGAACTGATGATGGCAGTTACCTTTATCAGTAAAGACGAAGCAAAGACACTCACGGTCGGTATTCAGTCCATGGCCGGTCAGTACCTCACGGAATGGGGCCCCATTGGTGCAGCTCTGATGGTTGCAACAATTCCGACATTACTCTTGTACTTCATGCTGAGCAGTCAGGTTCAAAAGAGCCTCGTTGCCGGTGCGGTAAAGGGTTAAATAAATCAACAAAAAGCCATGAGCGGAAAACGCTCATGGCTTTTTTGTTTGTTCAGATTATGCTGCAGCGTCAGACGATGAACTTCCGAATGGATTCCACAAGATTCGCATTGTCGGAATGAATGCGAAGCTCGAGTGGTTTTGAAAGATTCAGACTGAAAATGCCCATAATCGACTTTGCGTCAAGAATTCTTGGCCCATCAACCAGTTCGCACTCAACGTTCCATCTTGCAATGATGGATGAAAATTCCTTGACTTTCTGGATACTGTCGATCAAAACTTTTACGGTAGTCATGCTATTTCTCCCCTACATTTGCCGGCTTTGCTCGCTGACACGGTCGGCCACATTCTGCCGGAAGTTAATGACCTTATGTTCATATTCTTCACTCATCAGCGAAGAATGAACCATAAAATCTGCGGTAGCTTTGTTGTTCGCAATCGGAATATCGTAGACCTGAGCAATTCTCAAAAGTGCCTTCACATCCGGGTCGTGCGGCTGCGCCTCCAGAGGATCGGAGAAGAACACGACGAAATTGATCAATCCTTCCACGATTTTGGCACCAATCTGCTGGTCACCGCCGAGCGGTCCGCTGTTATAAGCCTTTACGGGCAGCCCGGTTTTTTCTGCCACAAGCCTTGCGGTAGTTCCTGTTCCGCAGAGAAAATGATGTCTCAGAATATCCTTATTTGCTTCGCACCAGTCGATGAGTTCTTTCTTTTTGCCGTCGTGCGCAATCAGCGCTATTGTTTTTTGCTTCGGGATTGTGAATGTAATAAAGGAATTATCCAATTTATTTTCCTCATTCCCTGTGTAAATTGTTTTTGACCTTATGCAAAGGGCCGCCACAGGACGAAAATCCCGCAGCGGCCGATGCCAGTCCTTATTTGGAAAGAACTTTCTTGGTCACGTCCACAATGTGAGAAGCGCAAAGGCCGTAGACCTCGAGCAACTCAGCAGCCGGGCCAGAATGACCGAACTCGTCGTTGACGCCGATCTTTGTAACCGGAGTCGGATATTCCTCACAGAGGACACTGCAGACAGCGTCGCCGAGTCCGCCAATGACGTTGTGCTCTTCAACGGTGACGATTCTGCCTGTTTCTTTCGCAGCTTTCACGATGATCTCACGATCAATCGGTTTAATGGTGTGAATGTTGATGAGACGTGCATCAATGCCGTCTTTCTCAAGCTCTTTCACAGCCTCAAGTGCACGGGAAACCATCAGGCCCGTTGCAATGATGGTAATGTCTTTACCGTCACGGAGCGTGATGCCCTTGCCAAGTTCAAATTTGTAATCATCGGAGTTATTGAAACTCTCTACCGCAAGGCGGCCAAGGCGCAGATAAACCGGGCCTTGATACTCAACCGCCGCTTTTACAGCAGCGCGCATCTCATAATGGTCCGCAGGATTAAGAACAACCATTCCCGGAAGAGAACGCATCAGAGCGATATCTTCCAAGCACTGATGGGTTGCACCGTCTTCGCCGACGGAAATACCGGCGTGAGAACCAACAATCTTTACATTCAAATGCGGGTAGCAAACGGAATTGCGGACCTGCTCAAACGCACGGCCTGCCGAAAACATAGCAAATGAATTTGCAAACGGAATTTTTCCGCAGGTTGCAAGACCTGCAGCAACGCCAACCATGTTGCACTCTGAAATACCGCAGTCGATAAAACGATCTGGGAATTTCTTCTTGAAGAACACAGACTTTGTTGCTTCAGCAAGGTCTGCATCCAGCACAACAATGTTGGGGTATTGATCGCCGATTTCTGCAAGTGTGAGGCCGTAGCTCTCACGAGTTGCCTTTTTTACCATTTCTGCCATTTATTCTGCCTCCAGTCCGGACAGTACCGCTTTAAGTTCTTGCATGGCTGTCTGATACTGTTCGTCGTTCGGGGCCTTTCCATGCCAGCCCACCTGATTTTCCATGAAGGATACGCCTTTGCCTTTGATCGTTTTCGCGATGATGGCACAGGGCTTCCCTTTTACTGTTTTTGCGTGATTCAATGCTGCCTCAATTGCATCAAAATCATGTCCGTCGATGGTCTGAACATCAAAACCGAATGATTCAAATTTTTTATCAATCGGTTCCGGACCAGCGACCTCTTCAACCGGCCCATCAATCTGGAGGCCGTTATTGTCGATGATAAGGCAGAGATTATCAAGCTTCTGATGAGCTGCAAACATGCAAGCTTCCCATACCTGGCCTTCATCGAGTTCACCGTCGCCAAGCAGGCAGTAGACGCGGTATGAGCTGCCGTCCATCTTTCCCGCAACTGCCATGCCGCAAGCAGCGGAAATGCCTTGGCCAAGAGATCCGGTGCTCATGTCAACGCCCGGAATACTCTTCATATCAGGATGTCCCTGAAGAAGTGCACCCGTGTGGCGAAGCTTTTTCAGCTCTTCCAGCGGGAAATAGCCCTTCAGTGCCAAGGTTGCATACAGACCTGGGCAGGTATGTCCCTTGGAAAGTACAAAGCGGTCGCGATCCTTTTTCTTCGGATCCTTCGGATCAACGTTCATCTCATGGAAATAGAGGTAGGTAAAAATTTCAGCTGCAGAGAGCGACCCACCCGGATGTCCTGATTTTGCATGATAGACACCATCGATGATGCCCATGCGGACCTTGCACGCGGTAATCTCGAGTGCCCTTTTCTCAGACTGTTTCATTCATAGCCTCCTAAAAAACGCATTTTTGCCATATTGGTTATTGTCCATTACAGTATATCGAATTTCCGAAAATTTTTCAATACTCGCATGGAATCCTTAAACTGCTTGTGTAAAAATTTCGCTTTTCTTCCCGGTGTTGGGCATTTGTTCATGGGATTCATGAAACGCGGTGTTTCCTTGAAAAATACATTTAGATTTTGGTTTTGCCGCGCTGATTTTTGTTCTGACATTTTTCTCAGTCTGCATGGACGTCGCTCAGATGGCCCTTAAAGCCGATGATTAAATTGTTCATTTAATTCCCATAGACGAAGTAAAATTTTCCCATGTATTTTCAAATAAGGTCTTGACAAATGAAATTATTTCCAGTATAATTGCACCAATTGAACAAGTTAATAGGCAAAATCCGATGAACAAAGGCAAGTAGCAGGCACGACGGTGACACAGAGAGCACGGTATTGGTGAAAGCCGGCACATACGATGTCTGTGAATGGATTTGTGAGGAGCACAGAGAAAGGTTTTCCGAGTACCTGTCGCCGCGTCCGCGCGTTACAGCGGAAGGGTATTCATGCGAACTGCAGCGTACCTGAATTAGACGATGAAGTTCACAGCGTACCCGTTTGAGGGGAACATTGTGTTCCTGAATTAGGGTGGCACCACGAGTCCATCGTCCCTAGGAATTAGGGACGATGGACTTTTTTATTTTCCGAATACGAAAGGGTGATTAAAACCATGTTGTATCCGTCAATTGATACGGTAAAAAAACTGCTGAAATCCTACCCCACCGTACCTGTTTTCGCCACGGCCCTGACGGACTGCGCCACTCCCGTCGGTATTTTTTCTCTGCTGAAAGGCCGTTCCGAAAACTGCTTTCTCCTCGAAAGTGTCGAACAATCGGAACGATGGGGTCGTTATTCCTTTATCGGCATAAACCCGAAAGCGCAAATCGTGATTCAAAACGGCAAGGCAACCATCGCAAGCGGAGAATGTTGCCGAACAGAGCAAATCAATGACCCTGCGGAATTTTTAAACTGCCTTCTTGCCGACTTCCGCTCCCCGCATTTTCCGGGATACCCGAGATTTACAGGCGGCTTTGCGGGATATTTCGGTTACGATATGCTGCGCTATCTGGAGCCTTCCCTCGGCAATCCTCCGCCGGACGACCTTGGAATGCCGGACTGCATTCTCCATCGCTATGACGAGATGATTGCCTTTGACCATCTGAACGGAAAATCTTACGCAATTCTCCACATCGACAACAAATCCGACGCTGAGGAGCAATACAGGCGTTGTGATGCGAGGGCCGAAGAATTACTGAGACTCATTTCATCCGCACCTCCTGCTGACGAACCGACGCACAAAAGCAGGATTAGTCCGACTATAAGCGTCAATGTGACAAAGGAAGAATTCATAGCACGCGTTGAAAAAGCCAAGAACCTAATTCGTGCGGGGGAAATCTTTCAGGTCGTTCCGTCCCGGCGCTTTGAAGTACAAAATCCTCCCGACGCCTTTTTCGTTTACCGGGTATTGCGCTCCACGAATCCTTCTCCGTACCTCTACTATTTTCAGGCACCGGATTACCAAATCTGCGGTGCGTCGCCGGAAATGCTCGTCCGCGTGGAGGACAGTATCGTGACGAACAAACCGATTGCAGGCACATCTGCTCGCGGTTCTGACGAAGCCGAGGACAAAAAGCTGGAACAAGAGCTTCTCCATGACGAAAAAGAACGAGCGGAACACACCATGCTGGTGGACCTCGGGCGGAATGACGTTGGGCGCGTCTGTCAATACGGTTCCGTTGAAGTGCGGGATTTCATGCATGTAGAACACGCGTCCAAAGTCATGCACCTTGTCAGCGAAGTCCGTGGAACGCTGCAATCCGGAAAAACCGCCGTTGACGCTCTTTTTTCGCTTCTTCCGGCAGGTACGCTTTCCGGCGCCCCGAAAATCCGCGCCATGCAGATTATCGACGAGCTGGAAACCGTAAAGCGCGGCGTTTACGGAGGTGCCATCGGCTACCTGGGATTTGACGGTACCATTGATACCTGTATCGCCATTCGCACGGCATTGTTCCGAGGTGGAAAAGCGTATGTTCAGGCTGGCATGGGAGTTGTTGCTGACAGCGACCCCGAAAAAGAATACCAAGAATCCAGCGACAAGGCGAAAGCCGTGCTTGACGCGATTATGGAGGCGGCAAAATTATGATTCTTTTACTTGATAACTATGACAGTTTTACCTATAACCTGCGCGATAGGCTCGGTGTCTTTTACCCGGACATTCTTGTTATGCGCAGCGACAAAATCACAATCAGCGAAATCGAACGGAGAAATCCACAAGCAATTGTCATCTCACCCGGCCCCGGGTACCCCAAAAACGCAGGGATTTCGATTGAAGCAATTCAACACCTCAGCGGGAAAATTCCGATTCTCGGCGTTTGCCTCGGGCATCAGGCAATTGGCGAGGCTTTCGGCGGAAGAACCGTTTCCTCTTGCCGGCTGATGCACGGAAAGGCAGGTGCCATACAAATTGACCCAGCCTGTCCGCTGTTTCACGGCCTTCCGGACGAAATACAGGCTGCGAGGTATCACTCCCTGATTCTTGACCCCGATACCCTGCCGAAGTGCCTCAAAATCACAGCCCGTGACGCGGACGGTCACATCATGGGCATACAGCACTGCGCGCACCCCACATTCGGCGTGCAGTTTCACCCAGAATCCATTTTAACGGCGGCCGGAGACCGCATTATCTATAACTTTTTGAAAGAGGTGTGTCACATGGAATTAACAGTTCCTGCCCCATCCATCCCGATGGAGAAACGAATTGGTTTGAAACCGTTCCTTGCAAAAGTCGTAGACGGAAAAAGCCTGACTGAGGACGAAGCTCGGGAGGCAATGAATTACATCATGAGCGATGAAGCGACGGATTCACAGATTGCGTCATTTATCACCGCCCTGCGCATGAAGGGAGAAACGATTGAAGAAATCACGGGTTTTGCAAAAGTCATGCGTCAAAAGGCAAAGAAGATTCCGATATCGCCCGCAGCGGTCGATATCGTTGGAACCGGCGGAGACCTTTCAAACAGCTTCAACATCTCAACGACTTCCGCTTTTGTTGCAGCAGGTGCCGGCCTTCGTGTTGCAAAGCACGGAAACCGTAGTGTGTCCAGCAAAAGCGGCGCCGCCGACGTGTTGGAAGCGCTTGGTGTAAATATCAACATCACTGCAGAACAGGCTGCGGAATGTATGGATCGCTGCGGCATCGCATTCCTTTTTGCTCAGTATTACCACGGCTCCATGCGTTTTGCCGCAAGGCCTAGGCGTGAAACGGGGCTCCGCACGGTTTTCAATATTCTCGGGCCTCTCGCCAACCCGGCTCACGCAGAAGGCATGCTGCTCGGCGTTTATGATGAGGCGCTGCTGGAGCCTCTCGCAGAAGTCCTTGCAAACCTCGGTGTGAAAACTGCCATGCTGGTTCACGGGGACGACGGCTTTGATGAAGTCAGCATTTCCGACCGGACTTCTGTCTGCGAGCTTCGCGGAAACAAGCGGATTCGTTACGAAATAGACCCGCGGGATTATGGCCTCCCGCTCGCGCGGAAAGCGGACGTTGTGGGGGGTTCCGCAGCGGAAAATGCAGAAATCACCCTGCAGATTTTAAACGGGAAAAAGGGGCCGCAGCGTGATATTGTACTGCTCAACGCCGGATGCGCGCTGTATGTCGGCGGAATTGCCGAAACAATCCAACGCGGCATCAACCGAGCAGAATATTCCATTGACAGCGGGGCGGCTCTGGAAAAGCTCAACGAACTGAGAAGGCTGACAAACGCCTTTCGCGGTGAACCTGCATGATACTCGAAGAAATTGTCGCAAAGCGGAAGGAGCAGCTTCAACGGGAGATGAGTGCCCACCCGCTTGATGTAATCAAACAGGAAATCAAGCGGGCCTCGCCTCCGCTGGATTTTAAGAAAGCCCTGCAAAAGGAAAGAATCACAATCATTGCGGAAGTGAAGAAGGCCTCCCCCTCCAAAGGGCTTATCTGCCCGGATTTCCGCCCCACGCAGATAGCTCTACAATATGAGCGTGGCGGCGCCGATGCCGTTTCCGTTCTTACGGAGGAAGCGTTTTTCCAAGGTTCCTCCGAAAATCTGCGCAAAGTGCGAGCATCTGTAAAACTCCCCGTGCTGCGTAAGGATTTTATCATTGACCCTTACCAGATTTATGAATCAAGGACAATGGGCGCGGACGCCATTCTGCTGATTGCATCGCTTCTGGATGCGGGAAAACTGGCGGAATACAAGAAGATAGCAGATAGTCTCGGATTAGCCTGCTTGATGGAAGCGCACAATGAAGCGGAGCTTGAGAAGGTACTGAAAGCGGGAGCGGAGATTGTGGGCATCAACAACCGGGACCTCACAATTTTCCGCGTTGACCTCGGAACCACCACGCGTCTTGCGCAGCTTGTTCCGAAGCAATGTGTGCTCGTTTCGGAAAGCGGATTTCAGGAGCGGGCGGATGTTCTCCTTGCGGAACGAGCGGGAGCGGATGCCGTGTTAATCGGTGAAACACTCATGCGAAGCGGAGACCCCTCTGCGAAACTGCGGGAATTGCGAGGTGTGCCATGAAAGTTAAATTCTGCGGTATGAAATGCGAACACGACATTGAGCTGATGAATGAATTTTTGCCGGATTACGTCGGTTTTGTTTTTGCGGGCACCAAGCACAGAATCACGCCGGAAATTGCATCTTTCCTTGCAGGAAAACTGACAGGGGACATCGCAAAAGTGGGCGTTTTCGTCAATGAAACGCCGGAGCATATTGCAAACACAGCAAAGCTGGTCGGGCTTGACGTAATTCAGCTCCACGGTGATGAAACCCCGCAGGATATTGCAAAACTCGGAAAGCTGCTGCCCGACGTTGAAATCTGGAAAGGCGTGCGGGTAAAAAACGCTCAAAGCATTCAACATGCTCTTGGACTCGGTGCAGATTTGCTTCTGCTCGACAACTTTTCCGAAAAAGAATTCGGCGGCACTGGCAAGACAGCAAATTTTGAGCTGATACGCAAAGCGAACCTGACGGTGCCTTTCTTCCTTGCAGGAGGACTGTGCAGCGAAAATCTTGAGAACGCCATCAGGGAGCTTTCTCCGTTCGGAGTGGATATTTCCAGTGGCATCGAAACATGCGGTACAAAAGACCGCAAAAAGATTGAGCGGGTCATGCAGATTCTCGGTAGACCCGGTAAAGGAGGAAATTGACATGAAAAAAGTCGGAAGGTACGGAGAATTCGGTGGTCAATATGTACCTGAAACTCTGATGAACGCCGTACATGAATTGGAAGCGGCGTATGAGAAGTACAGCAAGGACGCAGAGTTCAATGCGGAGCTCAAGCGGCTTTACCATGAATACGCAAACAGGCCGTCTATGCTGTATTTTGCAAAGCGCATGACTGAGGACCTTGGCGGGGCCAAAATATACTTGAAGCGAGAAGACCTAAACCACACCGGTGCTCACAAAATCAACAACGTATTGGGTCAGATTCTTCTCGCTCAACGGATGGGAAAGAAGCGTATTATTGCCGAAACCGGCGCCGGTCAGCACGGCGTTGCAACCGCCACTGCTGCCGCCCTGTTCAACATGAAATGTGAGATTTACATGGGCGTCAAAGACATGGAGCGGCAGGCTCTAAATGTATTCCGCATGCGCCTGCTCGGAGCTGAAGTAACGGGCGTGGACTCCGGAACCGGCACACTCAAAGACGCCGTCAACGAGGCGATGCGAGACTGGTGCACCAACGTGAAGGACACCTATTACCTCATCGGCTCGACAATGGGCCCGCACCCCTACCCCATGATGGTAAGGAACTTCCAGAAAGTTATCGGGCAGGAAATCCGCAGACAGCTCCAAGAACGCGAAGGAAAACTGCCGGATTGCATTGTAGCCTGCGTGGGAGGCGGCTCCAACGCAATGGGCGCATTCTACGAGTTTATCCCTGAGAAAACCGTGCGCCTCGTAGGGGCTGAGGCTGCCGGAAAAGGCGTTGACACTGCCCTACACGCCGCGACCATTACGAAAGGCACCCCCGGAATTTTTCATGGCATGAAATCGCTCTTTCTTCAAAATGAAGAAGGACAGATTATGCCGGTTTATTCCATTTCCGCAGGGTTGGATTATCCGGGGGTCGGGCCGGAACACGCTGAGCTTGCCAGAAGCGGCCGCGCTCAATATGTAGCAATTACCGATGATGAGGCAGTCTCAGCATTTGAGTATCTTTCTAAAATGGAAGGCATTATCCCCGCGATTGAATCTTCGCACGCGGTTGCCGCGGCAATGCGGATTGCTCCGACAATGAAAAAAGACCAGATTCTCGTCATTAACCTCTCCGGGCGCGGCGACAAAGATGTTGCTTCAATTGCGAAATATCAGGGGGTGCAGATCAATGAATAGGATTGAACAGAAATTTGCCGAATTGAAGTCCAAGAACGAAAAAGCGGTTATCCCATTTGTTACAGCGGGCGACCCAAATTTAGAGACAACCGAGAGACTTGTCCTTGCTATGCTTGAGTCGGGGGCCGATTTGGTGGAAATCGGCGTGCCGTTCTCCGACCCAATTGCGGAAGGGCCTGTCATTCAGCGAGCCAGCCAGCGGTCGCTGGACGCCGGAACAACGTTGCTTGATATCTTTAAAACGGTAAAACGGCTCCGCAGTCAAACGGAGGAGCCTCTGCTGCTGATGCTTTACCTTAACAGCATCTTTCGTTTCGGGAAGGACCGATTTTTTGAACTGTGTGCAGATTGCGGAGTAGACGGTGTCATTGTGCCTGATATGCCGTATGAGGAGCGCGATGAAATTCTAACAGAAGCTGAAAAAAATGGTGTTCTTGTCATCAGCATGGTCGCACCGACCTCCAATGAGCGCATCGCCATGATTACCGCAGAAGCAAAAGGTTTTCTTTATTGCGTTTCCTCCACCGGGGTGACGGGTATGCGCACGGAATTTGAAACCGATTTTCAAAAGTTTTTCGGTGCAATAAAAAAATGTACCGATATTCCCTGCGCCGTCGGGTTCGGCATTTCAAACCCGGAACAAGCGAAGCAGGCAGCGCGTTACTGTGACGGAGTGATTGTGGGAAGCGCTATTGTGGACCTTGTAGAAAAATACGGAAGCAATGCTGTACCAAAGGTGGCAGATTTTGTACGCAGTCTAAAAGAGGCTGTTTTTCCCGAGGAAAAGTAAACGCATAAAGAAACATTTCTGCAGAACAAAAAGGAAGAGGCACAAGCGTGTCTCTTCCTTTTTCTAATCTCATTGATGCAAAACCGCATGGGTCATCAGGTAATTTGCCCAAATCGGATAGTACTTTGCTTTGATGTGAACACCATCGCCGGAATACTGCTTGGGTAAGCATCCATCTTTATCCGCAAACGCAGAGGAAACATTCAAAAAGAAGATGTGTTCTCCGTCTGCGAGTTTTTCCAGTTTTAAATTTCGCTCATGAATACGTTTGTTGCTGAAAACGCCGCCGCTGGATTTCTCGGCTGTCACAGGGAGAATGGATTGGATATAGATGATTGCATTCGGCTGCAAAGTACGGACTTTTTGAAGAACGGAGGCATAGTGGTGAACAAAATAATCGTCTGTTCCCGTACCAATCTCATTGATGCCGAGCAAAAAGTATATTTTCCCGTATTTGTGCCGCTTTAACATCTCCTCTAATGTCAAGCCGCTTTGCGCATCCCTTTTTGGATGCTCAAAAACCTGGTAAATGCTGAGGCCGACTCGGTAAAAATAGGAAGCAGAGTCCAAATGTCCGTACTCTTTTAGACCTTCTGTTAAGCTGTCTCCAACAAAAAGCGCATCGCTAAAATAATCCGGATTCACAGCACCTAGGGACTTTTTCTGTGAAAAAGCGTTCGGCAGCTGCCCCATTTTCGCCGCAGGTTCGTTTCCGGAGGGAGTTTGCTGTGTGGCATTACTTGCAGCTGAGCTCGGGCTTGAAGAAGCAGATGAGCCGCCATCCGGCAATGAACTGACCGTGTTGGCAGCAACTGTAACCGAAGCGCTCGGAACAAGTTCATCTGTTAGTGATGCACTTGTAGTCATTACTTTTCCTGTGCCGATGAATGCTCCGACAAATAAAGAGATCAGCAAGGTAAGAATGATGAGCGGGCACTTCCGAAGTATCCTTTTCAATTCAATCAATCCTTATAGATGTAATAGCATCAGCTGAGCCTGCCGAAACAGTAGGTTAAAACTGAAGATACATGAAGGGATCAGTTGCACTGTGATAAATGGAATATATGCTCATCCAAAACAGAACTGTAAGAATAGCCGTGGTAAAAACACGATTTTTCTTTTTTTGTGAAAGCAGGAATCGTTCGATGGACGGAATCAGAAACAGGCATCCGGCAAGGAGGTAGGGTGCATATCTTCTGCCGTATTCCAGCCAATCCAGAGCATAAACGTGAATGCTGTTCTCCCCAAAAGCGAAAAGGCGGGTAAAATACATACAAAGGTCCGAAAAATTCTGATTGGCGAACAACATCCATGTCAGAGGGATGATAAGCAAAACATAAATATGGCCAACGATTCGATATTTCTCAAGCAACTTTCTCAAGCCGAGTTTCTCCATCGCAATCAGGACAAACAACGAAAGTCCCCAGAGGACAAAGTTCCAGTGAAGGCCGTGCCACAATCCCGTAAGAAACCAGACGATCAAAAGATTTCGGATGGTGCAGGGCATTCCTTTCCTGCTGCCGCCAAGCGGGATATAAACATAATCGCGGAACCAGCTGCCGAGTGTGGCATGCCAGCGGCGATAAAATTCTGACACCGATACAGAACTATAAGGGAACAGAAAATTCTGCGGTAAAGTAAATCCGAACATCTTCCCGATTCCGACTGCCATGAGGGAGTAGCCGTTAAAGTCGAAATAAAGCTCGAGGGTAAAGGCAAACATCCCCATCCAAGCGAGCGGGGTCGACATGGCGTCATAACCAATGATCGAAAGCTGTTTCCATAAGCCGCCGAGCTTGTTGGCAATGAGGATTTTATATGCAAGGCCCACTACAAAGATACGAAAACCTTCCTCAAGATTTTCAACGCGACAGAGCGGTTTGCAAAGGCGAGTGCTTAGTTCATCATAGCGTGTAATCGGCCCTTCCTGCAATTTTGGGAAGAAAAACAAATATGTCATAAACCGCTTCAGCGATTGCTCACGCGGACATGTGCCTTTGTAAACATCAACCTGATACGCTATAATTTGAAATGTATAAAAACTAATTCCAATTGGAATGGAGCCAGAGCATTTAAACAGCACAAGTAGTGCTATATTCAGCAAAATAGTAAGCCAAAACAAGCATTGTCTTCTATGTTGATTGCTGCGATTTGCATCAAATGACCACGCCAACGTATAATTTACTATGACGTCCGCCGCAAGAAGCCCTACCTGCCACCATGCACCCAATCCACAAAACAACACACTTGCGAACAAAAGGACATAATTTTTTAGCTTTTTCGGTACGGAGTAATAAAGGATTAATGTAATCGGGAGAAAAGCGAAAATAAACGTCAAATCAGAAAAAGCCAATCGGGCGCATCCTCTCTCAAACGCCGTATGGCGCTGATATTTCAAATCAGTGTCGTAAAATTGGCATCAACTGGTTGCTAAATTTGAATAATCTACATAATAGTGTACTCCAAACTTCTTCCTCCAACAAGTCAATTTTCAACATATTTTTCGATTTTTCCAAATATTTCGACTCTTAAAACGCGCATTTCTCCCTCATAGTTCGTATATGCCGATTAAGCTGCATAACTGATACTGCTTGACATTCACAACCCATTTGCATATCTTTACTATTGTAACGCTGTTCGTACAAACAGTGGACTAAGGAATTCTCCTCTAAAATAGGAACGATATCATCACTGTGCCGGTTTAGCGGATGCAGGGAACAAACCCTTTGAACGTTAGTTTAGATTGCGAAGGAAGTTAGCAATGAATAAGCGAAATGTGTGGTTCGCGATTGTCCCCATCATGCTGTTTATCGTCCTTGCAGTCTGCATTGAAGCAGATATTGCAACGAACTTTGAAGGCTGGGTTTATCATGAAGCTGTTGAGCATATGTCTCCATCCCTGACCGCGTTTCTGAAAGGAATAACACATCTCGGCGATCCAGCTTCCATAACAATCCTGTGTTTGATTACTTTTCTCGTTCCAAAATTGAGAAAAGCAATTGCATTGCCGACTTCCACGGCTGTCATTGTGTCGGCTGTAATCAACATTATTCTGAAACAGATATTCGCCAGAAACCGCCCGAACATTCTTCAACTAATCAGCGAAACGGGCTACAGCTTCCCAAGCGGTCACGCGATGGTTACCGCCACATTTTATTCCATGCTGATTTTCATGTTGTTCCGATATGTGAAAAGCGATACAAAGAAAATTATCTTTTCGATTCTTTGTATCCTCATGGTGGTTACGATTGGCATAAGCCGTGTTTACCTCGGTGTTCATTACGCTGGTGACGTGCTGGGAGGTTGGCTGTTTGGCTTTGCGGTTTCATACACTGTCTATCTGATATGGAGCAGCCGAAAGCAGAAAAACGATTCCTCGATTGATTCAAAATGATGTTTTTTTGCTTCAAAAGATGGAAGGGCATTTCTAACAGCACAAAAAGAGGGTGAGTATTGTCTTGTTCAATACTCACCCTTTCGATTGTGTTTTTGCATTTTACTAATTAGCATGTTTTTTCTTCCGTTTCAATCTCTTAAAACCTAGCTTTCGCTAAGTCAACATAGAAACTGCCGCATGAGATAATCAAGGATTCTGATTATCTTATGCGGCTTTTGAAAAGCAATATCATGCAGGTCAGTTCCGTAAAACATCAAGGCGTTACATCATCTGGTTTACGGTTTTGTATTTATAGATTCTTTCGGCATGATTTTGTTCTTCCGTTTCAATGTCGTTCAAAAGTCTTCTCACATCTGAGTTGCCAAACTGGAACAGGTTGAAGTTATAGGCCGATGACACATATTTTTCTACGGAGATGGAATCCGTACAGAGGAATGAATCGTTATCCTTATCGGCCTGATTAAAATTCCCCGTATAGGTTGCCTTTGGGTTGTAGTCTTTGCCGGCGGTGTCGTTCGTATTTACCGAGGGAACCGTACCATTAAGTACCTGTCCCAATGAATCATAATGTCTCTGTTCATCCTTCTTCAATTCGCCAAAAAGGTCTTTGAGGACAGTATCCTTTGCTGCCGTCTGGTTCTTTTCATATTTTTCAATGCACAGCTTCTCTTGGTCCTGTAAATCCTGAATCAGGAATCGTTCCTTCTGTGAAAGCGTAACCATGTTGTTCGACGTTGATAGGCAGTTCCGGCATAAACCGGAGCTGCCTTCTCCTATCTAACCTCCTCTTTGCTTTTTCGTTTTTGGCAGTTTCGCAAGTTTCTCCGGCAAGTGAGAACGCAAACTGCCTGAATCCTAATTTAGTATGGTTTGCTTTTTGAGGAATATTCAGACGGAACAAGGATATCGTACAAAAGCAAAATGCTGACCATAATGGTCAGCATTTTGCCATCAAAGTCTTTCAGCATGGAAGAAAGGCTGTATAATTGAGATTGTGCGTATAACGCAAAACTGCGGTGTGGCTTTCTGTGCCACACAGCAGTTTTTCCTTGTTAATCAGGCAACATCATTCGATTCGGCTTTCTTCTTGAATCCGCCATTCTTAGAATAGAGGATCGAGAAAGCAACACCGGCCAAGAAGATGATGCCGAGAATGACATTCAGAGTGGTTGAACCCTCATAACGAATCAAAATCGGAGCCGCAAGAAGCGAAACCATGTTGATAACCTTAATCATCGGGTTCAGTGCCGGTCCGGAAGTATCCTTCAGCGGGTCTCCGACGGTATCACCGACAACGGCAGCCTTATGCGCTTCGGAGCCTTTTCCGCCGTAAGCGCCATCTTCAATGGTCTTCTTTGCGTTATCCCATGCACCGCCTGAAGTTGCCATGAACACAGCCAAAAGCTGGCCGGAAAGGATGACGCCTGCAAGAGCACCGCCCAAAGCTTCCACGCCGAGGAACAATCCAACAACCAGCGGAGTCAGAACGGAAATGGTTGTGAGCGTAATGAGCTCTTTCTGCGCGGAAACGGTGCAAATGCCGACCGCATGTGAATAATCCGGCTTTACCTTGCCTTCCATCAGTCCGGGAATATGGAACTGACGGCGAACTTCTTCAACAATCTGCGATGCGGCACGGGCCACAGCATTGATAATCAAAGAAGAGAACAGCCACGGAATCGAGGCACCAATCAACGCGCCAATGAAAACTGTGGGCTGAGAAATGCGGATACCACTTTGCAGAATGGTCTTAGCGCTGTCTACACCCATCTGGACCTGAACATTTGAAACGTCCGTAAGGAACGAACCGAACAGCGAAACTGCGGCAATGACTGCGGAACCGATGGCGACACCTTTCGTAATTGCTTTTGTCGTGTTGCCGACGGAGTCAAGGTCGCCCATAATCTTACGCTGATCTTCATCAAGGCCGGCCATTTCGCCAATGCCGTTCGCGTTATCCGAGATCGGTCCGAACGAGTCCATAGCAACGTTGTTGCCCGTCAGTGTCAGCATACCGATACCGGTCATGGCAACACCGTAAAGGATAAAGGTAACGTCCTGTCCCCAGTAAATCAGGACCGAAATAAGAATGGTTACTGCAATAATAAGTGTCTGCCAAACGGAGACTTCAAAGCCAGTGGAAAGTCCACGTAGAATCAATGTTGCCGCGCCGCCGGACTTTGCTGCGCCGGCAATGCTCTTAACCGGTTTGTAGCGGGTATCGGTAAAGTATTTTGTGACTTCATCCAAGAGAATGGCCAAAACGATACCGACTGCCACAGACAGGAATGCACGCCACTCGTGCATGTAGAAAATCGCAAGCAGGAGGAACGAAACAAGGCAAATCACAGCGGAAGTATAGAACCCCTTATTAATCGAGGCCATCGCGTTGGAGTCTTCTGCCTTTTTCCTTCCTCTGACCGAATATGTACCGATGATTGACGAGAATACACCGATGCCGCGAACCAGCAACGGGAATACAATCCATTTAATATCGTGTGTAATACCGACAAGCGCACATCCAAGAATCAAACCGGAAACAATCGTTACTTCGTATGATTCAAAGATGTCGGCAGCCATACCGGCACAGTCGCCCACGTTATCGCCGACAAGGTCAGCAATAACAGCTGCGTTTCTCGGGTCATCTTCCGGAATTCCCTCTTCAACTTTACCGACGAGGTCTGCACCGACATCGGCAGCCTTTGTATAAATACCGCCGCCGACTCTCATAAACAAAGCCAACAGCGTTCCACCGAAGCCAAAGCCGAGCAATACGTCAGGAGAAGCAATCCCGAAGATAATGAAGATCACTGTGCCGCCCAAAAGGCCAAGACCGTCTGTCAGCATACCTGTGATGGTTCCGGAACGGTAGGCAAGTTTCAGAGCTTCATTGAAGCTGTGTTTGGAAGCAGCAGCAACTCTGACATTTCCCTGCACAGCCATTCGCATACCGAACTGCCCAACGGCAAGTGAGAAGCATGCACCCATAACAAACGCTACAGCACGGCCAATTCCGACAATAATCTGAATCGTTCCGGTGTCATAACCTTGGAACCTCTCAGCTGCTTCAGCCGATGGGGGTATAACATAGACAGAGAAAAATAATACTATGGTCAGGACAACAATGAAAGGAACAATTGTTTTGAGCTGGCGGTTCAGGTAGGCATTTGCACCTTCCCGAATAGCATTCCATACCTCTTGCATCTTATCGGTGCCTTTATCTGCCTTCAAAATCTGCGACCGCAGCAGAAGTGCATACAGCAAACCGATAATTGCGATTGCAAGTACGACCCAGATCGCCACCGTTTCAAACACGGTGGCATTTTGTAGCCCCGGCATGTTCATCATCCACCTTCCGTTTTTTATGCAGTTTGCTTATATAGTAAATATAATAACTGCCTTAACCGGATTCATATGATTTGGACGATCCTAAGGTTATTATAGCAAATTCTATTGTTCGATAAATATATATTTTATACAATTATCATATAATTTATTGTAAAATTTGCACATCAACTTTTTCCCTATGCCTAAATTATTCCATTCTGTTTATTTATATAATTCTTTGTTGCAAATTATGAAGGCTTGTGAGATACTATAATGAGAAAACGTTAAAAATCGAAATTCGGAGGAGCACTCAATGCCCACTAGCCAAAGGAAAAAAATCAGCGCAAAGACCTTCTTTAACATCTTCTCGATCGTTCTCACGGTTGGCTGCCTGAGCTACTTTGCGTTTTCTGAGAATGGTCTAACGACATTGGCGGAACACGTCCATCAGTTTAAAATTGAATGGCTGATTTTCGCTGTTCTCTGCATGCTGTCTGACTTATTTCTGGATACTTGTCTGATTTACCTGTTCACAAAGGGTATCAGTAACAGTTATACGTTCCGCCGCGCTTTTAAGGTTTGCATGGTTGGGCATCTTTACAGTGCGATTACTCCGTTTCAATCCGGCGGACAGCCTATGCAAATTTATGTGATGACAAAACAGAAGATAGACGCAGGAAATGCAGCTTCCACACTTGTTCAGAAGTTTTTTGTTTATCAGACCAGCATTACCGCTTACAGTATGTTTGCCCTGATTTTTCAGTACGGAAAGGAAATAAACCTGCTGAGTCCCATTATGGTTGCCCTTACGATTTTCGGATTTATTGTTCAAGGCACTGCGGCCGGTTTTCTTCTTGTTGTTTCCTTTAATCAAAAAATCACGAACAAGCTCCTTGTTTGGGCCACCAAGTTTCTTTCCAAAATCCACCTTGTAAAGAATTACGAAAAGACTTTAGAATCTTGGCAAGTTCAGCTTGACTCCTTCCATGAGAGCAACCAATACCTTTACCGGAACAAATCTCTGCTGATTAAAACTTACATTTTGACCTTCTTTCAGCTTACTTCTCTTTTTGCGGTTTTCTACTGCATTTACCGTTCTTTCGGGTTTAACAAAGCATCGCCAGTCAGCATGATTTTCTCACAGGCCTTTGTAACCATGGTATCTTCGCTGATTCCTCTTCCCGGAGCGGCTGGTGCTTCCGAGTTAAGTTCTTATGTATTTATGAACCCATTCTTCACACCGGAAACCGTAAAACCCGCTGTTCTATTGTGGCGCATCATTACGTACCCGGCAGTAATCCTTATTAGTGCACCGTTTTCTAAAATTAAATCCGAAATGTAATCTTCAAAATATAAAAAGGACTCCCTTTCCACTGAGATGGATCAACGGGAGTCCTTCTTTTTATAACTTTCCTGTCACTTGGCGCCCGAGATGGAATGAATAAAGCAAACATTGCTTAATCCGTTTTCCGAAACTTCTCTCAAAAGCCTCGGAATAAAGCTTCAGCTGCATGCGGTAGCGTTCCCAAAGAGCATCCGCGTCCTCGGTATGGTCTGTTTTGAAGTCAACGAGCACCAATTCGCCGTCTTCCTCAAAAAGCAAATCGGCGGCGCCCTGAACGACCACCAATTCATTTTCTAAAGCAGGCGGAAGCTCCGGGTTGATTGCTCCGGCGGGGATTTCCTCGGTAAAACGCACTTCTCGCTCGAAATGCGGAGACGCGGCAATGCGTTTCATTAGGCTGCTGTTTAGGAAAGTTTTGACGCAACTAAGGTCGACTGCGTCTGCTTGTTCCTGTGTAATGAATTTTTCCGCTACCAGACGTTCCAGTTCCTTTTGCGGGTCCTGAGCGGCGGCTTCATAATCCGCAAACTGCATGAAAGCGTGAAGTGCCGTTCCCCGTTCCGCCGGAGTAAGTCCCTTTTCGCTGAGAAAAGCCGGACGCGACGAGGCGGCGAAACGCGCCTCAAACTGTTCTCCGGCAATCTGTGAAACGGCTTCCTTTGCGGACACGCTACTCAAAGCCGCATACGGATAACGATAAGAAAGATTTTCTTCAATCTTTTTTACAAGTTCCGGATTTGGCTTTGCCTCCGGTATCTCCTCTATGTCTTGCGTTTCCTCGAAAGATTTCTCCGGCATTATGTATTTAATTTCCCACTTTTCTTGGGCCGGCACCGTGATTTCCTCGGAAACGCCTGCAATGGAACGAAGCTCCCTTCCGTCAGGATGCCGAAGTGCGCACAACAGGAGCCAATCGGCTATGCTGGCAGCCGAGCGGACTACATAAGGCTGGATGCGCCTTCCCGGAATGATTTTCATGGACAGATTGCGGAGCGTTTTTTCAGCATCCTTGAGCGTTGCGAGGAGAATGAGTTTCTCCCGGGCACGGGTCATGGCAACATATAGCACGCGCAGCTCCTCACTCATATCGTCCCGCAAAAGCTCAAGGCTGACCGCCTCGCGCGGCATGGTGTTATAACGCACGCCGATTTCGTCTTTTAAGTATGCGCCCAGGCCAAGCTCCGGATGAAGCAGGACGGACGATCTTTCGCGGTTAAATTTATGTGCACACCCTGCCACAATGCAAACTGGAAATTCCAAGCCTTTGGAGTGATGGATGCTCATAACCCGCACAACATTCGCGGATTCCGTCAGCGATGTGGCTGCCGAAAGGTCGCCGTTGCTTCTGCGCAAGCGGGATAGAAAACGCAGAAACCCTGAAAGGCCGTTGTAGCCCGATGCTTCATAGTTTTTGGCATACTGCAGAAGCAGCCGCAGATTCGCAAGGCGCAAATCTCCGTTCGGCATGGCTTGAACCATTTCAAAGAGGCCGGTTCTTTCAAAAATTTCACGAATCAGCCTATCCGACGGCATGGAAGCCGCCAGCGTGCGGAATGTTTCGATTTGACTGAGAAAATCAGACGCCTTTTTGTTTCCGCTTTCTGCCGCGGCTACAACCGCCGGATAAAGCCTGCTGAAACGGTCATTCTGCCTGATTTTCGCCATATCATCGGCGGTAAAGCCATAGAGCGGACTCATCATGACCGCGAGCAACGGAATATCCTGAATCGGATTATCGACCGTCTGGAGGAGCGAAAGCGCGATTCCCGCTTCATAGGTGTCAAAGAAGCCACCGGAAGTATCTGCCCACGCCGGAATTCCAAGCGCAGTCAGTTCCTTCACATATTCATGCGCTGGGCGGTTCGCACTTCGCAGAAGGACACAGAAATCACGGTAGCAGGCAGGGCGCAGTTTTCCGTGGTCCGTAATTCTCGGAGTGCCATCCATCATGCCGTAAATCAACTCCGCAATGCGGCGGCTCTCCGCCTGAATTGCAGTCTTATCGTCCTCCGACGCGGAAAGATCAATCACATCTAGCTCGGCAGCCGGTTCCTCTGTGGGCGGATACTCTGCCTGCGGAACGAGCTTTTCTTCGTCTGTGTATTCCATCTCCCCAGCCTGACGACTCATCAGTTGCGAAAAGACAAAGTTTACCGCGTCCGTTACTCCGGCACGGCTGCGGAAATTCCGGTCAAGCACAATACATGCCGGATAATTGTCTTTTATTCTATTGTAAAGCGGAAACTCCTCGCGCTTGCGGAGAAAAATCTGCGGCATGGCCTGACGGAACCGGTAGATGCTCTGCTTCACATCGCCAACCATGAACAGGTTGCTCCCGTTTCGGGAAACAGCGGTGAAGATCATATCCTGTGTTTCATTGGTGTCCTGATATTCGTCAATCATAATCTCGTCGAACTGAGAAGACAGTTCTTCGGCTTCCGCTGTTCGCTCATACCCATCTTCCGTTTCCCGCACGAGAAGATTCAAAGCCCAGTGTTCGATGTCGCTGTAATCGGCTGCCCTATGTTCTTTTTTCTTCTTGTCGAAAATCTCGGAAAACCTCTCCGTCACTTCAAACAATTTCTTGACGATAGGGCACAGCCGAGCGATGTCTTCCCGGCACTGCTCGTCGGAAGCGGAAAACTTTTCCGCAATTTTTTTCATTGTGCTTTTTACATTATCTCGTAAATCGCGAACACGTTTTTTTAAAGTTTCATCTGCACAGCTGTTACAACGTTTCAAACTTTGCCAGTCAAAATTTCCGGAAATACGTCTTACGTCATCCCAATTACCGGCGGAAATCGCTTCTCTCAGCACTTTAAGCTGGGCAAGATCGGAGCGGAGGGCATCGCCGTAGGCTTTTAAGATGTCCTCATCCTCTGCCGCCAGAGACAGCGCATCGCGAATAAGCGCCTCGCAGTATTCCGCCGCATCCGCAGCAAAAGCGAGGAGGGTTTTGCCCCATACTGTTTCTGCTGCAGCGGCGTTGTTCTCATAGAGTGCAGCTTTCTGGGCCAGCCAGCGCTTTGGGAACGGATGCGAGCGCACGAAATCGTAAAGCCGCTCCACTATTTCTGCAACTTGAGCGTCGTCACGTCCGGAAGAAAAAGATTCCACAAAATCGAAGAATTCCGCATCGCCGCTCTCATAGAATTCTTCCAGCGTTTCCGCTGACGCCTCGGCGCGAAGAATGGAGATTTCGCTGTCGTCGAGGATTCGGATATCCGGTGGGAGATTGAGCTTGTAGAAATTCCGGCGCACGAGGTCCAAGCAAAAGCTATCAACTGTGCTGATGTGTGCATGCGAAAGCAACAGCTGCTGCCGCTGTAGATATGGGTTATAGGGATCCTTTTCCAGAAGGCGGGAAAGCTCCTCATCAATTCTCCCCCGCATCTCGGCCGCCGCCGCTTTTGTGAAGGTTACTACAAGGAGCCTGTCGGCATCTGTCGGATGGACCTTGTCCGTAATGCGCTCAATGGCGCGCTGCACAAGGACGGCAGTCTTTCCGGAACCTGCCGCTGCGGAAACGAGAAGCGTTCCGCCGCGCGCTTGAATGGCATCCTGCTGATCCGGTGTCCAGTTTCTGCTCATTTGTTTCCGCCTCCTTGTATTTCCTTCATCGCTTCATCTCTGCTGAAATCTTGCATCAGCCGAACCTCGTCGTCCTTCTCATGCCCGCACACCGGCCGGTACGGGCACTGCTTGCAGGCATCCAACTTGCTGCCGTTCAGCGGTAAAGCGGCGACATTGCCCTTTTGCAGTTCCACCGACATTTCGGCAATCGTTTGTTTCAAATATTCCAGAATCGCTTGAAGCTCCTGCGGAGAAGCAACGTGGTCGAGCTTATCCGGAACGCCGTCTTTCAGTTTTACCGGAATGTACTTTCCTTTTTCCGATGAATCCATGCCGCTGATGACTTCGGGGATGTCCAGTACCAAACCGTCCATGCGCAGCTTTTCGTCATACTTACTTTCCAGTTTGTCGGCAGCTGTTCCGCGGGCTACCGAAAGCGACGGCCGGTTTGCCGGCATGTAGAGAACACCGGCCGGCTGAAACTCTCCATACCTCTTTTTGCCGTTTTCACAAAGCGCCGCAAGGTAAATCAACATCTGCATATTCTGGCCGTACAAAAGGTCTGAAAGACGAAATTCTTTTTCTCCGGTCTTGTAGTCAAGAATTCGGAGATACTTGACACCGTCTTTCTCCATGATATCCACACGGTCAATTTTTCCGTCAATCCGAACGCTGCTTCCATCCGGCAGCGAAATGACTAGTTCTCCTACCGACGAACCGATTTCCAATTCAAAATCTGTCGGGACAAAACCGCTCTGAGAAAGCTCTTTGGCAATATGTAGCGCAACGATTTGCGCAGAATCGGCGATTCGGGAAACGAGATAGACAAATCTCGGGGTTTTCGCCTGCATATCCCCGAAGTTGTTTTTGACGTAATCGTCAAGGAAGCCGAGAATCTCGGCATGAAGTTCCTTTTCCGAGAGAGTGAGAATTTTTTCACTGCCAAGCTCCTGAAAAAGCCTTTGCAGCAAGTAATGCATCAGGCTGCCGTACTCCAGCGCATTTAGTTCCGCAGGCCGCTGTTCCTGAACATTCAGCCCATAGCGGCAGAAATATTGAAACCGGCACTTTTCAAATGTTTCAATCTGGGTTGCAGAAAGCCGGATGTCCTTTCCAAAGAACGACCGCGCAAGGGTTTTGTCTTGAAAAGAAACCGGCTGTTTTCCGGCGGCTCTGCCCGCTGCAGCTAGTCTGCTTCCGGATTCTCTGCGGGCAAAGACTTCCTTTAAAGAAGCAGAAAGCTCATCGTTTGAATTCCACTTCTGCGCTGCAAGCTCCAGTGCAGGCTTTTCTGCACACGCAAACCAAAGAGGCAAAAAATCCTCTGCATCCACCACAGGAATCTGCGGAAGTGCTTTTTTCGTCTCTTCGGGAATGGTAGACGGCAATAAAGCTTTACCGGCCCCGTCGGATTCGGGGTACGTTATGTAGAGTTTCTCCGATGCGGCTGTCAGCGCCGAATAGGCAAGGAAGCGCTCTTGAAGCACCACGCCGACCATCGTATCATTCAGCGGCAGACCGAGGCGAATCAATTCCCGACGTTCCCTGTCGCTGAAAACACAGTCGCCGCCCGGCGCCATTGGGAATTCTCCTTGAACCGCGCCTACGACAAACACCACTTTGGGGCCTTCCGCCCGGATTCGGTTCGCGTCTCCCACCAGCACTTCGTCAAGCCTTTGCGGAATGCTTGCCATTCGGCTGGAGCAAATAATCAAATTCAGAAGCTCTGCATATCGCTCACACGAAAGTTTAGTCTTGCCGATGACAAGCGCTGTCTGGTCAAGAATACTCATCAGAAGGTCCCATGTGCGGAGCTCTCGCTCGGCCAGCACAGGGTCTCCGTCTTGTTCGAGCTTTTCCGCATATTTTCGCAGATGTTCCGCCGCATGAACATCACAGAGAAGCTGATAAGCAGCTGCTGCGATTTGGATTCCTTCCGCATTTCCCACTCGCTTTGCGAACCGCTGAAGCGGTTCTACTACTATGCGGCGGCTTTCGTTGATTTCTTTCAGCCGCTGCGCCTGCTTTTCATCCATCGGGCCGGAAAATCCTTCGGGATTCTCCGTCCATTCCTCACACCACTTTTTGCCGGAAATGTTCCAGACGAATGTATAATTCTCAAGTTCTGAAATTTGAGCTGTCGTCAGGCCGGCAAGTCCCGTTTTTAAGTAAAGGAACATATCGTCCGACCGGAAACCGTAGATTACAATGCGAAACGCGCTGAGAAGCAGCCGCATCAGCGGCTCCGCATCCACTCGTTCCGGGCGATCCATAAAATACGGGATTTCCCAATGCTCCAGCGCCGCGTCAAGGATGCCGTCATACGGTTCCGTGGAGCGGATAATGATTGCAAAGTCACGGTACCGATAGCCTTCCTCACGCACAAGGTGGCTGATGGAAGCACTCACAAAATTTGCTTCGTCATAACGGTCCTTTGCCTGATAAATCATCACCCCGCTGCAAGCCTCATTCCAAGGTGCAAAGCCGGGGCGGTAAACCCGTTTTTCCAGCTCAGCAAGTGCGGGGTTGGCAAAGCGTGCTCCGCCCTGCAGAAACACGGGTTTTTTCACTTGTACGCCGTTTTCAGCAGCCAAGCGCAAAAGCGCTTTTGCTGTATTTCGCCCGATGGCGAACAAGTCCCCTTCCGGACCATCCAGGCTGTCTGTGCACAGCGTAACGGAAACCATGTCTGCCTGGCGGAGTATGATTTCAAGTATTTCATATTCCTGAACGGTAAAGCTCTGAAAAGCATCTACCATGACTGTGTATCCTGTGAAGAAATCGTGTTTGGAAAGAATGTCCTTCAGCCTCGTCAAATCATCTAGGGGGTCTATAAAGCTTTGAGCGACAAGTGCATCATAAGCGGAGAGAATCAGCGCGATTTCCTCCGTCTTTTGGCGAAGCGTGCTCTGCACAATGCCGTGGGATGCTTTTTCCAGTTTTTCGGGCAGAATGCCGCACATTTTCATTTCAGCCGAAATCTGCAGAAGCAGGCCGACAAGTTCCGTACTTTCCGAATTCTTTCGGAAAACCTTCAGTTGGTCGCGCACCTGCTCGAGGGCAAGGCTCATAAAGATGCTTCGTCCCCCGTCATCGAGGCGTCTTCCGGCAAAACCGCCGTATTTTCGCTGCACAGCGTCTACCATCCGTGTAAAGCTCGTGACGGTTACTTTTCTCGCGCCGCGGTCTCCTAAAAGGTGAAGCATGGCACGTTCGTTTTCAAAAGATGCCTGCTCAGGGACAATGAGCATCAAGCGCTCGGCGCCGTTCTCCGCAAGTGTTTTCAGCGTGGAACGAACCGTATAGGTCTTGCCGCTCCCGGAGCGGCCCAAGATCAGCTGCAGCATCGGAATTCCCCCTATCCCGGTTATTATAACATAAACGGGAAGGGAACGAAAACTCAATTCACGCTGCTCTCTACGGCTGAACTGACCGATTCTGTGGACTGCTGTTCATTGCTGTTTCGGAAAATAGGCTGATCCTGAATCCAGTTGCGGAATTGTTCGTATAACTCCACCACTTTGAATTTCACAACATACTGATCTTCATTGCAGACCATTTCTGTCTCGTTTTGGTCTAGCACATCGCTGATTTTCGAGGGAGCCTCGGCAGCGGGGAGGCAAAGCGCCGGAAAGATTACGCACCACCAGTTATGGCCGCTGCCTGAGCCGATGGTAATTCTCAGCGCATTATACATTCCCGCGGGCAAAGTAACATTCCCATACTGGCGGGTTGGGAAATACATATTTGTAAGCTCAGCCTTCACTGGGTAGCGGTAACCTTGATGGTAAACTTCCTGCTGTGCAATCGCGCGGATTTTCTCAAGGTTCTGTGAGACAACCTTTTCCGCGTCTTCTCTGCTTTTCACGCCGTCAAGCATTCCGGCACTTTCCTGCAAGATGCGGTCGCGCACCTTCAGCTTCAAGGCCTGGTCGGCATTAGAATCTGAATTTGCAAGAATATGCAGACGAAGGACATGATTCGGAATATTCTCACACCGAGCGGTAAATCCCGTAAAACTGACAAGAATCGTAAACACCAAAGCAAGGCATATAGATTTTTCCCATATTTTCATGTAAAATCGCCTCCGCAATTTGTTGCAAAGGAATTATTGGCGCGATTTTACAGCTTTATACGTTGAATTCACGGGAAATGCGGGATATAATGAATTAAATATCATGTATGATGGGAGGTTGTCCCGCCTTGAATGTAACGGAATTGCTCCGCACAGTTTGGAAAAGCTTTTTTTCCGGCGGAAGCAACGGGTCGCTGCTCTCATTGCCGGAAGCAATTGTCTTTTCGCTGATTCTTTTCCTGGTCTGCCTTGCGCTGTTCTTCCGCAGGCTAAGCGCCGGAAAGAAATTTGCCGTTGCCCTGCTTTTTCTGTATGCCGGTGCTTTATTTGCGCTGACAGTTCCGATTCTACCGAAAGAGCGCTGGCACATGCTTCCCGCTGCAACCGAATGGGTTCTTCATTCCATCGTTTGGGTTCCGTTCCTTTCGGCACCTGACCTCATTAACAGCGCCTTTGTGGGCGGAAAATGGTCGGAGCTTCTCTGGATTCTCGTCGGGAATGTATTGATTTTTATGCCGTTCGGGATTCTGATTCCGATTATCAAGCCAAAAATCCGAGGTTGGCACATGATTTTTATTTCGCTTCTGATTCCACTTCTCATAGAATCGCTTCAGCTTGTGGACAACATTCTCTGTGGTTCGGAAATCTGTGCTGTCAGAACCGAAGATGTGATTTTGAACGCGGTAGGATGTTTACTCGGCTTTCTTGTATTTAAACTCTTTGCCGTCATATTCAGGCCAAGATATCGTCCAAGACATTCCATATAACAAGAAAAGGTGCAGTCCTCATGGGCTGCACCTTTTCTTTATCTCTCAGAGTATCTTTTCGCAGGCATAATATTCGTTGCCGTAACGAGAACACTCGCCGCAGAACGCAAAGCCTAACGAACGATATAGTTTAACAGCGTAAGTATTGGATTTTGCCGCCAGAATGTGTACGGCATGACAGCCGTCTTTTTTGAACTCTAAAAGCACACGATTGACCAGTTCCCTTGCATATCCCTTGCCCTGATGTTGCGGAGTAACAACAAGCCTTGCAAACTCCCGCTGTGTACCGTCGCGGATTTTCCAGCAATCCAGCCCGTCAAGCTCATTTTTCGTCACAAGAGAGACAGCGCCAATCAAATCATCGTTCTCTTTGAACACATAAAGGGCGCCGGTCTGAAAATCGTTCTGCAAGTTTTCCATGCTTGGATAATTTTTATTCCAAGTACTTCCGCCCGTACCGATAACCGAACGATACAGAGCAAGCACAGCAGGCAAATCCGACTCTTTCGCTTTGATAAAATCCATTTTACACTTCATCCTATCCTACCGTCGATGTGCGAATAAAGAAATCCAAGAAGAAGCATGACGCTTCCTCTTGGATTTCAAGCCATGCTGAAGTTAGAAATCACTTACCGATATCGTGTCTGTAATGTGCGCCGTCGAAATGGATTTTATCCACTCCGCTGTACGCACGGGCAAGGGCTTCGTCCAGTGTTTTCCCGAGGGCGGTAACACCGAGGACGCGACCGCCATTCGTGTAAAACTTTCCATCCTTCCACACGGTCCCGGCATGGAAAACGGTAACACCGTCGACCTGCCCGTCAGCATTCAGGCCATGAATTTCAATACCCTTTTTATATGCCTCTGGGTACCCGCCAGAAGCCATGACGACGCAGGCACATGCCTCGTTGCTCCATTCGATGTCCTGCTGTTCCAGGCGCTCGTCAATGACAGCCTCCAAAATATCGACAAGATCGGTTTTCAGGCGCGGAAGCACGACCTGCGTTTCCGGGTCACCGAAGCGAGAGTTGTACTCAATAACCTTTGGACCGTCCTTCGTCAGCATCAGGCCAAAATACAGGCATCCCTTGAATGGCCGGCCCTCCTGATTCATTGCGTGAATCGTCGGGAGAAAAATTGTTTTCATACATTCTTCAGCAATTTCCGGGGTGTAGAACGGATTCGGGCTGATGGTACCCATACCGCCGGTATTTAGGCCTCGATTGCCGTCTAATGCGCGCTTGTGGTCTTTGGAAGACACCATCGGTTTGACGCATTTGCCGTCTGTGAAAGCAAGCACAGAAACCTCCGGCCCGGTCAGGAATTCTTCGACGACTACCCGGTTGCCAGATGCACCGAATTTTTTGTCTTCCATGATGGTCTTTACGGCGTCTTGTGCCTCTTCGTAATTTTCCGCGATGATAACACCTTTGCCAAGAGCAAGGCCGTCTGCTTTAATGACCGTCGGATAGGTATTCCGCGAAGCAATATAATTCAGCACCTTGGAGGGGTCATCGAATACCTCGTACGCAGCCGTCGGAATATGGTATTTTTTCATCAGGTTCTTAGAAAACACCTTGCTGCTTTCGATTTCCGCCGCTTTTGCCGTCGGGCCGAAGGCGCGGATTCCAGCTTTCTGAAGTTCGTCTACCATTCCTGCTGCAAGCGGGTCATCCGGTGCAACAAAAACGAGGTCAATCTCATTCTCTTTGGCAAACTTCACAACGCCCGGAATATCCATAGCAGAGATTGGGACACATTCGGCATCTTTGGAAATACCGCCGTTACCGGGCGCGCAGTAAAGCTTAGAAACGCGGGGACTTTCCAGCAGTTTGCGGACGATTGCATGCTCACGGCCGCCGCCGCCGATTACAAGGATTTTCATATCAGCTCCGTCCTTTCCCCATTAATGATGGAACAGACGAAGGCCCGTAAAGGCCATTACCATACCGTACTTATCGCAGGTTTCAATCACGTTGTCGTCCCGGATGGAACCGCCGGGCTGCGCAATATAGCACACGCCAGAACGATGCGCCCGCTCAATGTTGTCGCCGAACGGGAAAAATGCGTCTGAGCCGAGTGCAACGCCGGTCTGCTTGGCAAGCCACGCTTTTTTCTCTTCACGGGTAAGCGGTTCCGGCTTTTTCGTAAAGAATTGCTCCCAGATTCCGTCCGCGAGCACATCCATATAATCGTCGGAAATATAAACATCAATGGTGTTGTCCCGATCCGGACGGCGGATGTTCTCTTTGAACGGAAGGCCCATGACCTTCGGGTGCTGGCGGAGGAACCACACATCTGCCTTGTTGCCCGCAAGGCGAGTGCAGTGAATTCGCGACTGCTGGCCCGCACCGACGCCGATGGTCTTGCCGTCCTTGACATAGCAAACGGAATTGGACTGAGTATATTTGAGGGTGATGAGCGAAATCAAAAGGTCGCGCTTGGCTGCTTCCGGCAACTCCTTGTTCTTCGTCACAATATTTTTCAGCAGGTCTTCGTTAATGATTGACTCATTGCGTCCCTGCTCAAACGTAATGCCGAAAACATCTTTATGTTCGACCGGTTCCGGTTTGTAAGACGGGTCAATCTCAATAATATTGTAGGTTCCCTTGCGTTTCTGCTTCAAAATCTCAAGTGCCTCATCGGTGTAACCGGGTGCAATAACGCCGTCGGAAACCTCACGCTTTAAAAGCAGCGCTGTTTCTTTGTCGCACACGTCGGAAAGGGCGGCAAAATCTCCGTAGGAAGACATGCGGTCTGCTCCTCTGGCCATCGCGTAGGCGCTTGCAAGAGGGGTAAGATCCAGGTCATCCACAAAGCAGATTCTCTTCATCGTTTCCGAAAGTTCAACGCCGACTGCCGCACCCGCTGGGCTTACATGCTTGAAGGAAGCAGCGGATGGAAGTCCGGTAGCCTGCTTCAGCTCCTTGACAAGCTGCCAGCTGTTGAGTGCATCGAGAAAATTGATATAACCCGGGCGGCCGTTCAGTACCTTAAGGGGCAGTTCGGCGCCGTTTTTCATAAAGATACGGGCGGGTGTCTGATTCGGGTTGCAGCCATACTTGAGCATGATTTCTTTTGCCATGAATCAAATCCTCCTGTTCAGCAATCCGCCCGGGCAGAGCCGGACGGTTATTTTTTACGCGTTCCGGCTAAGATTCTTGTTAAAGATGCGTGTATCTACCAGTTTTGTATTCAAGTTGATGTAACGCACAAACAGTGATATTTTATTGTCTTCGTTTAGGTTCGACCAAAGATGTTCGGCAAACTCGTCGATGGTTCCTTTCAAAGAAATATGGGTAGGTTCTCCCTCAAACGACAGAAGCGGTTGTCCATCACCGACATAGGTATGAATCAGCCAGCCTTCCCCATCTTTAGGATCGTTGTACTCGAAGAAAAAACGCTGCGTTGTTGTGCCTGCCGCATCTCCGCTTTTTAGAATCGACAGGCGCAGGCGGAGCGTCTCATTCAGCTCCACAAGGCCGGAGATGCGCGGAGTGAAATTGGGGCTATCCGGCTCAAAGGTGCGAGTCCGAAGCGCATCTTCAAACGTTCTGCCGTTGGAGAGGAAGTCATAAATCGTGTCTGTCTGGTCTCCGTTCGTCACAATGGTGGTGTCACCCAAAACTCGAACCGGAGAATAGATGATGAGAGACGGGTCCGTCAGCTTCGAGGGATCATAAGCCTCTGTGCGGATTCCTTTGCCGTCTTCAACAAAGATTCTGTTGCGGCTGTTCTCGCTGCGCCCCATGATAAAATACGCAATGACAGCATTCTGCCCATCTTCACTTTTTCCGAGCAGGATTCCGCGGCCCGGGTAAGAATTGGAACCGAGAGTTTCTTCGATTGTTTTGAGATTCATTGTTCTTCCCCCTTGATTGTTACAATTCCGTTTTCAACCGTAAGCCTGCCTTCACAGAAAAGCGAGACGGCGCGCGGAAGGAGTTCCCATTCCGCCTGCTCCATGACACGCCTTTGCAGTGTCTGCGGTGTGTCGCCCTGCTGCACCGCTACTGCCTTTTGAAGAATAATCGGGCCGCCGTCACACACTTCATTGACAAAATGAACGGTTGCACCTGTCACCTTTACCCCGCGTTTGAGCGCTTCTTCATGCACGCGAAGCCCATAATATCCCTCGCCGCAGAATGACGGGATGAGAGAAGGATGGATATTCATGATGCGGTTTGGATAATGGGAAACCACGTTTTCGCTGATTATCGTGAGGAATCCCGCAAGAACAACAAGCGAAATCTGGTAGGACTCCAGAAGTCCGAGAAGAGCGCTGTCGTAATCTTCCTGCGTTTTGAAATCTTTCCGCCGAAGCACTTTCGTCGGAATATTTGCTTTTTTTGCCCGCTCCAGTGCATAGGCAGAAGGATTGCTTGAAACGACGAGTACAATTTGGCCGCCTTTGATCTTTCCGCTAGATTGCGCATCAATCAATGCCTGCAGGTTTGTACCGCCGCCGGAAACGAGGACAGCAATGTTCAGCATATCACAACACCCTCGTCACCTGCTGCAATCTCACCAATCACAAAAGCAGACTGGCCGGCAGCTTTCAGCTCGTCCACGGCGCGGTTGGCATCCTCTTTCGCAACAGCAATGCACATACCGATTCCCATGTTGAACGTATTGTACATATCGTGCTCCGGAATATTTCCCTGACGCTGAAGCAGAGAAAAAATCGGCATCTGCGGCAGAGCTTTCTTCTCAATCTTTGCACACACTCCGGGTTTGAGCATTCTCGGAACATTCTCATAAAATCCGCCGCCGGTAATATGAGAAATTGCCTTTACGCCGACCTTTTCCATCAGACGCAAAACCGGCTTTACATAGATTTTTGTAGGTGTTAAGAGGGCTTCGCCGAGGGTGCAGCCCAGCTCATCAATATACATGCCGATGTTCTGTTCATTTACCCGGAAAACCTTACGGACAAGGGAAAAACCGTTGGAATGAAGGCCCGAGGACTGCAGACCGATAATCGCGTCGCCCGGCTGAATCTTAGACCCGTCAATGATTTTTTCACGGTCGACCAATCCAACAGAAAAACCCGCCAGATCATATTCATCAGGCGGGTAAAATCCCGGCATTTCTGCCGTTTCTCCGCCGACAAGAGCGCACCCGGCCTGCACACAGCCTTCCGCAACTCCGCCGACAATTTCAGCAACCGTTTCCGGATGATTCTTTCCGGTTGCTACATAATCAAGAAAAAACAGCGGTTTTGCCCCACAGCATACCACATCGTTTACGCACATGGCAACGCAGTCGATTCCCACTGTATCATGCTTGTTCATGAGAAATGCAATTTTCAGTTTTGTGCCGACGCCATCGGTTCCGCTCACGAGGACAGGTTCTTTCATCCCTGTTAAATTCGGCTGAAAAAGGCCGCCGAAACCGCCGATACCCGAGACAACGCCCGGAATTTTCGTGCGTTCCACATGGCTTTTCATGAGCTCAACTGCGCGATATCCGGCTGTTACGTCTACGCCTGCCGCTTTGTAACTCTCGCTGAAACTTTTCATGTTTTTCCTCCGTCTCAGAGTTTCGCTGCTTCTTCCTGAATGGCCTTATCTTTTGCGGCCACTTTCTCCTTCATCTGTTTTTTCATTTCTTTCAGTTTTGCTGCAAGGGTTGGGTCGCTCAATGCAAGAATCTCCGCCGCAAGAACTGCCGCGTTTTCCGCTCCGCCAACCGCAACCGTTGCCACAGGAATTCCGCTCGGCATCTGCACGGTCGCAAGCAAAGCATCAAGGCCCTCCAGTGCGGCCGACTTCATCGGTATACCGATGACGGGCAGGGTTGTGTAAGCTGCAAGAACACCGGCCAAATGTGCAGCCATTCCTGCGGCCGCTATGATTACGCCAAACCCGTTTTCTTCTGCTGAAGACGCAAATTCTGCCGCCGCCTGTGGGGTCCTGTGAGCGGAAATAACATGAGTTTCCGTAGGGATTCCGAAAGACTTCAGCTTTTTTACGGCTGCCGAAACAACGGGGAAATCACTGTCGCTTCCCATGATGACAGCAACTTTCTTCTGCTCTGACATTGAACCACTCCTTTGCATTTGCATCGATACGTAATACGGACCAAGGCGGAAACTGCACCAACCGAAAAAAGAACAGACCGCGCCTTCCATGACGCGGTCTAATGCAAAACGGTATTCGGTTTCCCACGATCCAGAGTATCCTGTCGCGGGAACTGTCCGCGGGGGTCCGTTTCCGCAATCATCTGCTTCTATTTTAGGAGATTTGTGTATAAAATGCAAGTGATTTGAATTTATTATGCAAAAAATAAAAGCCCACTTCTCGCGAATAATTTGTGAACCGTGCTGAATTTTTACTTCTTATCTTCTTCGGCAGAAGGAACATCATTGCGGATTAATTCCGTAAGGGAAGTTGCAAGGCCTGCAAGCGACTGAATCTGTGAAGGGATAATAATCTTAGTTGCTTTGCCATCTGCAAGCTTCTCGAACGCCTCAAGGCTCTTAAGGGCAATAACCGCTTGTGTAGGATTGGCTTCGTTCAGCATTTTGATTCCGGAAGCCAAAGCCTGCTGTACCAGTCGGATGGCTTCTGCTTCGCCCTGCGCTTCGCGGATTTTTGTTTCCTTAATTGCATCCGCACGGAGAATCGCAGATTCTTTTTCGCCTTCCGCAACCAGAATTGCGCTGCTCTTTTCGCCTTCTGCAGCCAGAATCTGGGCACGGCGTTCACGTTCTGCTTTCATCTGCTTCTCCATGGACTCCTGAATCTCGCGAGGCGGTATGATATTCTTGAGTTCTACGCGATTGACCTTAATGCCCCACGCATCGGTTGCTTCATCGAGCACAGTGCGGATTTTTGCATTAATGACATCGCGGGATGTAAGAGTATGGTCGAGTTCCAGCTCACCGATAATGTTCCTCAGGGTTGTTGCGGAAAGGTTTTCAATAGCAGATAGCGGGCGCTCCACACCATAAGCGTACAGCTTCGGGTCCGTAATTTGGAAGTAAACAACCGTGTCAATCTGCATCGTTACGTTATCTTTCGTGATAACAGGCTGCGGCGGGAAATCAATGACCTGTTCCTTCAAAGAGACCTTCTTTGCAACTCTGTCGAAAAAAGGCACCAAGAAATGAAGGCCGGTGTCCCACGTAACGCGGTAAGCTCCGAGACGTTCCACGACATAGGCATGGGCTTGCGGAACTACTTTGACGTTGGTGACCAAGATGAGAATGACAATAACAAGCAGAATCAGGAAAATCAAAAACGGATCCATTTTACTCGCCCTTTCTCAGTCGTTTATTTTGCGAACGATCAACTTGACACCGTCGATCGATTCCACCACAGCATGCGCACCAACGGGGATTACCGAACCATCTGAAGATCTCGCCGTCCAAATACTGCCAAGCACATTCACCTGGCCTGTTCCGAGCGTATTGTTGATTTCCACCGTAACAACCGCAACTTTTCCGATATAGCGGTCAGCATTTGTACTCGTTTTCTTAACGCCAAGCGCCCTTTGGGCGAATGGCCGCGTAAATGCAAGTGTAATACCTGTTATGAGAACAAAAACACAAATCTGAACCAAGGTCGATGCGCCGACTAAATATGCAATCAAAGCGCCTACGCTACCGGCCGCAAACCAGATTGAGATGAGTTGTGTAGTTCCCATTTCCAGCAAAACAGCAAGTACGATAATGGCAAGCCAAATATAAGGCATCACGGCAACAACCACCTCCCGACTTATAGTACTATGTTCTTCATTTTTTGGCAATATTTTTCTTCGCGCTTCATTAAGTAAACTACGACGTTGTTATAAAAGAGGATATTTTTGCGTATTTCTTCTCCCCAATGCCGGGGACATTCTTCAAATCTTCGGGATTTCGGAATGGGCCGTGCTGCTCACGATAGGAAACAATTCTCTGGGCAAGGGTATCCCCGATTCCGTCCAGCTTTTCGCTGAGTTCCGCGGCTGTGGCCGTGTTGATGTTAACTTTTGCCGACGCTGTTTTCGGCGCCGATGACCCTTTTGTGCTTGACGCCGCCGCGGAGGACGTTGGCACAGCCGCAGATGATGTGGAAGAAGTCAAGTCCACCTTTACGGTCGGCTCAGAAAGCGGCGCGTCGGGAACATAAAAAGCGTTATAACCGATGAGAAGTGCGCAGATTACTGCCGCAATCACGACCAAAAAACGAACCTGCCGAGTTTGTTCGTCCATATATTCGGTTACTCCCTATCAGAATATATTCTCGCTTAGAGTTCTGTTAGAACGGTTTCAGGCGTTTCAAGAAATCCGTAAAATATGGAGGAAGTTCGCTCGAAAATTCGAGATAGCGGCCATCACGCGGATGGCGGAAACCGATCACCCTTGCATGAAGGCACTGCCCTTCCAGACCAGCCAAAGGTTTTTTGGAGCCATAGACCGTATCCCCTGCAACCGGATGGCCTATGTAGGCCATATGGACTCGAATCTGGTGGGTGCGGCCGGTCTCAAGTTTAAGCCTTACATGTGTGTAGCCTTGGTAGCGTGAAATGACCTGGTAGTGTGTTACCGCATTCCGCGAATGCTGTTGCACAACAGCCATCTTTTTCCGGTCGTTGGGGCTTCTGCCGATCGGCGCGTCAACCGTTCCTTCATCGTTCTTCAAATTCCCGACAACCACTGCCTCGTAAATTCGGGTGAAGCTGTGCTCCTTAATCTGTGCGGCAAGATTACGGTGGGCAAAATCATTTTTCGCAACAATCAGCAGTCCGCTTGTGTCTTTGTCGATGCGATGAACAATGCCCGGGCGCATGACTCCGTTGATTCCAGACAGTGAATCTCCGCAGTGCGCCAAAAGGGCATTCACAAGCGTTCCGTCATCATGGCCGACGGCCGGGTGCACCACCATGCCCTTTGGTTTATTGACGACCAGCAGGTCGTCATCTTCATAAACAATATCAAGCGGAATATCCTGCGGCTCTACCGAAAGAGGTTTTGGAGCGGGAAGCTGCGCTTCTATCTTGTCGCCGACTTCACAGCGACAACTTTTGTTCTGCTTTTTGCCGTTGACGAAAACAAGGCCTGCTTCAATGAGTTTTTCCGCCGCGGAACGGGAAAGGCCTTCGACTTTTTCTCCCAGATATTTGTCGAGCCGGGCTCCAGCGTCCGGCTCTGAAACGATTAATTCAATTCTGCACATATTATTTCGTCCGTATCACTTTTTCCGCTTTGCCGTGCTCAGTAAAGAAAAGCAAATGTATTGCAAGGAAAATTGCCCCGACAACGATGCAGCAGTCCGCGAAATTAAAGATTGCCGGGAAAAAGGAAATCGAGATGTAGTCTACCACATAAGAATTAACCAACCGGTCAATCGCGTTTCCGATTCCGCCGCCTACAATAAGCACACAAGCCGCCCGCGAAAAAAATTCATGGTTGTTGTAGCAGAACATGGCAAAGATAAAGAAGGCACAAAGCACAACCGTAATTGCGAGGAAACCCCAGCGGCCGCCCTCCATCATGCTGAAAGCGGCACCGGTGTTTTCGGAGTATTCCAATTTCAGAAGCCCGTTCACAATGTCAATGGAGCCGACGGGTTTTACGTCGCGAATCACTATCATTTTCAGCAGCTGGTCTGTCGCCGCGAGCAAGAGAGCCAACAGAAGTGTAATGACCGCCACAAGACACACCTTCTCATTTTTGTAATGAAAGGAAGGGAGAGCCGAAAAGCTCTCCCACAGATTTACTTTAATACGGCTGCACAGCGTGCACAGATATCCGGATGCTCCGGATCGCTTCCGACTGTGTGGCTGTAGCTCCAGCAACGGCTGCATTTTTCACCGTCCGCATGAGCAACGGAAACAGACAAACCGGGCAGTTCCTCGCCCTTGAATGTTCCTTCCCCGCCTTCCAAAACTTCAAGCTGAGAAACAATCAAAACAGCCGGGAGCACCTGCTCTACGGATTTCACGAATGGATACAAGTCAGAAGAACAGTAAAGCGTCACTTTCGCATCGAGCGAAGCATGAATGACATCATCTTTGCGGGCGATTTC
Source organism: Thermocaproicibacter melissae (assembly GCF_024498295.1). Taxonomy (NCBI): domain Bacteria; kingdom Bacillati; phylum Bacillota; class Clostridia; order Eubacteriales; family Oscillospiraceae; genus Thermocaproicibacter; species Thermocaproicibacter melissae. The sequence continues at coordinate 919,559 of NZ_CP101827.1, forward strand.
AAGCGCTTTCTTCACATCTTCACGAATCTGATGAATCTTATCCCAACGGGCAACAAACTCATCATCCGCGTTGACATCAATCGGCTCCGGCATATCGTTGTAAAGGACATGCTCGGCATTTTCCTCGCTGCGATGCTTCATGCTGCGCCAGATTTCATCCGAGGTAAAGGCAAGAATCGGAGAAACGAGGCGAGTCATACCGTCGAGAATCAGGTACATAGCAGACTGCGCCGCACGCCGCGTTGCACTGTCTGCTTTTTCAACATACAGCCTGTCTTTCAGGACATCGAGGTAGAAGTTCGACATATCCACCACGCAGAAATTATGAATCGCATGGTAAGCTTCGTGGAACTCGTAAGACTCGTATCCCTTTTTCACCTGCTCGATGAGGCCGTTGAAGCGGTGAAGTGCCCAGCGATCAATCGGCTCCATGTTATCCGGCGAAACAAGGTCTTTGTTCGGATCAAAATCATACAGATTTCCGAGAATGAAGCGCGCCGTATTGCGAATTTTACGGTATGCGTCGGAAAGCTGTTTCAGGATTTCATGGGAAATGCGGATATCCGCGTGGTAGTCGGAAGACGCAACCCAGAGGCGCAGAATATCTGCACCGTACTTTTCAACGATTTCAGACGGGGAGATTCCGTTGCCGAGCGACTTGGACATCTTGCGGCCTTCGCCGTCTACGACCCAGCCGTGAGTTACAACAGTGCGGTATGGTGCCTGCCCTCTCCAAGCGACGGAGGTCAGCAGGGATGACTGGAACCAGCCGCGGTACTGATCGGCACCTTCGAGGTACATATCAGCCGGCCAGCGAAGCTCCGGACGCTGGTCAACCACAGCGGCATGGCTGCAGCCGGAATCAAACCACACATCCATAATGTCGCGTTCTTGTGTGAATTCCGTGCAGCCGCATTTTGCGCATTTGGTGCCTTCCGGCAGAATTTCCTTCGCGGTCTTAATGTACCAAGCATCCGAGCCTTCCTTCGCAAACAGCTTGGATACTGCATCCATGGCTTCCTTTGAAATGAGCGGCTCGCCGCAATCTTTGCAGTAGAAAATCGGAATCGGCACACCCCAGCGGCGCTGGCGGGAAATGCACCAGTCGTTGCGCTCACGCACCATGGAAGTGATGCGGTCGCGGCCCCATGCCGGAACCCACTGAACTTTATTGATTTCTTCCACGGCCTTGTCCTTAATGGCATCGACCGAACAGAACCACTGCTCCGTTGCACGGAACAGCACCGGATTCTTGCAGCGCCAGCAATGCGGATACTGGTGAATGATGTGCTTGACGGCAAAGAGGGCGCCGATATCATCCAGATGTTTCAGGATAGCCTTGTTCGCCTCTGCCGTTGTAAGGCCGCAGAACATTTCGCCGGCCTCGGCTGTCATCTTGCCGTCTGCATCGACCGGAACAATGACGGGCAGTTCCGGATAATGGTTGTGGCAAACATCATAGTCTTCTACACCGTGTCCAGGTGCCGTATGAACGCATCCGGTACCACTTTCCAGCGTTACATGGTCGCCGAGAATAACAAGCGAACTGCGGTCAAGGAATGGATGTGCTGTTTTGATATATTCCAGGTCAGAACCCTTGAAGGTTGCGACGACCTCATAATCGGTTTTTCCTGCCGCTTTCATCGCTTCCTCATAAAGTGCGGTAGCCATGACGTAATACTCATCACCACATTTTACGAGGGAATACTCAAACTCCGGTCCGAGGCAAATTGCCACGTTGGCAGGGATGGTCCAGGTTGTGGTCGTCCAAATTACGAAGAAGACCTTATTCGGGTCGATACCCTTTCCGGAAAACACACCTTTGTCATCGGTAACGCGGAATTTTACATAGATGGAATCGCAGGGATCCTCGCTGTACTCAATTTCAGCCTCAGCGAGTGCCGTTTTACAGCTTGGGCACCAATAGACTGGCTTTAGTCCCTTATAAATCAGGCCCTTCTGAGCCATGTTCGCAAAGACTTCAACCTGCTTGGCTTCAAAGTCATGCGTCAGGGTGATATAGGGGTTCTGCCAGTCGCCAATTCCGCCGAGGCGCATAAATTGATTTCTCTGGTCGTCCAGATAATGCAGCGCAAACTCGCGGCAGATTTTGCGAAGCTCCACGTCGGAAATCGTTGTGGAATTTCCGACACCTGCTTTTTTGCGGGCTTTGAGCTCCGTCGGGAGGCCGTGCGTATCCCAGCCGGGAACATACGGCGCCTTGTAGCCGCTCATGTTGCGGTAACGGACGATGATGTCCTTCAAGACTTTATTGAGAGCTGTCCCCAGATGGATATCTCCGTTTGCATACGGAGGGCCGTCGTGCAAGACGTAAAGCGGTCTTCCCTCGTTCTTTTTCATAACATTTTCGTAAAGCTTGCTTTCCTGCCATTCCTTCAGCATTTCCGGTTCGCGCTTCGGCAGACCGGCCTGCATCGGGAAATCGGTTTTGGGAAGATTTAGGGTGCTTTTGTAATCCATTGGTTCATTCTCTCCTTAAAGATGTGTCTTCCGGAAAAATATCAATCGTCAAAATTCATTACAACAGGCTGAGATTCCATTTCTGCTTCTGCCTCTTCACCCGCTTTTGGCTCTTCTGCAGCGGGAGCAGATACCTTTTCAGCATGTTCTTCCGGAGCCTTCTGCGCCGGAGCCGATTCCTGAGGTGCTGCCGTTTCCGGTTTTGTGCCCGGCAGCGCATCAATCAGCGTTAAATGCTCTTTATAGATGCTGAGAAGCTTGGAGCGGAAATCTGAAACCGTTCTCTGCATCCGTTCAAATTCTTTCTTTTGCTCAACAATTTTACGGTCTGCATCTTGAATGATGCGCTCCGCTTTCAGTTCGGCATCCTTCAGAATTATTTCCGCCTTATGGCGTGCTTCACGAACCGATGCTTCGCTGAGCTTCTGAGCACTGATAAGAGCATTCTTAATATCATCTTCTTGGTTCCGGTATTCTTCGATTTTGTTTGCCAGGACTTTGAGTTTTTCGATATTCTGCCGATTTTCCTCTTTCAGCTTCACGACTTCTGCTTCGGCAGTTTCACAGCGTTTCAGAAGTTCTTCGTAGCTCTCACGGACGCTATCGACAAAGCTGTCAACATCGTCGGCACGGTAACCTGAAAAGCCGGACTTGCGGAACCCTACGTTGATGATATCATTTAATGACAACATCTATTTTTCACTCCCCGTACAAACGTTAAACATATTTTCTGCCCGCTATGCCAAGTCTGCCTTTTTTGGTGAGCGGGCCAAGCCGATCAATCACATAACGCCCTTCCCCGCGGACGGAAAGGATATCCCCTTCGTGAACGTCTGCGGAGGGAGAGGCCTCTTCCTCGTGATTCAGTTCGACAAGCCGTGCGCGTATCATCGCAGCCGCCTTCTCTCTGCTGGTACCTACCGCCGCAGCCGTAACGCAGTCAAGCCTCGCGGAAGCAATGACAGCTGAAAAATCGGCGAAGCGATGCGCCGCCGGAAGAGGTTCTTGTGCCCCCTCCGTAATTCTGACGCCCACTCCGCCAATCTTTTCCACTTGAGAACATAGAAACCCGGAGACTTCGCGCCTGCAAAATATTACTGCACGCCCTTCCTCCGTCAAGATATCGCCCAGCGAAGAGCGCTCAAGTCCGGTATGAAGCAGCGCGCCGAGAAAATCACGGTGAGTCAGGCGGTCTTGCTTACGGAACTCAACCGTAAGCGCTGTAACCGGAAAAACAGTCGCATCGGGTGCCATAAATTCTGGAAAAGCCCCAAAAACGACCCGTTCCGCTTCGGAAAAACCGCCCCAGAACTGGGCATTCACGAATGATTCCCGCCGCAGCAAATTCTTGGTGCGCACAGTCTCTCTTTCATCGAGAAAGCCGACAAAATGAGGTTTCCTGCGTATCTCAGCCAGACGAATCGCATCCAGAATCCGCGCAGCCAGAAGATCATTCTGCTCAGAGGATTTATTCTGCATTAAAAATAAACACCGTTGTTTTCAAGCTCGTCCATCACGTCTTCACCGGTGAGGTCGACATTGTATGGAGTGATGATGAAGGTACTTGTGGCAACGCGCTTAATCTTGCCGCCGTTCGCATAAGCGACGCCGCTCAGGAAATCAATAATTCTTCGGGAAACATCCTTGGCAGTGTTTTCAAGATTGAGCACTACGGTATGCATTTTCAGCAATTCATCTGCAATGTTGCAGGTTTCTTCACCAAAATGCTCCGGTTTGAAGAGGACGACCTGAAGCTGTGCTGTTGCATGGATGTTGACGACTTTGTTGCCGGAATTTACATTGGCGACATGACGGTTTGAATCGCGCTGTACTTCCGGCTCATTATTTTGACCGGCCATAGCCATCTCCTGCCCTTCTTCTTCCGGGTAATCGTAATCTTCATATTCATCTTCAGGAGCATCCCACATGTTCTTGAATTTTTCAACAAGTCCTGCCATCTGTATTCCTCCCAGTCAGTGTTTTTTCACATAAATTCGCGGGCCATACAGTGCCGTTCCCACACGCACTAAATTTGCCCCCGCAAGAATTGCCTGTGTATAATCTGCTGACATTCCCATTGACAGCCAGTCCATAGATACATTATCGGTTTTTTTGTGCTTTATGTCAACAAAATATTGATTCATTCTCAAAAAAAAGTTCATTGTTTCCGTCTCGGAGGCGTTTGCAGGAGGAATTGCCATCAATCCGCGCACCCGAATATTCGGCAAAAGGGACACTTTTTCAACCAGTTCAGGCAAAAGCTCCGGCATGACACCGGATTTGTTCGGTTCTTTACCGATGTTCACTTCCAGCAGGACATCGGTGGTAACGCCCTTTTTCGCACTAAGGCGGGAAATCTCGGCGGCCAGTTTTTCACTGTCGACCGACTGAATCATCGCGACACGGCCGATGAGGTACTTGACCTTGTTGAGCTGCAGGTGGCCGATAAAATGCAGCTCACACCGCTCGAGGTTATAACTTTCGTATTTCTCATTCAATTCTTGAACACGGTTTTCGCCGATGTGGTCGACGCCAAGCTCGATGCTGTGGTTGATGACCTCTACGGGAACGGTTTTCGTTGCCGCCAGAAGCGTAATGTCGCTGGCACTTTTTCCGGCGCGTGCGGCTGCTTCAGCGATATTTTCACGAATCACCTTCAGATTTTCTTCCACATCATGAAAGCGGCGCTGCAAGTCTTCATTTGATAACTTTTCCATCATACAGATTCGTCCCCTCCACAACAACTTCGTCGTTATATCTTACTGTATCGGACGTCAGAATTTCGTCGTCATTGGGGTTCGCTTTGCAGATTACATAACTCTCTGTGCTAAACTCCGGGACAATCTGGCGGAATACAATCTGATTGCCATGGAGCACATATACTCCCATTACTTTCTTTTCGACCGTTGTCTTTTTTCCGTTAGCGTCTTTTGTGGTAGATTTCACATTTGCATAATGTACGGCTTTCTGACTGACGCGGAGGCCGGTATATTCACCAAAGGAGATATTTGCCGTCTCACGCCTGATTCCGACAAGTTCCGAATTGATTTCCTTGCACTGCAAAACAACAGCGCCTGCCGAATTGTCGGAATTCATATTGATTGTCTCGAGTGTAGCGGAAATGGACATATTGGAAACGAAAGGGAATTGAATCGACAAGTTCCCCCCCGTGTCCATTTGGTGGCGGAACGGGACAAGTTCGTCCGCCGGAACAATACAGACAAGGTACCAGTTGAAATCGCGGTCGATTTTTCCGATACTGCCGGAAACCGGAACGGCTTTCATCGTTTGAAGTTTCTGAATGTCGCTGCAGGTAATTGTGGAGATTTTGGAAATGTCGTACGCGCTTTCCATTCCGTCCGTTGAGTCGATGAAGTAACCTGAAACCGGAGACACAATAGTTCCGGTAGGCTTGCCGGCTTTTGCAGCAATCGTTTTTCGCTGCGACTGCAGTTCACTGATGCGCGATTTGAAATCTTTGACCTTTCCAGTACCGATTTCCTTCTCGCTCAAAAGGTTCAGAAGCGATGATTTCTCGGAATACACTTTCGGCAGTTCACCGGAACTGACGTAGTTCAGCATCTCCGATAATTTCATGCAGATTCGCTCGTTGGCAGTTTCAGCGCTTAAAGAATAGGCGCTGGCAGACTGCTGCAGATTTTGCAGCTGCTGAATCTCTCTGTCAATATCCGCCAGCTGATGCTTTACGGAAATCTGCTCGGAATTGGCGTAGATTTCCGCAATCGTTCCGCCTTTTGCAACACGGCTGCCCGAATTGATTGCGAAGTCCACCGCACCGCCGGCGGGTGAAGTAAGAAGCACTTCGTTGCGAAGCGCCACAACCGACACCTTAACCGTCCGGGAAGCGGTAAAGTAAGACACGTTTTCCGTCCGAATTGAGGAGTAATTCGCTTTGAAAATCTGATAGCCTACATAAAAGAGGAGAAGAAGCGCAAGGATGCGGGAACCTACTTTTCGCAGCCTTGAATTGTTCATCGCTTCCACCCCTTTTGCAGAATCAAACTAGCCGCTTTCGCAAGCAGCTCATCAGGATTTGCAAATTCATCGACATAGAGCCATTGAACGGATTCATCACGGCGGAACCAAGTGAGCTGACGCTTTGCGTATCTTCGGCTTTCACGTTTTACCTGCTCCACAGACTCCTCAACGGAACACTCCCCTCGGAAATACGGGAAGAATTCTTTGTAGCCGATTGCCTGTGAAGCTGTCGCCGCGTGCTCCATCTTGAAAACCGTTTCGGCTTCCTTCAGAAGGCCCCTTTGCATCATAATATCAACGCGCCTATTGATGGCATCATAAAGCTTTGAGCGGTCACGGTACGTAAGGCCGATGACGAGAGGATCATACGGAGAAGGCTTTTCGCGGGAACGGCGGATTTGCTCCGTCATCGTGATGCCGGTCACGCGGTAAACCTCAATGGCGCGTATGACGCGACCCACATTGTTCGGATGAATACGCTCGGCTGACTCCGGGTCGATTTCACGGAGCATCTTCCAGACTTTCTCGGTGCCCTCCTGCTCTGCCATGTGCTTTAATTTTGCACGGAGTTCTTCATCTTTTTCCTGCGGCAAAAAGTTCAGGCCGTTGAGTAAAGACCAGATATAGAGTCCTGTGCCCCCGGCGACAATCGGAAGTTTTCCTCTTGCGTTGATATCGGCAATGCTTTTCGACGCCAGTTCGACAAAATCTGCGACGCTGAACGACTGTGAGGGGTCGAGAAAATCAATCAGATGGTGCGGAACACCGCGCATTTCCTCAATCGTCGGTTTGGCTGTCCCGATATCCAGCCCGCGGTAAATCTGCATGGAATCGGCGGAAACGACTTCACCGCCGAAGCGCAGGGAAAGTCCGACCGCAAGCCTCGTTTTCCCCGTCGCCGTAGGGCCGACAACAGCAACAACCGGAATTCCTGCCATTACTGTATCCTCCCAAACTGGCGCTCCAGTTCTTTTCTGGTCAGTATGAAAAATACCGGGCGGCCGTGGGGGCAATAACGAACTCCTTCACGCTCTGCACGGTGCACAAGGTCAATCAGTTCGCGCGAAGAGGCAGGGTCTCCTGCTTTTACCGCGGCACGGCAAGCTATGTTGTGATACAGCCAGTCCACTTTTTCCGTTGTAAGATCCGTTTTATTGGAAGCAAGGTAGCCGGCAATCTCCATGACAGCCTCCGCTACACCGTTTCCGCCGAGAATCATCGGCGCTGTGCGCACTAGGACTGTTCCCATGCCGAAATCTTCAATCTCAAACCCTGCTTTTGCACAGATGTCAAGAGACTCGAGCACTGCGGAGTACTCATCTTTTGAAAGCGTAACCGAAACCGGCTCCAGTAAAAGCTGACGGTCGCTTTCCCCGCTCTGCGCCTTCAGCTTTTCATAAAGAAGCCGCTCGTGCGCCGCGTGCTTATCCACAAATATGATATCATCGCCGCGCTCAAGAAGGATGTAGGTACCGAACGCCTCCCCAATCAGCCGCTCCGGCTTTTCTTCCGGAACAGCCGGTTCTGGCTCGGCGGTGTATTGCGGTTCCGGCTCAGGCACTTTTTCGCTTTTTTCCGATACAGGCGGTTGCGATGGTTTTAGCGGCTTTGCAGCAGGCTCTTCTTCGCTGAATTCAATATCCGGTGCTTTTACTGCCGCATGAAAGGACATCGCCGGAACGGCCTTCGGTACGGTTGGAATTGGCTGTTCCCTGACCGTAGGTACAATGTGGACCGGTTTTTCCGGCTCTGTCTTTTGCTTTGGGAGCGGCGCCGAAAAACGCATCTGCATTGGCGGTGTTTCGCGTTTTTTCGGCTGCACGGCGGAATCAGCAAGCTTTAGAATATGAGGCTTGTCCCCCACGTTCAACGCGGCTTTCACTCCGTGGTAGACAGCGTCAAAAATCGGGCGCTCATTGAGAAAGCGGACTTCGATTTTGGACGGATGCACATTGACATCCACCGCTTCAAGCGGAACGGTAAGGTGCAGCACACAGGCAGGAACCTTTCCCACCATCAGCGAACCCTTAAAGGCTTCTTCGAGGGCCACCATGGCGGTGCGGGTTTTTACATAACGCCCGTTGATAAAAAAGTTTTGCATACTGCGGTTCGGGCGAGCAGCCGCAGGGCTGCTGATGAATCCGAAAGCCTTTACACCGTTTAACTCGTAATCAAGCGGGATGAGACTTTCGGTAAACTCTCTGCCAAAGACAGCATAAACAGCAGATTTCAGATTTCCGTCACCGGGGGTACGCAATGTTTCACGCCCGTCGCGCAGGAATCGGAATGAAACCTCCGGATGGGCAAGGGCCTCTTTGTCCACAACGGCGGCTACCGCGTTGCCCTCCGTGATGTCCTTTTTCAGGAACTTCATTCGGGCGGGCGTATTGTAGAACAGGTCACGCACTACGATAGTTGTTCCTTCGGCGCAGCCAGCGTCTTCACAGTATTGTTCTCTCCCGCCCTCGATTCCGTACCTTGTTCCGGCAAGCTCATCCGCCGTGCGCGTCAGCATTTCGACGCGGGCAACCGCGGCAATCGAGGCGAGTGCCTCTCCGCGGAAGCCAAGTGTACCGATTGCCCGCAAATCATCTTTTCCGGCAATCTTGCTGGTTGCATGGCTTAAAAAAGCGACAGGCACATCTTCGCGCGCGATGCCGCAGCCGTTGTCCGTCACGCGCAGGTAAGTAACCCCTCCATTGCGTATCTCGACTGTAACGGCGGTTGCACCGGCATCAATGGAGTTTTCAATCAATTCCTTGATGGCGGACGCCGGACGCTCCACCACCTCGCCGGCCGCAATCAGGTCGGCAATATGCTTATCAAGGACATTGATTTTTCCCATAACGCACCTCCCTGCCGCTTACAAAAATTCACTGTGCCAGCTTGGACAGTTCAAACAGCGTGTTCATACATTCAATCGGCGTCAGTGTATTGACGTCTAAGGTTTTGAGTCGTTCCATAATCTCCACTTCATTCGGCGGAGTCAGAGCAATCTGCCCGTTTTCTTCCTCTGTGTTTCGCTGTGCCGCAAGGCGCACCGGCATGGAAACATCTTTGCCTTCGTTGATTTCTTTCAAAATCTGCTTTGCTCTTTCGATGATGACATTCGGCACTCCAGCGAGCTTTGCAACTTCGATGCCGTAGCTATCATCGGCACCGCCGCGCACAATGCGGCGAAGGAATGTAATATCGTCGCCGCGCTTTTTCACGGCGATGTTGTAGTTTTTTACGCCGGGAATTAAGCCTTCCAGCGCGGTGAGTTCATGGTAATGCGTCGCAAACAGCGTCTTTGCGCCGAGGCGCTTTTTGTCCGCTACATATTCGAGGACGGCGCGTGCAATGCTCATTCCGTCAAAAGTCGATGTGCCGCGGCCGATCTCGTCGAGAATCAAAAGGCTGTCTGACGTTGCATTTTTTACAATATCAGCCACCTCGGCCATTTCCACCATGAAGGTGGACTGCCCCGCCGCCAAATCGTCGGAAGCGCCGACACGGGTGAAGATTGCGTCCGTAATCCCGATTTCCGCACTGGAAGCGGGCACAAAGCAGCCAATCTGCGCCATAATCACGATCAGCGCGATTTGACGCATATAAGTCGATTTTCCCGCCATGTTCGGGCCGGTAATGATTGCAACGCGGTTTTCGTCCTTGTCGAGCAATACATCGTTCGGAACAAAAGGCTCCTCGAGGAGTGCTTCGACAACCGGATGACGGCTTTCTTTCAAAACGATTCTGCCGCTGAGGTTCACAACGGGTCTGACATAGTTCCGATCAACAGAAACCTGCGCCAGAGAAAGCAACACGTCTAGCCTTGCAACAGCCTGCGCCGTGCGCTGCACGCGTTCCATCTGCGCCGCGACCTGCTTTCGCACAGAGGTAAACAATTCATATTCCAGCTGAACGGATTTGTCGTGTGCGCCGAGAATTCGGCCTTCCAGTTCCTTCAGCTCCGGTGTGATGAAGCGTTCGCAGTTGGTCAAGGTCTGTTTTCTGATGTATTCCGGAGGCACTTGGTCCTTGTATGCGTTTGTGACTTCTATGTAATAGCCAAATACCCGGTTGTAGCCGACTTTGAGCTTTGGGATTCCCGTGCGCTCGCGTTCCTTCGCTTCAATCTTCGCAATGATGCCGCGCCCGTCCGTCATATCGCCCTTGAGCTGGTCCAGTTCTTCGCTGAACCCGGGCTTGATAATTCCGCCTTCACGAACGGAAAACGGCGGTTCTTCCACAATGGCGCTTTCAATCAGTTCATGAACATCTTCAAGGCCGTCGATTTCCTCGTATATCTTGCAAAGCAAATCCGATTTACAGTCTTTCAGCAAATGTTTCAAAGTCGGAAGCTTTGCCGCGGCATCCGAGAGGCTACGCAGCTCCCTGCCGTTTGCGGAACCATAAACAATGCGGGACATCAGGCGCTCAAGGTCATGAATCCCGTAGAGTTGCTCCGAAAGGCTGTCGCGGAGAATGCTGTCGCGCGTCAATTCCTCCACAGCGTTTAAGCGCCGGGTGATGGCCGCAGGATTTAGCAGAGGACGTTCCACCCAGCTGCGGATAAGGCGTTTGCCCATCGGAGTGCGTGTGCGGTCAAGCACCCACAGAAGTGAACCGCGCTTTTCCTTGCTTCGCATGGTTTCCAGCAGTTCAAGGTTGCGGCGTGTCGTCAGATTCAGACGCATGAACTGCTCGCCGCTGTAAAGGTCAATGGAATCCATGCTTTCAAGGCCTGTGCGTTCCGTCTCTTTCAGGTAGCCGAGCAAAGCGCCAAGCGCACCCTCAATTTCGGGCTTGTCCGCAAGGTCCAGCTCCTCCGGCGACTTATGGAATTGCTCCGTAAGAACTGGAACAGCAGACTGGGAATCAAACTTTTCGCTGTCAAGCAGTTCAAGGCTCGCGTTCAGGCGGTTCTTGATAAATTCGGGAAGGGCGGATAAATCGAGTGCGCCCTGATTGATGAGAATTTCCCTCGGGGAAAAGCGAGACAGTTCATTGCAAAGCTGTTCTGTCAGTGCTGCGGCGTCCTTTGCAGAAAGTTTCGTCGCATGAAGCTCGCCCGTTGAAACATCGGCAAAACAGACACCGGCTCGGTTTCCCTGCACATTCAGCGAGCAAATAAAATTATTCCGCGCTTCGTCGAGCATGCTGCTTTCCAGCACCGTGCCCGGCGTAATCACGCGGATGATGTCTCTTTTCACAAGTCCTTTTGCGAGAGCGGGGTCTTCCAGCTGCTCGCAGATGGCGACCTTGTAACCCTTTGCAATCAGCTTTGCAACATAAGTTTCGTAGCTGTGAAACGGTACACCGCACATCGGCGCGCGCTCCGGCTGACCGCAGTCTCTCCCAGTAAGGGTAAGATCCAGTTCCCGGGACGCAAGCTTCGCGTCATCATAGAACATTTCATAGAAGTCGCCGAGGCGGAAAAACAGGATCGTGTCCGGGTTTTTCTTTTTGATTTCAAAGTACTGCTGCATCATGGGAGAAAGTGATGCCATGCTTACCGCCTCCCTTCAAACAAGTATTTCTCAGTGGCATCCACTGCAGGAACCGCAGTTGCCGCTGCAGGAAGATTCCTGATAATCCGCAGTATCGGGGTCCACGCCGTTGGCGCTCTGGGAAATAATGGCGTCAACGCGGCGCAGAAGAAGGTCAAAATCTTTCCTCGCCTCGTTATAGGCAATCATACGCGGATTTTTCATAATGGTTTCATAAAGGCCGTTAAGCTCCGTTTGGTATGCTCTGAGTTTTTCCTCGTCGCGTTCCGGCTTCTGCATCTCATTTTGAATGGACATGCGCTTGAGATTATACTGACCGATAAGGTCCTGCAGTTCTTTGTCTTCGTCTGCAGCCTGCAGTGCCAACTGCGTTTTCAGATAGCGCTCATCCTTCTGGATAGCCTTGCCGATTGCTCTTGCCTGTTCGATAATATTATCCATTTATATACTCCTTAATTTCTGGATTTATTGGATTAACTCGCCGCGCAGAATCCAGTTGCGTGCGGCGGTGATTTTTACCTCTGCAAAATTGCCGATGAGTTCTTTGCTGCCCTCGAACAAAACGATGACGTTACCGTCCGTGCGGCCGCATAAAAGGCCGTCTTTCTCGTTTTGCTTTTCAACGAGCACCCGATAAGTCTTTCCGACTTCCTTCGCACAACGCTCCGCGGAAATCTTCTCCTGCTCGGCACAAAGCTCCTGAAGCCATCTGGCTTTTTCCTCATAGGGCACTGGGTCGGGCAGGCGTGCAGCCCGTGTTCCTTCGCGCGGCGAATAGATAAAGGTAAACAGAGAAGTGAACCCAACCTCGCGGACAAGGCTTACGGTTTCACGGAACTCTTCATAAGTTTCCCCGGGAAAACCGACAATAATGTCTGTTGTAAGAGAAAGATCCGGAATTTTCTTGCGGGCGTACTCTACCAGCGCGAGATACTTCTCTCGCGTATATCCGCGGTTCATCTCTTTCAGAATTCTGTTGCTGCCGGCCTGCACCGGAAGGTGAAGATGATGGCAGATGTGTCTGCCTTCCGCCATGGTGTCAATCAGCTCATGGGTCGCATCTTTCGGGTGGGACGTCATGAACCTGAGACGGTAATCTCCGTCCACAGCGTCAAGCATCCGCAAAAGCTGCGAAAAGTTGATTGGACGTTCCAGCTTTTTGCCGTAAGAATTTACATTCTGCCCCAAAAGGGTAATGTCTTTATAACCATCTGCCACAATGGAACGAAATTCGTCAAGAATTGCCTCAGGTTCGCGGCTTCTTTCCCTTCCACGGACATACGGCACAATGCAGTAGGAGCAGAAATTGTCGCACCCATACATGACGGTGAGCCAAGCACGCGTTGTACCGTCACGGTGGATTGGAAGGCCTTCCACGATGCGGGCATCTTCCTGCTCGTCTCCGCGTTCAAAAACACGGCGGCTTGCCGTCAACGCCGTCCAAAGCAGTTCCGGAAAGCGATGAAGAACGTGGGTTCCGAATACAAGGTTGACAAATGGAAATTTTTGCTTGATATGCTCTGAGGCCTGCTTTTCTTCCATCATGCAGCCGCACAATGAAATAATCAGCGACGGATGACGGCGTTTCAGATCCTTAAGCGCACCAACATTTCCGAACACACGATTCTCCGCATGCCCCCGAACCGCACAAGTGTTGAACAGAATGAAATCGGCTTCTTCTTCATCCTCGGTGAAAGAGAAACCCATCTGGGCCAGAAAGCCCTTTATTTTTTCACTGTCAGCTACATTCTGCTGACAGCCGTATGTGTGAACAAGGGCCATCGGCACCTTGCCACGCTTGCGGACCTGCATGATTTTTCGGACTTCAGAAATATAAAACTCCTTCGGATGCTGTGGCTCCGGCAGACGCTCCGACAAATTGTTTTTCAAACAGAAATTCCTCCGTTTAACTCAGTTTGCAACAAATTTGCATTATTGTTCATTATATCATAGCCCGCTGGGCACTGCAAGAAGGATGCCCTGCCATCTACGGTGCAGAAAAGAGGAAAAGCGCTGGAATCCTGTGAGTTGATACATCCGCTTTTCCGGATATATCAACAAGAATCTCTAGCAAGAATCTCTAGAAATGAATTTTGAAAAGCTGTTTTTGTTGAACCACACTGCATTTTGTGATATTATCGTATAATGTTATGGAAAAACACGCCCAGGTTACTATTAGCGTTCGTTACATTTTATGTGGCAAGCAAGCATCCCAATTCTTTTCAGAACTAAAGCGCATTGAGAGTTATGACGACATCACAAAGTGGTTTATAGTTTTAATAAAATTTGGTTGCAAATGTTGCTGCAGACAAAGGGGGCACATTTTCTATTCTGATAGATTTTATAAATTTTTTGTGATGAATATGATTTAACTACTTCGATACATGTTGCAGCTAGTACCATGTATCGAAAAATTTTTCAGGGAGGCTCACAATGCCAGACATAGATTTTGTGATTACCTGGGTTGATGGGAATGATCCCAATTGGCGTGCAGAGAAGCAACGATTCCAATTGACGCAGGATAGCGATGACAGAGACATTCGCTACCGTGACTGGAACACTTTGCGCTACTGGTTCCGTGCTGTCGAAAATTACGCTCCGTGGGTAAACCGCGTCCATTTTGTAACATGGGGGCATATTCCTGCTTGGCTAAATGTTAATAATCCAAAGCTCCACATTGTTCGGCATAGTGATTATATACCATCCGAGTATCTTCCCACATTTAACTCCCACCCTATTGAACTGAATTTACATCGTATTCCGGGATTAACCGAACAATTTGTTTACTTTAATGATGATACGTTTTTAAATGCCCCTGTGAAGCCGACCGATTTCTTTCGGAACGGGATTCCTGTCGACCAGCTTATCTTTGATGTAGGATATCCGTCGGATAATCAAATCTCCGAAATTACCTACAACAATTACCGGCTCATCAGCAAATACGTAGATAAGCGAAAAATGCTGTGCCGTGATGCCAGAAAAATATTTTATCCATTGTATGGATTACCGGGACTGAAAAATCTATTCGTCCTGCCTTTTCCATATTTCACAGGTTTTTATAATCATCATCTCCCTATCAGCTTTACAAAAACAGCCTTTGAGCAGATGTGGGCACAGGAATATTCTGCTTTTGATGAAACCTGCCGGCATCGCTTTCGTACCAGTTCCGATATCAGCCCTTGGGTAATTCGTTATTGGAACCTAGCACAAGGAAATGTGATTCCTTGTTCCTATCGTCACGGGAAAATTTTTGAAATTTCCAGCCATAATAAAAAGATGTATCATGCGCTTTTACATTCCCGCTACAAAATGATTTGTTGCAATGACGGTGCTTCAGATTTTGATTTTGATGAAGTACGTTCCCAATTAATAACTGTATTTGAAACAAAGCTTCCAAAGAAAAGCAGTTTTGAAATTTAAAAACAACGCCAGGAGGATACTTTCATGTTCTTTTCCACAGTCGGTGGGCTAATCACCTGTCTGTTTTGGACGGTACTTTCTTTGATTGCCGCCTACACTGCAAAACCGAAAGAGTTCACAACCCCATTTGAAAAAACTCTTTTTTTGCTCTTTCAACTTGTAATCGCATCTTCGGTATGGGGTTTAGCTGAGCCGCGCATTGGTAGTGCCATTACTACATTTCGTGTTTCCTTGTTGCTTTTCACAGTACTGTATCTTTTTTGGATTTTCCGCAACCACATCAACCCTTTTCACGGTTTTTCTGCTTGCCGGTGGGCTCTGTTGGCGATAATGGCCTTTATGGCTGGATACGGTGCCGTTACCTTGCTATTCCTTACTTCTGACCGCAGTTATACTTTTTCACGCCTTGCCAATCTTGGCTTTGACATTTTGTTTTGCATGGTCATCCTTGTTTATCTACGCAGCCGTCAACTTTGGACAAGCGTGGTCCGCAATCTTGCCATGATTCTGGCTGGCCAGATGGCTGTTGGTTTTTATGAATGTTTCGCCGGACCGATGTATACGGATACTCATCTCAAGAACTACGGTGTTGACTTTTTCGGCTTTATTGTATTCCGTCTTCCCTCCGGTACTTTTTACAATACCAACGATTATTGCGCTACGGTATTTTTTCTTGCCATGCCGGTTCTTCTCCAATTGCTGCATGATCTGTTTAACGGCAAAAGAAAAGGTCTCACTCTTACTGCCATCACGCTCATTTTTTGCATGGAATGGTTCCTATGCACCTGTGGCGGGGCGATTTTGGTACAGATCGGCGTTCTCTTGTTTTTCGCCGTCTTTGCGGTAGCCTTGGTTGTGTGGA
This sequence comes from Thermocaproicibacter melissae, assembly GCF_024498295.1. NCBI lineage: Bacteria > Bacillati > Bacillota > Clostridia > Eubacteriales > Oscillospiraceae > Thermocaproicibacter > Thermocaproicibacter melissae. The sequence goes on from NZ_CP101827.1 coordinate 935,813, forward strand.
TGAAGCAGCAAAGGCATTTTGGCGCATTTGCGGCTCTGGTTATACCCATTTTGTTTGCTGTAATCATTTACTTTGCTCCCAGTATAAGGCTTTCCGATTACACCACATTACAATCTCCTGTTGGTTCTCTCGTTGACCCCACAAACCGAGATGATTTTTCCGGTCTTGGCGTGGGCAGTGATGAGGTAATGAAGAATACCACGTATCGTCGTGTAACTTTGTTAAAATTTGCTTTAGGCACTTTCTATTCAAATCCATTTGGCGTCGGTCTTGGCAATACGCAGCTTCTTGTCGGCCCGAACCTTTCTCGCTATATCGGTGATATTCAAAAACTTCATTGTTATATTGCAGAATGTTTAGCTGATTTTGGTATCATTTTTTTGCTGCTTGGGTTAACTCTTATTTTTTTCTTATTCAAAGCCCTGTTTTCCGCCATGGCAAAAATGCGGCGCGAAGGACATCCTTCACTAAGCATTTACCCGTTGCTGATTCTCGTTTCCCTGGCAACTGCCGTATTTCTTTCAACCGCTCCCAGTTGTGCACAGGATCTACATGCCATGTGGATTTATCTTGCACTCCTGGTCATTGCGGGAGACAATCTAAAGAATATGTTTTCTGAGGTTTTTCACCATTACCATTTGCAGTAAAAAATCTTTTGGCTAGAATAAACGGTTTTTTCCTTATCCGTCCTTCGGCACAAACACATAAATGAGGCCCGCCTGTGTCCCTATGCGCTAGCTGTTGGCAGCACATGAAGATACAGGCAGGCTTATTTTTTTGGAAGGACTTCTTCTTTAGGTATTTAGGCTGTTGCGGATGCAGTCGCAAGAGCCGCCGTCGAGAATACGGTCGACGATGTCTCGCAGTGCAATCAGGTCCTGAGTATTCAGGCATCCGATACAATTCAGAATTCTTCTAAGAGCACAAAGACTGTTTAGATTCTCGCTATTACTGCAATTATTGAAACAAGCCATAAGATTCGCCCCCTCTTTTTTGCTATCATATGCAAGTGAGGGGTAACTTGGTAATGGGTCAAGGAACATGCACGGCAGAATCAGAATGGCCCAGCAGACAACCGAGAATCCCGCAATTGCAAGCAATAGCTGCGAATAAAACGCCTTCGGCGATTTTCGAATATACGATATTTTGGACCCGATTGTATCGGCAGGCGAAAAATGCTACAATACATAGAAAGGGAGGGAAAAGGATGGGATTACAGACTTCAAAAGTGATTGACAAACTGATTCTGTCCTTTTGCTGCACGGCATCCTTTCTCGCCTTTCCCCGTTTTGGCAGAAGTTTTGTCCATGAATGGTGCGAAATTACACCTGCACCATGCTCGACAAATTGACGGCGTGACAGAACTCAGCTTGCAATTTTCTACTACAAACATATCTAACACGGGAGAGACAAAATGGAACCCTTTGAACAGGCTGAAAGAAGCATTACAAAGAAATACCGCAGACAGATTTGGCTGCCCTTTCTTTCAGCTGTAAAACAATATGAGTTGATTCAACAGGGAGACCGCATCGCTGTCTGCATATCCGGCGGGAAAGATTCCATGCTTCTTGCAAAGTGCATGCAACACCTGCAAAAATACAGCGATTTTCCCTTTGAAGTGGAGTATCTGGTCATGGACCCCGGATACAACGCGCAGAATCGGCGGCAAATCATTCAGAACGCCGAGGCTCTGCATCTGCCGATTCATATTTTTGATACGCGGATTTTTGAAATTACGGAGGCGACCGGCCGCAACCCATGCTACCTTTGTGCAAAAATGCGGCGCGGATGCCTCTATAAGCACGCTCGAGAACTCGGCTGCAACAAAATTGCGCTTGGACATCACTTTGACGACGTCATTGAAACGACGCTGATGAGCATGCTATACGGGGCGGAAATCCGAACGATGATGCCGAAGCTCCACAGCCTGCATTATCCCGGAATGGAACTGATCCGCCCATTATATCTCGTGCGTGAAGCGGACATCATCGCTTGGAAAAACTACAACAACCTGACATTTCTTCAGTGCGCCTGCCGCTTCACCGAAAGCTGTGCCGCTGGGCAGAGTGACTCCAAGCGTCAGGAGATGAAACGGCTCATCGCCCAACTGCGAAAGGGAAACCCCAACATCGACAAAAACATTTTTCACAGCATGGAAAACGTGAATTTGGAAACCGTAATCGGATACCGCAGGGGCAGCGAACGGCATAATTTTCTGGAAAATTATAACAAATAGGAGATGAATTTGAACCTGCCATAATTTTGGAGGAAAGTAGGACATACTTAAAATGTGGCTTTCCACTAAGATTTTTCAAAAGACAGGATTTTGCTATGTTGAATTTTAAACCTCTAACTCTCGATGACATTCCAACCATAAGACCATTTTTGAAGTACCAGCAATCTAGAATCTGCGATTACTCCGTCGGCGGAATCTTCATGTGGCGTGAATTCTTCAAAACACGCTATACGATTTATCACGGTGTGCTGATTTTTCAGGTTCGCTATTTGAGCGGCGTGACCGCTTTCACGGTTCCCCTCTCCCCGAATCCGGAGGGAATTACCATCGCTCTGGAGGCCATTGAGCAGCACTGTCGGGAGACAAACCTTCCGCTTGTTTTCTGCACCGTTCCCGAAAATGTGCTGCCGAGATTCCGGGAGCGCTACCCTTCCGCCTTCATACAGCCCAGCCGTGACTGGTTCGATTACCTATATCTTACGGAAGACCTTCTTTCGTTCCGCGGCAAAAAATACGATGGTCAGCGAAACCATATCAACAAGTTCCGCAAGATGGTTCCTGACTATTCCTTTGAGGAAATCACCGAAGAGAATCTTCCGCAGGTCTGCGAATTCTATGATAATTTTGCAAAACTCTATGAGAAGCCAAGCGAACTTGCTCGTGAGGAAAGTTCAAAAGTAAAGGAACTTCTCCGCAATTATGATAAATACGGCCTGTTCGGGGGCGTGATTAAGGGAGATGGGAAGATTATCTCAATGTCAATCGGTGAAAGAGTCAACGATACCCTGTTTGTCCACGTTGAAAAAGCCGATATTCGCTACCCAGGAGCCTATCAGGTGATTGTGCAGGAATTTTTGAAGCACTTTGCCCAGGAAAGAGACACCTACGTCAACCGTGAAGAAGACGTCGGTGACCCGGGACTGAGGAAATCGAAGCTATCCTATCACCCGACGACGCTTTTGGAAAAAAGTGTCGTTTTAGTCGGAGATCTGTAAGAACAAAATGGCCGGGTTCACGCATAAAAGCGTCGACCCGGTTTTGCGTTCTGGGAAGCGGAATAAAATTGTGTCCCAGTCAATATGATGAAGGGGAAAGGAAAAGAAACGAAATCAACGGAAAAGCAAGGAAGGCTCAGAGTAGAATAATCTCGCAGCAGCGAAACGGGGGCATTCCATGCGGAGTGTTAATTTCGTTTTTCCGGTACACAATGATGAAGGCTTGCTGATCCGTGGCATCCGAAGAATGACAGATTTCTGTGAGGAATATTTCCCCGAACGATACCGCATTACGATTGCTGATTCCGGTTCTACGGATGGAACCGAGCGCATGGGCCGTTCGCTTGCCGCGTGCTGCAAAAACGTGGATTACCTGCGTGGGCCGTCGCTTATGGAACAAATTCTCAGCACGAACTGCTGCGATATTGTGGGTTTCTTGGACCTTGACCTTTCCGCCGGACTGGAACACTTGCTGTTCATCGACCAGCCCTTGCGGGACGGGGCAGCCTGTGTCGTGAACGGTTCCCGATTCCGGCCGTTTTCCGTAATTCGGGTTCAGCAATCCCTTTGGGCGGACGCTGTCCGCTTTCAGTTTATTCTTCGCCTGCTGCTACACTACCGGTCAAGCGATGCGCTTTGCCGGTTCAAGTTCTTCCGCCGCGAAACCATCGAGTCCCTATACCCTTTCTGCAATTGTGAATCCTGCTGGTATGTTTGTGCCGAGCTGCTGCTCTTGGCTGAACGGAGCCACCTCCCCGTGCGGGAATTGGCGGTAGACTGGGTAAGCATAAGAAACGCCTCAGAAAGTGATATCCGGTTTCAGCGGGCTGAATTCAAGCATGAAACGCTGCGTATTCTGGCAAATCTGCGCAATATCCATCACTTCTGTTCGCGGCGCGGTTCATGAGATGAGTCCTTGGAATCGCAAGGTTTATGGGGCGGTTTTGGTGGTGCACATCTTTTTTTCAGGAGTTCCTTTTGTGCGAGTATGAGGTTCAGGGTTCCAACAACATTGACAAAAAAGTTGCACATTACTCTGACGCTTTCTGCGTCCATCCCTTTCGTCAGAGCGATTGCAAAGGATGATGCTAGGTAAGCCAGTTCTTCCGGAGAGTAATTATCCACCATTTGGAACCACCACCTCATGGATTATAGTATGCTGAAAATGCAGAATAAGGAACAAAGCAAAGCAGGGCGGCTTGCCTAATGCAAATACCCGTACCGTAATGAAGGTTTCGGTGGTATATTGAACAATCGGATCATTCACGGAAAGAGAGGTCAGCTGACCTCTCTTTTGTCATTATAAAGAAAAAGAAGCTGCAAACTTCATGGCTTGTAAGCAGCAGTGGTGATGCTGTACCGTTTCCTCTTTATTCTGTATCTTCAAAGTGTACAAACTGCTGCCAGAGGTTTCTTGAGTTGCTAAATTTAAGCTTTTGTTTCTCCTTGAATAAATACCGGAAAAGATGTATAATTTGCATGCCGAAAGGCCGACAGTTCATTTGTACCTTCCTGTCGTTAAGCAAAACCAGGACTAAATTTACAATTTGATTATTGTTGTTTGGGAATGGCTTTGCGTCTTGCAAAGCTACAGATTGTCGAAGAACCCATCCAACGCGGTTAAACGAAGGATGGGTTCTCTTGATAATATGCAGGATAGGAAAATAAGCAAAGTAAAATCAATAAAAACCCGGAGGGATGGCCATCCCTCCATTTCCACATTGCCAGCTTTTTGAGATTCATGGCAGCAAACTTAAGCTTAACCCAATTCGTCACTTGAGTTAAGCCCCGGTAGAGCGTGTACCGCATCCCATATTTCACTTTTGCATCGGCGAAGACACGCTCAATGGTTTCTTTTCGTTTTTTGTAAAGCTCTTTGTATTTCGGTGTGTGCCTGATATCTTCCGCAAGCTCCACATAATCCTGCCACACATGCCGCGTTACGGTTTTCGTACAGCTTTTACTCTCGGTGCAGCGAGAACGGAATGGACATTTTTCGCAGATGTAACTCCGGCTTTTGTATTCCCGGTATCCCTCACGGTTGGTTGTTGCATAATGCAGAACCTGATATTCCGGGCAGATCACACAGTCATAATATTCGTCGTATACATACTTCCACCATTCCAGATTTCCTGCTTTGGTCATTGGCCGCTTGTATGCTGTGGAAAGTACCCGCCCGTCGTCAAACACCCGTTTACAGATATGCGGCGTTTTGTATGCGGCGTCCGCCACCACCGTTTCAATTTCAGGAAACCGTTGAGTCACTTTGCCATAGACCGCGTCAAATGCTACACTGTCATGTACGTTTCCCGGAGTCACCTCAACGTCAAGGACAAAATTGTGTTTGTCGCAGGCCGTATGTGCTTCGTAGGCAAAGCACTTCTTGTGTTCTCCCTTTTGGAACAACCCGCTTTCCGGGTCTGTTTTGGACACCATGATTTCTTTTTCCTTCGGCGGTTTCGGAGTACTGTCGAATGGCTTCTTCCCATGATCTTCCCGGTCAGCGTTAACCTCTTCCATTAATTCTGAGGCATATCGCTTTGCCGCCTGAGGAACTGCCTTTTTGATCTTTTTGTTGATGTTGGCGTTTGCTTTGATATGCGTCCCATCCACAAATACTGCTTCCGGCTCCAAATATCCGGCGTAATTTGCCTCCTGCAAAATCCACGAAAACACCTGCTCCACGGTTTCCTCTGTGAACCGGTGCTTAAAATTGTAACTCACAGTGGAGAAATGCGGCAGCTCCTCGTTCAGTGTATATCCCAGAAACCACCGATACGCGATATTCATATTGATTTCCTGCATCGTCCGGCGTAAAGAGGGAATTCCGTACAGATGCTGGATCAGAACAATCTTAAACAGGACGACCGGGTCCACACTAGGACGACCGTTGCCCTCACAATACAAATCTTCTACAAAATCATAAATATGGCTAAAATCTACCGCGCTGTCAATCTTTCGCAGCAGATGATTTCCCGGCACCAATAGGTCTGTATTCACAAATTCCACTGCATCTCTGCGTAGTTTTTCCCGTTCCAGCATCTTTCATCACCTGTCTATATTTTACCATTTTACAACGAAAAAGCCCAGCTTTCACTGGACTTTTTCGACAGGCTGGGCTTTGCGTCTTGCAAAGCTATTTTTTTGTATTGGAGTAGATATTCATGGAACAAAGCAAGTCTGTATCGCACCTTTTTCTGATTGCCACCGTTGTCTACATAACCTGTTTGCTGCTTTCCAATCTGATTGCTGGTAAGATATGGGCAGTAACCGATAATATTACACTTCCGGCAGCAGTCATCCTTTTCCCGATAACTTATATCTTCGGAGATATTTTTACAGAGGTATACGGATTTAGGAAAGCGCGCACCGTAATATGGCTCGGATTTGGTTGTAGCTTTTTTGCGGTCGTTGTGTACCTAATCACAATTGCGCTACCATATCCGGATTTCTGGGAAAATCAGGCGGCATATGCAACAGTTATGGGTACAACGCCTCGTGTTGCCGCAGCATCCTTCATCGGGTACCTGTTCGGAGAGTTTTCCAACTCGATAATCCTTTCCAAGCTGAAAGTTGCTACCAAAGGAAAAAGGCTGTGGATCCGAACCATTCTTTCCACTCTGGTAGGCGAGGGCTTTGACTCCATCATTTTTATAACGATATCTTTCTGGGGAACGATGGACAGTTTGACAGTTTTCCGGATGATTCTATTTCAGTACCTATTCAAGGTCAGTTATGAAATTGTATTTACCCCGGTAACCTATTTTGTTGTTAACCGATTGAAAAAGGCAGAAGGTATCGACACCTTCGACTATGAAGAAAAATACACGATTATAGGAGGTTGAGTATGAGAGAGAAGGAAGGACTTACCGCACTGGGCAACAAAGATACGAAGTACAAATCAGAGTATGCGCCGGAGGTGCTTGAAAGCTTTAGCAATAAGCATCCGGACCGAGATTATTTTGTAAAGTTCAACTGTCCCGAATTTACCACCTTATGTCCGATTACAGGTCAACCGGACTTTGCCACCATCTATATTTCCTATGTTCCGGATAAGAGGCTTGTGGAGAGCAAAACGCTGAAGCTATACCTGTTCTCATTCAGAAATGAAGGGTGCTTCCATGAAGACGTCGTCAATATCATCGTGAATGATCTTATCAAACTGCTAAGCCCAAAGTACATTGAGGTTTGGGGGCTATGTCAAGAGAAGTTCGCAATTTGGGGACTCCACGAAATGAATTAAGCTGCGCTTAGCAGAAGTGTCTGAATCGATTTGGGATTCAAATATGCTCTGGAAACGGACCAGTCTTCAGCGTATTCCATGAGATATGTTGTAACCAACCGCAGATAGGAATCTTTGTTTGGGAATATCCCGACGACGTTGGTTCTGCGCCGGATTTCCTTGTTCAGCCGTTCCAGCATATTGGTCGATGAGATTTTACGGGCATCAAGCTCGGGGAATGCATAGAAAGCCAGTGAGTCCTCCAGCCCGTCTTCCAGAAGCTCGATTGCTTTGGGAAACCGCTTCCCATATTGCTCCGACAACTGTTTTGCGCGCTGTCGCGCTAATTGGACGGAAGGCGCCAGCCAGATTTCTTTCAGTTGGACCGCAAAGGATTCTTTTTCTTTCTGCGGTATATGGGCCAGAATATTTCGCATGAAATGCACTTTGCAGCGTTGCCAGGATGCGCCGGGAAAACTTTCTCGGATGGCGGCAATCAGCCCTTTGTTCGCATCGGAAACCACCAGCAGCGGTGTTTTCAAGCCGCGATCCAAAAGACTTTGAAACAACTGGGAATAGCTCTCTTTGGATTCGTCCAGCATCGGCTCCACGGCGAGAATGTCCCTGTGCCCTTGCTCGTTGACGCCGCAGACAACCATCACCGCCATGCTGACGACACGGCCATCCATACGGACTTTTTCGTACAGGGCATCCGTCCAAATGACAGGATAACGAGTATCCGTCAGAGAACGGTTGCGAAATTCCTGTACCTGTTCATTGAGCCCTTTTGTCATCTCACTGACCTGACTGCGGGAGAGGTTCTCTATCCCCAGACTGTGAGCCAACTTTTCCATCTTCCGTGTGGACACGCCCTGCACGAATGCCTCCTGAATAACCTGTACCAGCGCCGCCTCGCTGCGTTTGCGTTCAGTGACAAAGAACGGGATATATCCATGGCTGCGCAGCTTTGGCACCATGAGATACATCGTCCCTACGCGAGTATCCAGCCTCCGGGGACGATATCCGCAGCGGTAGTCACTTCGAGACGGATTGTGCGCATTCTTTTCCGCCCCCACAAGGCCGGAAACCTCCGCCTCCATCAGTTGAGCGCAGAGCCATTCCAGCATACTGAGCATCGGGTCGGGCTCCGCCATACATTTCAGTAGCAATTCCGTAAGATCTGTGTTATTCTTTCCTTGAGTCATTGGGACCAACTCCTTTTTGAATGTCTTGACACCATTCATTTTAAAGGAGTCCCAATGGCTTTTCTATACCTTCTCGAAATTGCGAACTTTATTGTACTCTATCGGTTTGGGGCAAGTTTTTGCCTCGCGGCGGGTTATCTATTGATCCTTACTGCAATTATGGCAAACCCGGTACGAGATGGGAGCAGATTGCATGGGATAGACTGTCACACCATGACATGTACCCAGAAGAAATACATAACCGATAAAATCCGAGAAAAGAAAAACGGTGCAGCCTTTCGGCTGCACCGCAATTCATTGGTAATTCCTTCGTTATGGGCGCGCTTGAATGAAAGCCGCCCTGTTTTATTGTTCAAACTTCAGGTTGATGATGGCATTCGTGGTCTCTACCGAGAGTTTTTTGCTTCCACCGCTTCGATTCTGCAAATTGCTGACCGCGTTGGTCGTGTGTGCGCTGATTGTGTAGTCCTCTTCCCTGCCGACGATGGTGCCCGTAACCAGCGCGTTTGTCGTGCGAAGCGAAATATCCGGCGATTCTACTTTTAGAAGGCCAATCTGAGCGTTCTGGGTATCCGCTTCGATTGTTTCTGTAGCAGCAACCTCTTTTAGGTCGATTGCCGCATTTGTCGTCATAAAACTCAGGCTGCGGGCAGAAATGTCATTGACCATGATGGCTGAATTTGTCGTTGAGCAGCTAAAAGTGCCAAGTTTCTGAAAACGCTCCAGTTTTACATAGCAGTTCGTGGTATCCACCTGAACATCGCCCGAATAGTCCTCAGGAAGCATGACCGTGATGGTGGGCGTATGATCGGACCTGATTCCGCGAAGCTTCCCTTTCGATTGATTGATTACCGTATAGGACGCCCCAGAACATTCAAAATCATAAGTCTGGCCCTTGGCTGTCGGATACTTTACCTCGATTTTGTTATTATTCCACGGTTGAAACACGACCGCCTTATCTTCGGCGGAAATGTTCACTGAGGTAATGCCGTCGGCAGAAATATCTCGTGTCTGGTATTCGTAATCAATCGTTTCTCCCATGAGCGTATTCACGACGGAACTAACGGTTCCAGTATGCCGAAATTGAAGCAGACATGCCGGTACAATCACAAGGGCCGCGACACACAGCACAACGACCAGTGCAATAAGGGCAATCCGGCCGATGTTTCTCGGCTTTCGTCTCGGGTGTTGTGCGAGGATTTGTTGCGCAAGCGCATAAACATTGCCGAAGTCATTCACGGCCGCTTCCTCGGTCCAGCCGCTTTTGACCTTATTTTCGATTGTCTCCCGGTAATATGTGAGAATCTGTTCCAATTCATCTTCCGGAAGCGCTTTCAGCAAGCGCCGCAAAGTTGCAAGAAACTGAATTTTATTCATGATGTGTTCTCCTCCGGGATAATATACTCAAGGAATTGAAGCTGAATCGGGCGCAAGACAGGCCGATCAAACCCGATAAAGCCACGGAGCAGTTTTCCATGTCAATATCCGAAGTTTCAGTCTGCGGTCGCTCCTGCGATCCGGAACAAGAAATTTTTCATATCCGGAAGTGAAGAGGTAATCCTTTATGCTGCGGTAGTTGATTCCGTCACGCAGCGCGATGTCAATGCAGTCCATAACGACGAGAGGAATCCAATTCTTTTCAATTTGAGCCGGCAGCTCGCTTTCCGTGCAGACGGACTTTGCGGTATCCAGCACGCGCAGAGCAGCCTCCACACGGCTGAAAATCTTTAAACCGACCGGCTCGGTTCTTCCACGCTTTAATTCAAGGTCTTTCTCACGGCAAAGCAAAGCGGGCGCCTGCGCCAAAGAATCCGAAAAGATCAGCACCTGAAAAAGGAACTCCTCTGCATAACCGAAGGGGCAGTTCTCGTCAAACGACAGTTGTTTTGCAAGTATAAAATCGCGGCGAAGCAGCACCGCGGCAATATCAATTCTTCTTTCCTTGTGAATGAGTTCCCGGATATAGTGGACACCGCTGGGACGCCGAATCACCGTGCTGATGGCGTAGCGTTCCGCAGCGCGAAGTTCTTCTTTCGTAATGCAGCCAAAAACGAAATCGCTGTTCAGGCGATTTGCAATCTCCAAATAAACAGGAAGATGACCTCGGTATAGCCTGCGCGCAAAGAAAAAGGTTATATATTTTCCGTTTGCTTTCTGTATTGCCGTGTTCAACGCAGCGGGTACATTTGAAACACCGTTCTGAACTACAAAGCCGCGTAGATTCAGTTTTTTAATTTGCAATACCGCTTCCAACACGGTTTTATCCGTGGAACCCATATCGACAATGATGAATTCCGCATCAATTCCTTTTGCCTGTTCCGCGGCAAAAACAATAATTCTGGCAATTTCCTTTTCAACATTCTGCGTTGGAATCAATATAGAAAGTTCAGAAGGCTGCAACCAGAACCCACCCTTCCGTCATATATTCCTATTCAAGTATATCCATAAAGAATCCCTTTCGTAAGACGTAATTCATACAGATTGCAACATAGAAACCACAAATAATCTGGTTAAATTGGAAACTACTTTCTCTGCTTGCCCGGGAGAGATTTCGTGCTGTTATTTTTCGCCCAGCTGCGCACCGCAGAAACCCATTCGCTGTCGTCAATGAAGCGGGATAATTTTTCCACGATTTCATTCGGCGCTTCTGACATTCCCTTTTTGACCCACTGAATCACCATGCCTACTAAGCCATATGTATAAAACTCCGCAATCAGAATCCGATCGTCCGGCTCAAGGTTCATCGTTTTCTGAAAATCCGGTTTTTCAAGAATTTTAATCAGCATATCGCGCGTTTCGCGAAACAAATAATCGCGCAGAATGCTCTGCCCGTCGAGGTTCAGTGAACCGGCATAAAACGCTTTATCTTTCCGCATGATGTTCAGCGCTTTCATAATTGCAGCAGACCAATCCGCGCCATCCGAAATCGGCGACAGCGTGGTAATAATCTCGCTGTAATAAATCCAGTTCACAAGGTCATATTTATCTTTGAAATGATAATAGAAGGTTTGGCGGTTCAGACCGCAGCCCTTCACGATATCCGATACAGTGATTCTCTCCAGACTCTTCTTTTTCATCAATGTTTTTAACGAATCAGCCATAGCCCTTTTTGTGATTAGAGAATCGGACATACAACACCCTCGCATATCTCAAAACATTTCGACGTAGCTTTTTCAATTAGTTTATCAAAAGTTCTGAAAGTTTTCAACATTCGTCCCTCTAAGTTTGTTCAGGCTTCCTCTCATTTTTGTCGAAAAACGCTTGCAAATCACGCGCAGATGTGGTATAGTAATAAAGCTGTTTCGATTCTCTGGGGTATTAGCTCAGTTGGGAGAGCGCCACACTGGCAGTGTGGAGGTCAGCGGTTCGAACCCGCTATGCTCCACCAAACAAAAACCCGCATGGTTCTTGGGCCTGCGGGTTTTTTGCTGTCTTTAGACAGCTAAGGGCAATTAGCCGTTTGGTCATTATTTAGTCATTATTCAAATAAAACGTACAAACATTAAGCCCACCGGGGATTAACCCGATGGGCTTATTTTTGCATCTAATACCAAAGCAGATACACCGGCTAAGGGTACATCCACTAAGTCATAATTTATAATAATGGCTTAGTCGAGGGGAACGACTGCCCCTTGAAAAGTGTTTTTGATATATGTTTTAATTTCATCACTTTTCAGCACTTCCACAAGAGCTTTGATTTCTTCGCGGTTCTCATCACCTTTGCGGACGGCAATGATATTCGCATAAGTTTTTGCGGCAAGCGAATCAGACGCTTCCAAGGCAAGGGCATTTTCCGTCTTGAGGCCGCCCTCCAGCGCATAGTTGCCGTTGATGATGGCAATATCCACATCCGGTAGGGAACGCACTAACTGGGCTGCTTCAATTTCGCGGAATTTGAGATTCTTTTTGTTTTCGGCAATGTCTTTCTGGGTAGCAGTAATATCAGCCCCGTCCTTCAGCTTAATCAAACCCTGTGCCTGAAGAAGCAACAAAGCCCTCGCTTCATTAGTCGTATCGTTCGGCACCGCTACGGTTGCCCCGTCTTTCAAATCCTCCAAGGATTTTATTTTGCCAGCATAAATTCCGAACGGTTCATAGTGAATCGCACCCGCGGATACAAGATTGGTTCCCTTTTCTTTGTTGAATTCCTTCAGATACGGTTCGTGCTGAAAATAGTTTGCGTCTAATTGGTTATCTGCTAGAGCGGTGTTCGGCAGGATATAATCGGAAAACTCTTTGATTTCCAATTCATAGCCTTTGTTTTTCAGCAGTTTCGCAGCTTCTTTTAATATCTCCGCGTGCGGCGTAGGCGAGGCACCGACTACGATTTTTTTCAATCCAGTGGAAGCCGAATCGCCAGTCGAAGAGGAAGCGGTGCTTCCGGAGCTTGCGCAGCCCGTAAATGCACTCAAAGACAGGAGTGCAGCCAGTACGATGGAAACCGTTTTTCTATTTTTCATAATTACCCTCCGTTTTCTCTTATTGTTTTCTTCTGTCAAGTGACATGGCTATTTGCATGCCGATTTTCTGGAAAATCTGAACAATCAGCACAAGAAGGACAACCGTGATGAGCATGATTTCGTTTTGGTAACGGTAATAACCGTAGTTAATTGCGATGGTGCCAAGCCCTCCGCCGCCTACGAAACCTGCCATAGCCGAGTAGCCCAAAATGGTTGTTACGGCAATTGCGGCGCCGACAAGAAGTGACGGTCTCGCCTCCGGAAGGAGGACTTTCCACACAATCTGAAAATTGGAAGCACCCATGGACTGCGCCGCCTCAATTACACCCTGATCCACTTCCTTGAGGGAAGATTCCACGAGTCGAGCGACAAACGGTGCGGCCGACAGCGTAAGCGGCACAATGGTTGCTGTGGAGCCGATGGTGGTGCCGGTAACAAGACGAGTAAACGGCATAATCGCCACTAAAAGGATTAGAAAAGGTATGGAGCGTGTCAGGTTTACAATGACGTCCAGCGTCTTAAATAACCAGGGGCTAGGATGAATCCCGTCCTTGCAGCTCGTGACTAGGAAAATTCCGATTGGCAAGCCGATGACATATGCAAACAAAGTGGACACCAGTGTCATATACAGCGATTCGCCGACACCTTGAAGCAGCATGTATAAAGTCGATTCATCTAGCATTGTCAATCACCTCCGCGGTAAGTCCTCTTGACCGGATATAATGAACCATTTTCTGCGCCAAATCTTCGTCCTCGGGTAACTGTACCACCAATTGTCCAAAGGCTTTGCCGTTTAGGTCTTTTGTGTCGGCATGAAGAATATTGACGGGTGCTTTGCAGGTCAAAACCATATTGGCGAGTACCGGCTCTTCGGAAGAATTCCCGTTAAAAACAATACGCAGGCAGCGTTTGCTCAACCGCACATTGCGTCCTTCTGCGCCCGGGAAAACAAATTTCCGTGCCGCAGCGGTTTGCGGGTTTGTAAAAACATCCTCCACAAGGCCGCATTCGGCGATTTGGCTGTTGTCGATGATTGCCACACGATTGCAAATCTTTTCGATTACACTCATTTCGTGCGTGATAATTACAATCGTAATTCCAAGCTGCCGGTTGATATTTTTCAGCAGATCGAGAATCGACTGCGTAGTTGTGGGGTCCAGTGCACTGGTAGCTTCATCGCACAGCAGAACTTTTGGGTTCGTCGCGAGTGCACGCGCAATTGCGACGCGCTGCTTTTGTCCGCCGGATAACTGTGTTGGGTAAGACTCTGCCCGATCGGAAAGCCCGACTAAGTCCAGAAGCTCCTGTGCCTTCTTTTTTGCGTCCGATTTACGTACCCCCGAAATTTCCAAAGGAAAGCAGACATTTTCAAGCGCTGTCCTCTGTTGCAGAAGATTGAACTGCTGAAAGATCATTCCGATGGAACGGCGCACCTTACGCAAATCGGTTTCACTTAATGCACAAAGATCTTTTCCGTCAAAAATGACGGTTCCTTGCGTCGGCCTTTCCAGCAGATTGATGCACCGCACCAATGTGCTTTTTCCGGCTCCGCTCATGCCGATAATCCCGAAAATATCCCCTTTTTCAATGTTTAAGTTAATGTCGTGTAAAGCGTGGATTTCCGCATCCTTGGTTTGATAGGTTTTGCTCAAGCCGCGTATTTCGATTAAACTCTGACCCATATTCCCCTTCCCTCCTGACCGTCCAACCGGTGCTGTTCATCTTACAGTTTCCATTCCGACGAACATTTCCTGTGTGGAGTCTTGCTTTTACCACTACTGTCTTAGTAAAATAGCAATTATATGTATTTAATATATGTATGGCACTGGTTGCTATTAGTTAGTTTAACGTAACTCCCTTATTGCCGTCCAATACTTGAAAATTATTAACTTCAATAGAATTTCACTATAACTGCCTTTTTACAGCATCATGGACTTGACAAAGGCCCTGCATATTTCTCCTGTCTGCTACAAAGCAGCCGAGAGATAGCAGGGCCTTTTAAATCGAGAAGATATTATGGTTGCTACACATGAAATAATTACGTTTGATATCGCACTGCGAATATGGTACATTGATTTCGCAGATAAATTTTATGGCAACTTCACTTGTAATAGATAAATAGCGCGGACGGAATGGAATTTTTGACCTAAACGAGCACGGTGCGCATTGTAGAGGAGCCGCCCGAAAAGCAGCTTTTTTTTGATAAAGCACAGTCTGCGTGGAAAGGAGAGAATGTATATGACTTTACAGCAGATACATTATATAATAACCATTTCAGAAGTCGGTTCCTTCAACAAAGCCGCGGAGGTTCTATACGTGGCACAGCCGTCGCTGACAAACGCAATCAAGGAGGTTGAAAAAGAAATCGGCATCACGATTTTCAACCGCAGCGGCAAGGGAGTGACCTTAACCAACGACGGTGCGGAATTTCTTTTATATGCACGGCAGGTATACAGTCAATATAATATTTTGCTCGAGAAATTCGGCAAAAACGGAAATGTGAAAAAGAAATTCGGTGTTTCAACGCAGCATTATTCTTTTGCCGTCAAGGCTTTTGTGGAAATGGTAAAGTCGTTTGACACATCAAAATATGAATTCGCTATACGGGAAACGAAAACAGGAGACGTAATTAACGATGTCAGCACGCTCAAAAGCGAAATCGGAATCTTGTACCTCAGCGACTTCAACAGGAAAGCTATCCTGAAACTTCTTCGGTCCAACAACTTGGAGTTTCACAAGCTGATTGAATGCAACGCATACGTTTATCTCTGGAAAGGGCATCCACTGGCAAAAGAGAAGTCGATTCATTTTGCACAGCTTGCAGACTACCCATGCCTTTCCTTTGAACAGGGTGATAACAGTTCTTTTTATCTTGCCGAAGAAATTTTGAGCACAAATGAATATCCGCGGATTATTAAAGCGTGCGACCGCGCCACCATGTTAAACCTTATGGTGGGTCTCAACGGATATACTCTCTGCTCCGGAATTATATGTGAAGAGCTCAACGGCACGGATTATGTAGCGGTTCCGTTTGAAGCAGACGATGTGAATCAGAATAGCATCATGGAGATTGGTTATATTGTCAGAAAGAATACAATGCTCAGCAAAATGGGAAGCTTATATATCGAAGAAATCAAAAAATATTTGAACACTTATGCAAAAAATATGGAATAACAAAAGGTCTCCTAGAAAGGATAGTATTGCGACCATAGCGGGTTGCACTTTATCAAGGATGTCCACTTTTTGATTCGCATGAAAGCAATTACCACTCTGCTTATTTCCGGAATATAACAAAGAAAAATGCAGCAGTTTGTTAATGGATAAAACTGCTGCATTTTTGTTTCTCCTTTCTTGTTGGAAAGTTTTGTCGTCTCTCATTTTCACACATGTTTTACGGAACACCAGCAACCTTTACCTCACACGGCGCCGAGCAGAAACACGGCAGCATGCCCTTGAAGTCGCAGTCAAGCCTAATTGTAGGCCGCATCCACGGAAGATCAAATTGGCCGGAAGCAAAAGCAACTTCTTTTGATGTTGGCGGAGCTATCAGCAGTAAACCGCTGTTTGCTAATTTTCCGTTCATCCAATCTTGGAAAATCTTCGTAATATCAATTGTTACGTGGCTTTGCATACGGGAAACTTGAAAGGAAACGCAGTGTTTTCGATCAATCTCAGTCGGAGCCAACCGGTAGAAAATATTCAGCGGTTTTAATAGCGGATACAGAAAATAGCAATCTTTTTTGCTGTCATCCTCATTGGAAAATACCCGTTCCCGCGATGCACATGGATACTGGAAAAGGATTAATTCTGCTTTCGGAAATTTGCAAAGAGAGTTAAAACAAGGCAGAGTAAAATACAAATAAATCATTTTGCAATATCCCAAAACTAATCTTTCCCGTGCGACACAATCGAAACACATAGGGTAATTTATCGAATAACGCGTTTTAAGATCCATAATGCTCACATGCAATCACCTCTTTTTATTGTATGCGAATTTCTTTGTGGAGGAACCATTAAGGAAACTTTTTCCTGCATACAGAATAGATTGAACTAGACAGACTCTCGCCATTGAATTAATTACAAAGGAGAGATTTCATATATGGCTGTAAATGTTAATGTAACCCCTGTAGCATTATCGGAAAGTTTACCGGAAAACAGTGAAGTCAGTATAACATTTACCTACTCAGGAGAGACAATAACACCGAGCGACACAACGATTTATTACAGTGCCACACTTTCTGATGGTACAAACACCGAAAATGTATTTTTCCCGTATACGATACCAGGCACAGATATTCCTGCATCAGTGACCTTTGATTATATGCCCACTGTTTCATTTTCAGGAACCATCACTGGCTCGGACGGTAAAGTTTACTATAAACCGTAATTTTCAGAAAATAGGCTATGCCCCCGTTATGCGGGGGCATAATTCTTTAAAAAACAGCCACGGAAGAACTAAGTTTTAACTGAGTTCTTCCGTGGTTGTTTTAATTTCAGCTGTAATTTTCATTTTGGAGGTTTACTTCCCCATGCGCTCACAAGAAAGGTCTTAACTGTACGGACAGCTGCTCTTCCGAATGAATCAGCTTCTGCGCGATATCTTTCGCCTGCTGGTCTGCCGCTTTATATTGGTTTAAATAACGGCTCAGAGATTTTACGCCCATATTGCAACCTTCCACAATTAAATCCGCCGCTGTATTATCCGTTGGATTCATCATCAGTTTGGCATTGGTTTTCATCCACGACATTCCCTTTGCGATGGGATTCGGTTCTTCCTCGGCGTCATGATACTCATTCAGCAAACGATGGATTTCATTTCCCAGCTGTTCATGCTCATGCTTACAATTCAATAACAACTGCTCCATGTCTTTATTTCTCACTTTGGGCAAAACCTCGTCGATAGAACCTACCGCCATCTTTGTGCCCGCGTTACATTCATTAAGCAGCTTTATGGTATCGTCATTCATTTATAATAATCAACTCCTTATCAACGTCAGCAATAGTATAACCATAAAGCAAAGCACTATGAAAAGAATGCGGAGATTTTGATTTTTAGGAAAAATTCAGCAAAAACAAATAAAAAACAAATATCAGTTATGATTTCGGGCGGGCAGACGTCTTTTGCGGCACGCCATAAACCTTGTGAATCGGATCCAAAAACAGCGGAATATGCGGAGGGTAATAAGTGAACACAGCAAAACTCACAATCAGCACCATTGCAACAATTAATGCCACACACTGAGTGGCAGAACCGGCATCGGATTGGCTGATAATTTGCCAGCTGTAAGCAAAAGCTGCCCAAACGCCAAAAAAGTACGCCAGAATATCCGCCCACAGAAAATGCCGCCCCGTAATTCCTGTATAGGTGTAGAAGATTATTAGAATTGTTATCATTCCGTAAACGGCTCCAATCACCTTGCCGGCAATGAAATTCGGGAACTGGTTCCCCACAGCGAAATATTCAACCGCGCTATAAAGCAACATCGGTACAAATAGCATTTTTAGATGTTCCCAAACACTTTCATTGACCGGGCTGAACAGCCCAACGATTTTATTTTGGTTTGTACACTTGTAAACAAAGTGCAGCAATGTACCAAACAGTATGACAAAACCGATACCTACCATTTCCCAACAATCAAAACTGTTTCCCATTGAAAGCACCTCCTCCGCTGAATTGTATGCACAGGAGCGTTATTTCAAAAACCACTTCACAGAACGAAAATGCTCGTCCGCCGACGCTTACACCCAAAAGAATTGATGGAAGGAGTAATTTCGTCCAAACTTTTGGCGCATTTGTTTTCAAAATTGTGAATAAGAATCAAAATGATTGTGCCGACAAGATTTGCTGAAATTTTTACCTCGAAATCGGTAAACTGGGACATGTTTGGAATAAATTGGAAGTAATGTGCTGTAAGGATTTGTCGAATTTGCAAATGTCATGCCGACGAAAAACTTTGGTTCAAGCCGCGAAAATCAGCTGACAGGCCGGCAGAAGGACAACAAAAAGATGGGTGAGAGAAAAATGAGTGATCTTCAGACGTTTGTAAAAAATCTGAATCTCAAAAAAGCTGCTTTCGGTGGATTTGAAACAGAAGCTGTATATGCTGCTATGAGAGAATTAACCGCTATTTACCTCGATGAAATCACGCAGCTTCGTGAAGAAAAAGCGCAGCTTGAAAACGATTATGAAGCTGCTACCAAACAACTTAGCAAGGCCAACAGTGAGATACATAAGCTGCAATACCAACTGGAAGAGGCACAGAAAAGCCAGTCTCAATGCGCACAGAAATTCAAAGCCTTTTCCCTTGCCATTGACGCTTTGAATGCGGAGAAAGAAGGAATTCTCAATAAAGCAAAGCAAGAGGCCGACGGAATCATCGCCAAAGCAACGGAAAAATGCAGATTGGCAAATGAAGAATATCTTGCCCAGAAACGTCAAATGGAACGAATTTCCACAAATATTTCAAACATCAAACAGAAGTTCGGCACGACTTTAGACAATGCACATTCCCTCTTATCCAATTTGCTTTCGGTGGTAGAAGAGGTGCAGAACAGCGAAATTGAACAGCAATGCGACGAAGCAAATGAACAAATTAAAAAAGCGGCGGGAAGTATCAAGCAAAATGAATGCTGTGAATAACACAACCGCATTGGAAGAAGACAAACTCCTGCAATTTTTTGATTGGCACATTGCGGAAGAACGCCAGAAGAAAATGAGGCACTGTTTGTATCGCGACCTGGCGATAACGGCAGCTGTCATTTTCTTATTATTCAAGATAATTGCCGGCATTGCAATTGTGCGCGGAGACTCTATGGAACCGACACTGACGGACGGAAGTCTTGTGCTGTTTTATCGGCTCGGCCATACATACAAAAGAAACGACATCGTAATATTCCGGTCCGGCAACGGAAATTTGCTCATCAAGCGCGTTGTGGGCATAACCGGAGACAAAATTGAAATTGACGACAAAACGGGGACGCTTTTGGTGAATGGGACCAGCCCCAAAGAACTTGCCAAAGGCAAAACATATACGAGAGACAGCGGCATCAAATATCCGTTTACCGTGCCTGAAAACTGCGTTTTTGTTTTAGGCGACAACCGCGAGGCTGCACTGGATTCACGCAGCCTCGGCGCGATAGAAACCAACAACCTGCTCGGAAAAGTGTTTTTTGAAGTTCGGATTTTGGGCGGGAGCACATAAGCGCTGCAAAGGAAGGAGAAATGGCAGAGTGAATTCACTGAAACGGGTTATCGCCTCCACGCTGGTGACAGCAATCTCGCTGATGTTCTTCATCGTTTTTCCTCATGCTGAAACGGTGGACACGAACTCAAGCGGCAGCAGTGCTGAACAGGAAACTTCTCAGATTTTGCCTCCTTCCAGCGAACACACGAATTCATCTGCCGTGCAGGAGACTTTGAGCGCTCAAAGTTCCTGTCCTACGTCGTCTGCCATTTTAAGCGCTACTTCCGAGGAATCTATAAAAAGCAAAACTTCTTCCAGTGTGCAGACAGCAGCAAACAATCAGGCGAATTCTTCACAACTGTCATCCAGCTTAACATCCTCTGCAAAAGAGGCTCTCAAAAGCAGCAGTACGGCCAGCTCGATACGAGCAATTCGGCGTGCAGCGCTATCGGATACCGCAATTTCTCCGCAGACAATTACCGACGGTTTAGGCGTCGCTGCCAGCTTTAGTGTCTTTGCCCGTAAATTCACTCTGAACTGTGACATGGAAGGAAATTTAGCTGTTGAGACATTTGCCGCCACAGCCGGAAATATCGGCAATTCGATGAATATTTACACGCCAACGCAGGGCAACCCCCTCACGTTCGATTTGAAAATTTCCATCAGCGGCATTGCAAAGAAAAATTATCAGGTCGGCATTTACACGGACGCCGCCGCGAAAAATTTATTCCAAAAAGTCTCCCTTACAGCAGATTCGGAAGGTAAAGCGACGAAAACAATCTCCGGACTGGATTCCAAAACCGTGTACTATGTTTATCTTCTGGACAACAGCGGAAACCCGATTTTTGGAAGCGGTTCTTCGCAGCAAGGAATCACTGGCGGAGGAAGCGTGATTTACAGCAGCAACGACAATTATATTCAGACGCTGACCGACCCTGATAACGGCCCGAAACTCCCGATTGGTTGGGAAATCTGCCGAAGAATCCAGTCGGGCTCTACGATAATCCCGCAAAGCATTACGTTTGGCGGCAGATATCTTCTGTACAACAAACATGCGGCAAATATTGTTTACCAAACGAGCGGAGACGGAACCTATACTCTCTACGACCCAAGCAAAAAGCAAAACGTAATTGACACAATCGGCGGCGGAACGGAGAACGCCGTTTTTATCAAAAATGAATTCCCGTTCGATTTTGACGATGTCTTTGCAAGTTTATCCTCCCTCTCCACAACGCTCGCAGGAGCACAGGACAGCGGAACCATGCGTGTTATCAATGTCGCGCCGTCCGGCAATGGCAGCAACGCGCTACGGGATGCGCTGCTGAAAGCCCTGCGTGTTCATGACGAAAATTACCTAGCAAATACCGGCATTAGCTTAAATAACGGCCAATATCTGGTGGTGAACGTCAACTGCGGAAGGAATACATCCGTTACCATTCCATATTGCCGCATTGGGAACGTCACCATCGACACGGACGGCGGCTGGAATGAGATCGCCAGCCGAATCATCTGGAATTTTTACGGTGAGGGCAGCTCTCTTACCGTAAATGCACCGTTTGGTGCGCTTGGAACCATATTGGCGCCATCGGCAACGGTAAAATACGGTTCTACGATGGTCGGCGCAATTTACGCGGATACCGTCTACAACAACACCGGCGAGATTCACAAAATGATATTCCGCCCGACGCAGAAAGTCACCCGGAGCGTCAGTTTTACCGACCAGTGCACCCCGGCCGTGACTCTTCCTGAAACAGGCGGCCCCGGAGCCGGCATATTTTATCTGACAGGCGGAGGGATTGTTTTCGTCGCAGCAGAAATCATCGTTTTTCTGCTAAACGGGAAACTAAGTCCAAAAACGAAAATGAGGGCTTCCTCGCCCAAATGAGTAGTTTAAATAAAAACTGGAAAAGAAAGGTGAGGCTTATGAAAATTATCAAACGATCGGGGGCAATTCTGCTTTCGTTGCTGTTCGTTTTCTGGATCGTCCCCGTAAACGCACAGGACGCAAAGAATTACATCCCCTCGACTGATCAGCCGAGTGTGAGCGACAGTTCCATTAAGCAAGGCACACTGACCATTACGAAAAAAGGTTCCACCTCAACATTTGTACTCTACAAACTTTTCAGCATGTCATGTGCGAATGGGTCAGACACCTATACGTATTCTTCGGACGACACCAATTTTAAGGGATACTTTTCGCAACCTTCTGCTCCAAAAGTAAGTGATATTAAAAATTACACCGCAGCCCAAATGACCTCCTTCACAAAGGACTTACATAATTACATCGCCGGCGCCGATAAGGTCATCGGCACTGCGGACGATGTGGTTCAACCGGATAGCACACTAAAATTGAGCGCCTCGGGTACTGTTACCGAAGATACCCTCTGCTCCGGAACGGCCACACTTGACCTTGGCTATTATCTCGTGATTGAAACGAGTACCACCGGTGCAAGAATCGCTTCGGACGACTTTGTCGTTTCCGTACCGTCGGTCGTAATCGACAGCAGCGGCAATAAGGCGTGGAACTATCATGTAACTGCCGCGTGCAAAGACAGCACGGTTACGTTCAACAAAAAAATCGTCGAGGGAGAAAAACGCGTTAGCAGCACAACAAAGAATATCGGCGATATCGTTGATTATGAAATCCTTGCCGACGTACCGAAATACGACGCTTCTGTTCCCGATGATACTGTCAAGTACGAACTCAGCGATACTATGTGCGACGGGCTCACGTTTGACAGAGACAGCCTTGTCATTCTGGGTATCAATGACGACGATAGTACAACAACACTGACATCGGGCTATACCGTGGAATCCCCGACAGCTTCCACAACTTTTACGATTAACTTTACATATGCGCAAATTAAAAACTATAAAGCCATCAAGGTTCTTTACAGTGCGAGGTTGAATGAGAAAGCCGCCATCGGTCAACAAGGAAACGACAATACAGGTGAACTCATCTACACAAACAACCCCAACAAATCGGAGCATCATGAAACTCGCAAAACATACGTTTACACCTTCGGAATTAATCTTTTGAAGGTGGATTCCGAATCCCAGAACACACGCCTTGACGGTGCAACCTTTGAACTATTAGGCGCAGATGGCACTACGCCGCTTGCCGTTTATACCTACGATTCCTCCGACCCAACCAAGAGTGTTATTCCACTTGATTCTGCAAACCCGTCCGTCACGACCCAGAAAGGCGGCTCTGCGTACTTCTTGGGTGTTAAAGACGGAACCTATTATATTCATGAAATCAGTGCGCCAAGCGGATACCAGCTCCTTTCCGGAGATATTGCAGTAACCATTAAAGCCTTAACTGGAGCGGACGGTCAGCCGAACGGCGACTTCACCTGCACTTACACCCTCCCCGACGGAACAAGCAAGACGGCGAACTACACCCAGACCTCAAGCGGTCCGATTCTGAAAATCCTTGCGACTTTCATGGTGCCGAACACGAAGGGCTTTACTCTCCCCGGCACCGGCGGAATGGGTACGAAGATTTTCACCCTGAGCGGTATTGGAATCGTTGTACTCGGCGGTGTTATGGGTCTGCTGTACTTCAGAAAAAAAGAGAAAATCGGAATGTGAATAAAAAATTTGCCGCAGGGGAATAAACACTCCCCTGCGGTATTCTCGAGCAATTTTGGAGGCACAGGACGGTGAAAAAAAACCTGCCTATCATCGCAATCGGATGTGTACTGCTTCTTGGCGTTTGCGTGATGCTGTATCCGGTTGTCAGCTCGTTCCTATCGAAAATGGCACAGTCTGCGACCATTTCAAACTATCAGCGTGCCGTTGAAAATTTAAGCAACAAGGAAATTGAAAAGCTGAAAGCGGAGGCTATAAAATACAACGAATCGCTTTCCGGCACAGTTCCATCCGATCCGTTTGCAGATGAAAGAGGCAGCGAGATCAGCAATTTCAAACTTTTAGAAACTGGTGAAGTCATCGGTTACATTGAAATTCCGAAGATAGATGTTTACCTCCCCATTTACCACGGGACTACGAAAGAAATTCTACAAAAGGGCGTCGGGCACTTAAAAAACTCTTCTCTTCCCATCGGCGGAAAGAGTACGCATGCGGTACTTTCCGCCCATCGGGGGCTCCCTTCGGCGACGCTGTTTACCAACCTCGACCAGCTCGAAAAAAACGATGTGTTTTATATTCATATCTTAGATGAGGTTCTGGCGTACAAAGTAGACCAGATTAAGGTAGTTGACCCTGAGAATACCGCCGACCTTATGATTCAGAACGGGAAAGATTACGTCACGCTTGTGACCTGCACCCCCTACGGAATCAATACGCAGAGGTTGTTGGTACGGGGTGAACGGACCGAATACACGGCTCCCGAAAAGCAGGCTCAGCCGGCTCTTGCGCTGGCCGAGGAAGCTAACGTGGTACCCCCTGTTTTTCTGATTCTTCTTATTTTCCCCATCGTGTTTCTCGTCTGGAAGAAAAGAGGAGCCGGAAAGTGAAAGCAAGCAGTTATACGTTGACGATACTCTCCGCTGTTTTCATCTTGGCCGGTGCAGCCATATACGTCTGCCCCACGGTTGCTAGTCTTCTCAGCAGGCAACACACGGAACAGGAAGAAAAAACTTTTCAGGAAAAAATACAATCTTTGCAGGCAAAAACATCAGAGTGCTCCTTGAAGAACAGTACTCTTGAAAAATTGCTGCAGCGTGCAGAAAGTTACAATAAACAGCTTTATCTCGACGGACAAAAGGATTTGAAAGACCCGTTTTCTTATGAGGTAAGTAGTATTGATCTTTCTGAATACGGGATTGCGGACAATTTATTCGGATTTCTCGAAATTCCGAAAATAAATGTGAAACTCGGCATTTATCTGGGCGCTACCTCGGCGAACATGGCGAAGGGCGCAGCCCATTTGACGCAAACTTCCCTTCCGATTGGCGGCATCAACACAAACTCCGTGATTGCTGCGCATCGCGGCACGAGACATCAGGATATGTTTCTGCACATCGACCAGCTGAAACCGGGAGACAAAGTGATTATCACAAACCCGTGGAAAACGCTGATTTACCGCGTAACCACTACGGAAATCATTGCTCCCAATGCGATTGAGAAAGTATTGATTCAACCGGGCAGAGATATGGTAACGCTCATCAGCTGCAATCCGTATGGAAAGAGCACACAGCGTTATGTGGTCTATTGCGACCGTGTGCAGAGCGGTTAGCTGGATTTTGGAAAATCAATTGCCATCGGCCGTGAGCTGATTGGCAGAACTTGCAAAGAAAGGGCGGCAAGCTATGAAGGCACTGCTGAAATGGAAAAAGGCGTGGAGCATAGCCGTATCAGTTGCTTTGCTGGTATCTTCCGTGTCGCTCCCGGCATTTGCTTCTTCTGTAATTGATCGGAACCGACTCGGCTCCATTACCATTAATCTATCCGCCGCCGATTTCGGTGGAACGGAATCTCCCGCCGGAGTGCGATTTTCTATCTATCAAGTCGCCGCGCTTTCGGATTCCGGAAAATACTATTTGACGAATGATTTTTTAGGCTCCGGTCTTGCGCTTGAAAAGCTGTCAACCGCCTATGAAGCTTCCGCCGCATCAAAGGAATTGGAAAATTATGTTTCGTCAAAAAATATCAGCGGTATTACAGCGTCAACCGACGCAAACGGCACCGTATCGTTTCATAATCTTGCTTTAGGATACTATCTCGTCTTGCAATCATACGATTCGAGCAACCCAAATTTCGGCATTATCAGTGACCCCTTTCTGGTTGCCGTTCCGATGAAAAGCGAACGTGACGGCAGCCTGATTTACGATATTGTTACGAACTCAAAATGCGAGCCTGTCTGCGGTGCGGTGATACTTCAAAAAGTCAACGACGAAGGCCAATTTCTCCCGAACGCGGTTTTTCGTCTGGAAAAGAAGGTATATACTTCAGAAAGCATACCGTCAGGCGTTGAAAGCGGCCACGACAGCAAAGGGACTTATTACTGGAAGAACATGATTTTCTCCCTGACCACAAATCGCTTCGGTCAGCTGGCGGTGAACGGACTTTCTTTTGGAGAGTACCGATTTATTGAAACCTCCTCGCCCGACGGATATATTCTTGACCCAACGCCACACGAGTTTCGGATCAATCAAAGAGGCTCAGCAGCCCTCATAAATGGGAAATATGAGGCCGCTTCTGGTTCCGTACAAACAATTACGGTACATAATCGCAGTACTCCGCCATCCAGTTCGGTACCACCGGCGTCGTCTTCCACATCGAGTTCCGGATTCAATTTTCCAAAAACAGGCGGCAGCATCTTTTATGCGGTCTGTACGTTGGTCGGAGCAATTTTAATGGCAGGCGGTGCCACGCTGTTTGTAATATCAAAAAAGAAAAAGACAATGTTTAAACCATGAAAAGGCGCTTCGGCTAGCGAACAGAACAATACATAACAAAAGTCCGCAGGGAAAACTGCGGACTTTTTCTAATATCAATCAGCCTGCCAGAAGTTCGTAAAGGTAGATAGCTAAACCAAGCAGAATAAGAGTGGCAAAATTCACAATAAGGAATACTTTCATGTATTTTCCGCCCGCATATTTTTGAGCGTATATCTTATAGGATATCATGCTAGCTAGAGAGGCAACCGGCGTACCGAGGCCTCCGATGGCAACACCGTACAGCAATTCGCGGTAATGAGGCGTGAAACCGGAAATCAGAACCGCTGTGGGCACATTGCTTAGCACCTGCGATATCAACGCGGAATCCGCAAGAACGGCGGCTTTGCTGTTCAGCATTGCGGAAAGAACCGTCTTAACCATTGGAATACCCGTAACACTGTCCGTGAACAGGAAGAACAGTACGAACGTACCCAGAAGGAAATAATCAACACTTAGAAAGAATCCGGGACGATATACAACAAAAAACGCCACAGCCGCAACAAAAGGAATCCAGCTGTTCAACACCCGCAGGACAGAGAGAATATTCAAAACATAGACAGCAAGTGCGCCCCAGAAAAGAATCGGATCCGTTATTTGAAAAATTGCAGAAGTATGATATTGGTGATTGGAACGGTTCAGGGAAAAATTCAACAAAATAATGAGTGCAACGCCGAACACAAAAAGCGGGAGCATGATGCGGAAAAAGTCCGCCGCAGTCATGTTATAATACGAATATAAATAGAGATTTTGCGGATTGCCGAACGGCGTTAGCGAGGAAAAAATATTGGCCGAAATCGTTTCAAGAATGATAAGAATAAAGGGGTCTTCCCCCTCTTTTTCGGCAATCAAAATCGTAATGGGAACGACGGTGAGCAATGCAACGTCATTGGTTACCAGCATGGAAAGGAAACCGGTTACCGCAGTCAGCGCAAGGCTAAGAGAACGCTGCGTGTGAAAATACGCGGTTGAGATGCCCGCAACAGACGTTAAGAAATGGCATTTTTCAAATGCTGTGCGAACCAGCATGAGAGAAAACAACGTTGTAATCACATTCCAATTGATGGAGGACAGCTGAGGCCTTGAAAAAAATGACATGACTGCCGTTAAAACGAGCATCGCCGTAAAAAGCGGCTCTTTCGCTAGTGTTTTTATGAGATTTGTTTTACTCATTCCCTATGTATCATTTCCTTAAATTCTTAATACTTCCGGAAACGTGTATTTCCTGTAAAAATCAAATTGCTGCCAAATGCAAACTAGGATAGGCAGCACAAGATATTATTATAGCACAAATGGATAAAGCGGCAATAGCATATCGATGCGCGGTTTGAAAGAAAAATAGACGACGTAATCGGAGAAATATGGTAATTAATTAACACTAGAATATAAAAAAGCCGCCGCCAAATAATTAGCGGCGGCTTAACCTTTTCATTTTCCAGTATTATAGATTTCTATGGCTTTAGCAGCAAATTCAGCCGTTCCTTCCCCTCCTGCTTGATTGATATTCTTGCGGAAACGCTCATCTCCAATATACATTTGTCCAAGCCCCGCTAAAATCTGCGGCGTGCAGGTGTAAAAGTTATCGGTAATGAACTGCTGCAGTTCCTTAACAAGGGCCTGTGCTTCATCAGAAGATGGGTTTTGGTGTTTCACTTTGCCGAACTTTGCAAATATTGCCATTAGCCCTTGTGCTGCGTTTTCTTTTCTGTCCTCGGGCTGGTGTTCGGCACGGCTGACGTATTCTTTGTAAGCATCCGTGCCGCCCCATCTTTCCTTGGCTTCCTCTGCGTACCGGTCATACTCCGAATGATCAAAAGCCGAAAAATCCACTTTGTTTCCCCCATTTCGTTCAAGTTTGCGGGCGAATGCAATCAGACGGTCAAGGTGCTCTCTCTGCAGTTCAAGTAGACGAATCTGGTCTTTGAGCGCAGCCATCTGGTCAAAGTCCGGTTGATCCACCATCTTTTTGATGTCTTTGAGCGGGAACCGCAGCTCCCTGAACAGCAGAATAGTCTGAAGCCGTCGTAAGGCTGATTCATCGTAAAGCCGATACCCCGCGGGCGTTACCTTTGTGGGCTTCAGGAGACCGATTGCATCATAATGGTGTAAGGTCCGGACACTTACACCGGCGATTTTGCTGACCTCGTGTACCGTTTTCATCTTTTGCATCCCCCTTGCCCTAAATAATAAGGTATGACGTTACGTCAGAGTCAAGTGATAGAGTACAATAAAGTTCGCAATTTCGAGAAGGTATAGAAAAGCCATTGGGACTCCTTTAAAATGAATGGTGTCAAGACATTCAAAAAGGAGTTGGTCCCAATGACTCAAGGAAAGAATAACACAGATCTTACGGAATTGCTACTGAAATGTATGGCGGAGCCCGACCCGATGCTCAGTATGCTGGAATGGCTCTGCGCTCAACTGATGGAGGCGGAGGTTTCCGGCCTTGTGGGGGCGGAAAAGAATGCGCACAATCCGTCTCGAAGTGACTACCGCTGCGGATATCGTCCCCGGAGGCTGGATACTCGCGTAGGGACGATGTATCTCATGGTGCCAAAGCTGCGCAGCCATGGATATATCCCGTTCTTTGTCACTGAACGCAAACGCAGCGAGGCGGCGCTGGTACAGGTTATTCAGGAGGCATTCGTGCAGGGCGTGTCCACACGGAAGATGGAAAAGTTGGCTCACAGTCTGGGGATAGAGAACCTCTCCCGCAGTCAGGTCAGTGAGATGACAAAAGGGCTCAATGAACAGGTACAGGAATTTCGCAACCGTTCTCTGACGGATACTCGTTATCCTGTCATTTGGACGGATGCCCTGTACGAAAAAGTCCGTATGGATGGCCGTGTCGTCAGCATGGCGGTGATGGTTGTCTGCGGCGTCAACGAGCAAGGGCACAGGGACATTCTCGCCGTGGAGCCGATGCTGGACGAATCCAAAGAGAGCTATTCCCAGTTGTTTCAAAGTCTTTTGGATCGCGGCTTGAAAACACCGCTGCTGGTGGTTTCCGATGCGAACAAAGGGCTGATTGCCGCCATCCGAGAAAGTTTTCCCGGCGCATCCTGGCAACGCTGCAAAGTGCATTTCATGCGAAATATTCTGGCCCATATACCGCAGAAAGAAAAAGAATCCTTTGCGGTCCAACTGAAAGAAATCTGGCTGGCGCCTTCCGTCCAATTAGCGCGACAGCGCGCAAAACAGTTGTCGGAGCAATATGGGAAGCGGTTTCCCAAAGCAATCGAGCTTCTGGAAGACGGGCTGGAGGACTCACTGGCTTTCTATGCATTCCCCGAGCTTGATGCCCGTAAAATCTCATCGACCAATATGCTGGAACGGCTGAACAAGGAAATCCGGCGCAGAACCAACGTCGTCGGGATATTCCCAAACAAAGATTCCTATCTGCGGTTGGTTACAACATATCTCATGGAATACGCTGAAGACTGGTCCGTTTCCAGAGCATATTTGAATCCCAAATCGATTCAGACACTTCTGCTAAGCGCAGCTTAATTCATTTCGTGGAGTCCCCAAATTGCGAACTTCTCTTGACATAGCCAGTCAAGTGTTTTTTATAATTTATAGCCAGCTGCTTATAAAAAAGCTGTTACGGCTCGTTCCATTCATAAAACTGGCCGTAACAGCTTCTAATTATTATGCTCTGTGTATGAGTCTGCGCTATGCTTTGGATGTCCCTTTTGGAGAATCTTCATAATTTGCTGGGCTGCTTTTAGAATCCGCGGCGCCGCTTTCATCTTGCTTCTCTTGCACAGGGGTGATTTTCTTTTTCACGGAAAGCCCTTCATATTTCAGCTTAAACTGTACTCTTCCGTAAAATTCGGTGCCGCAATGTTTGCAGCGGAATACAGCGCGGAAGCTTTTATTACGGAGCTGCCACTCGCTGATTCTCCTCGCTCGTCTGCCGCAGTTAACACAATAAAAGGCAAGGTGCTGCGGGCGAATCAACGGATGACTAAGATCGCAGATTGTAGAAGTTCGGAACTCCATTCTGTTATAGAATTCATCGGAACGTGCATCCTGAATGAACGGCTTTAAAGTCTGCGGGGTGTATATCTTCCTCAGGCACGCAAGAGTGAGCAAGCTGTCGCCGAGGGCCCTGTGGTGGTCGAACTCGTTCTCGTCAACATGGAGGAGCGCCGCCGCTGTGCTCAGGCCCATCTGCTGACCGGATTTTTCCGTTTCCAGCATAGATTCACAATATTTCTGTAGGTCGACATATCGGCTCAGAAACGGAATTCTGCCGTTTCCGCAGAAATACCTGCAATTTTCAATTAACGTGAGAATATCCGAGGTGCCCCACGTCATAACGACAGCATCGCGCGCCCATTTTGAGAATTTGCTCACAGCCTGCATAAAAAGCAAGCCGTCCTCAAGGTCCTCATCCGTGATGCTCGTAAGGGTACTGACTTCCCCGCTTATTTTTTTGCCGACCTGTGGGCGGATTAGGACATCGAAGGTATCAAGGATATTTAAATCTTCATCGACGAGTACTGCGCCGAACTCAATAATCTCATTGATGAAGCGCTTGATGCGCTTGCTGTAAGCCCCGTTCCACTCAAGGTCAAGTACTACAAAATTCATAAAATCGCTTATTTCATTCGTGCAGCAAGCTTCATGCGTTGTTCTTTATTCAGGATTTTCTTGCGCATGCGGATGCTCTTCGGAGTTACTTCAACAAGTTCATCCGGCTTAATGAATTCGAGGCACTGCTCAAGGCTCATTTCGCTTGCAGGAGTCAGCTTTAGCGCCTCATCGGAACCGGCTGCACGCGTATTGGTTGCATGTTTCTTCTTGCAGACATTGACGGTAATATCGTCTGACTTCGGGCTGACTCCGACGATCATCCCCTCGTAGACTTCGGTACCGGGTCCAATGAACAATCTGCCGCGGTCCTGCGCATAGAACAAGCCATAGCCGGTTGCTTCACCGGTTTCATGAGCAATCAGCGAACCGGAGGAACGGGTGGTGATGTCACCCTTGTACGGTTCATAGCAGTCGAAGACATTATTCATGATGCCGTTGCCGTTGGTATCCGTTAGGAATTCCTGGCGATAGCCCAACAAACCGCGCGCAGGAATCTTGAATTCAAGGTGCGTAACGCCCGTGTTGCGTGTACCCATATTCTGAAGCTCAGCTTTGCGGGCACCGAGTTTTTCCATGACGATACCGACATAGGAATCCGGAACTTCAATCATCAGAAGTTCAATCGGTTCACATTTCTTACCGTCGATTTCCTTATAAATAACCGTCGGGCTGGAAACCTGGAACTCGTAGCCCTCACGGCGCATCTCCTCAATCAGAATAGAAAGATGCAGCTCACCGCGGCCGGATACTTTAAATGTATCGGTGGAATCTGTTTCTTCGACACGCAAAGCCACATTGGTTTCAATCTCTTTGAACAGGCGGTCGCGAAGATTGCGAGAAGTGACATATTTTCCTTCTCTACCGGCAAACGGGCTGTCGTTAACCATAAACAGCATCGACACGGTCGGTTCATCAATCTTGACGAACGGAAGCGGTTCAATGCAATCCGGCGCGCAGATGGTTTCGCCGATATTCAGTCCGGTTACGCCGGAAACAGCGACAATATCGCCAAGTTTTGCTTCTTCGACCTCTACGCGCTTTAATCCCTCGAACTGATAGAGCTTTGTAACTTTGGCATTGTTCGTGGTTCCGTCACGATGGCAGATAACAGCGCTATCGCCGACATGAACGCTGCCGCGCTCAACCCTGCCGATGCCGATGCGGCCGATATAATCATCGTAGTCAATGTTGGAGAACAGAACCTGCATCGGGCCGTTCAAAACACCCTGCGGCGCAGGAATGTACTTCAGAATTGCTTCAAACAGAGGCCTCATATCGGTTCCGGGTACATTCGGATCCTCAGTCGCATAGCCGTCGCGGCCGGAAGCGTAAATAACAGGGAACTCCAGCTGATCTTCATTTGCGCCTAATTCGATGAACAGATCAATGACCTCATCGACAACTTCTTTCGGCCTTGCACCGGGGCGGTCGATTTTATTGATGACAACTAGGGGCTTTTTACCGAGGCTGAGCGCTTTCTTCAAGACAAAACGCGTCTGCGGCATGCAGCCTTCAAAGGCATCGACAAGCAAAAGAACCCCGTCCACCATCGTCAGGATGCGTTCCACTTCCCCGCCGAAATCGGCGTGGCCGGGCGTGTCAACAATATTGATTTTCACATCTTTGTAGTGGACCGCTGTATTTTTGGCAAGAATGGTAATTCCGCGTTCTCTCTCCAGCGCGTTGGAATCCATCACGCGCTCTTCGACGACCTCGTTGGACCGGAACACTCCGCTCTGACGGAGCAACTGGTCAACAAGGGTAGTTTTGCCATGGTCGACATGCGCGATGATGGCTACGTTTCTCAAATCATTTCTGACATCCATGCAGTTTATCCCTCTTCTATTTGAACTGGTTTCAAGCGGCCAGTTGGAAACCGCCTTCCTTTTACAAAAAGCGTAATTTTTATTATAACATATATTATACGAAATTACAAAACTCGCAAAGAAAAACACCCGAAAACCTCCGGGTGCCTCATTGCGAACCGATATGGCTGCTTTTGTGAGCTTTTGCTATGTCCTTTCCTGCACAGCCTTCCGAATGATGACAACCAGACTGCTGCCGCACAGAAAACAATTCAGCGAAATAAAGATTTTATATAATTGTACCGTATATCACAGGAAATTACAATATGAGGATTTGATGAATAAGGATTCGACGAGAAAGAAATTTTTCACTGTTTTGACGTCATAAGCAGAGTCCTTTCCAGCAATAGCCGTATAGCCCACAAAACAAAAAAGCCGGTTAAAAAACCGGCTTACTGGAGCGAACGACGGGGCTCGAACCCGCTACCTCCACCTTGGCAAGGTGGCGCTCTACCAGATGAGCTACGTTCGCATATTTGCTTTTTGCAACGCTCAGCGACTCGTCCATTATAACCGCATTTCGTCGTTTTGTCAAGCACCTTTTTCACTCTTTTTAGCTCCGGGCAGCAAACAGCAGGAAGCCGCTGCCTTCTGCAATTTCCGGGCAGAGATTTCTTCCGATTCTGACACATTTTTTGTATTTTACTCTTTTCACCGCTATGCTATAATAACAGCAAAGATTACTTGATCCGGAAAGAGTGAAGTTATGAGTTTTACCATTAATCTCGGTGTTTGGAACTCTGTTTTTGCTGTTCCCTGCTCCGTTGTGGATAACAACATCAAGCTGGCAGGTTCCGTGCAGTTGAAAGTTCTGCTTTGGGTTCTCCGCCACGCCGGGGAAACGATTGAAGCAGAGGATATCGCACACGCACTCGGGATTGACTGTGCAGATGTGAAAGATGCCTTGCTTTACTGGCAGGAAACCGGCGTCATCGTTTCACGCGACAATGTTATTACGCCTTCTCCTGCTCCGGAAGCGACAAAACCTGTTGAAAAAGACGTTCCGTTCCAGCCGGAAATGAAAACTGCGGAGACATCCCCAGAACGCCCCAAGCGCGTGTTATCGCGTCCTCAAAAGCCGGACAGTGCTTTTGTGGCAAAGAGGATGGAAGAATCGGAGGAAATTGCCTGCCTGATGCAGACAGCGCAGGAAATTTTGGGGCGGCTGATTTCAAGCGGAGAATCTGCAACGCTGCTTATGATTCACGACGATTTTGGGCTTCCTTCCGATGTCATCATCATGCTGATGCAGTATGCCGTGAGCATCGGCAAGGGAAATATGCGCTACATAGAGAAAGTTGCCATGAACTGGGCCGACGAGGGAATTACGACGCATGAAAAGGCCGAGGAACGACTTCGCCTCCTTTCTGAGGAACAGAAGGCTTGGCGAATCGTGGAACAAGCCATTGGCATTCCGCACCGAGCACCCTCTAAGCGTGAGGAAGAATTCGCTCCTATCTGGGTAAACCGATGGAAATTTTCCCCCGAGATGATTCGAGAAGCCTATGACCGAACGATTGACGGAGCTGGAAAATACCAAACCGCCTACATGAACAGTATTCTGGAGCGGTGGTACAAAGCCGGAATCAAGACGCCGAAACAGGCAGCCGATGAACGGATGGAACGAAACACTGCGGTATCCGGAAAAACAAAAGGCACGAAATCGGAGCAGAAAAAACAGTACAGCTTCGATATTGATGAATACGAACGGACAAGCATCTACGACAACATGAAGAGGTGAAAGGACATTGGGGTACGGCAGAGAGATTTATGCGGCAGCGGAAAATAAGCTCCGAGAGCGCCGCCGGCGTGCAGAAGAAGAAGCAGAAAAGCGCAGGCAGGCTTTTTACCGCGCCTGCCCCCGTGCGGAAGAGATTGAACGCACGCTGTGCAGCACTTCCGTCAGCGCCGCAAAAGCCGTTCTGAGCGGAAAAAACGCCGCGCAAGCGCTGACAGCACTGAAAGAAAAGAACCTGAGTCTCCAGAAAGAACTAAAAGAACTGATGCAGGCTCATGGAATATCAAGTCTAGAACCGAACTACCACTGCCCCGTCTGCCGAGACACCGGCTATGTTGACGGATTAATGTGTTCCTGCATGAAGGAGCTGCTCCGCACGGAATCCTACCAGCGGCTGAACGCTTTGACGCCGCTGTCTCTTTCTACGTTCGAGAGCTTTTCTTTGAATTATTATTCCGACGAACCGCAGGAAGGCCGCCCAAGCGACCGAAGCATCATGCGGAATACGCTGCAATACTGCATCAACTACGCGCGCCAATTCAGCCTGAAATCCCCAAATGTCATTATGACGGGAAACACCGGACTTGGGAAAACCCACCTTTCGCTCGCCATTGCCAACGTGGCGATTCAGAAGGGATACGGCGTTGTTTACTCCTCCGTTAGCAATCTCGTTACCAAGCTCGAAAACGAACACTTTGGACGGGATAACGACACGGAGGCTATGGACTCCCTGCAAAGCTGCGACCTTCTGATTCTCGATGACCTCGGGACGGAATTCCGCAATTCGTTTTCCACTTCCGCTATTTACAGCATCATCAATTCCCGCCTGCTGTTGGAAAAACCGACTATCATCAGCACAAACCTCACAACAAAGGAAATGGCTGACTTTTATTCCGAGCGCTTTGCCTCCCGAATCATTGGCAGCTACGACCGCATTGCATTCGTGGGACGGGATATTCGCCAGCAGAAGGCTTTGACGGAACGCGGCAAGCATCTTCCGGAACAAAAGGACTGAAAGTATCAGATAAAATTACATAAAGAAAAGGGACAGCAAACGCTGTCCCTTTCAGATTGTCGAAGAACCCATCCAACGCGGTTAAACGAAGGATGGGTTCTCTTGATAATATGCAGGATAGGAAAATAAGCAAAGTAAAATCAATAAAAACCCGGAGGGATGGCCATCCCTCCATTTCCACATTGCCAGCTTTTTGAGATTCATGGCAGCAAACTTAAGCTTAACCCAATTCGTCACTTGAGTTAAGCCCCGGTAGAGCGTGTACCGCATCCCATATTTCACTTTTGCATCGGCGAAGACACGCTCAATGGTTTCTTTTCGTTTTTTGTAAAGCTCTTTGTATTTCGGTGTGTGCCTGATATCTTCCGCAAGCTCCACATAATCCTGCCACACATGCCGCGTTACGGTTTTCGTACAGCTTTTACTCTCGGTGCAGCGAGAACGGAATGGACATTTTTCGCAGATGTAACTCCGGCTTTTGTATTCCCGGTATCCCTCACGGTTGGTTGTTGCATAATGCAGAACCTGATATTCCGGGCAGATCACACAGTCATAATATTCGTCGTATACATACTTCCACCATTCCAGATTTCCTGCTTTGGTCATTGGCCGCTTGTATGCTGTGGAAAGTACCCGCCCGTCGTCAAACACCCGTTTACAGATATGCGGCGTTTTGTATGCGGCGTCCGCCACCACCGTTTCAATTTCAGGAAACCGTTGAGTCACTTTGCCATAGACCGCGTCAAATGCTACACTGTCATGTACGTTTCCCGGAGTCACCTCAACGTCAAGGACAAAATTGTGTTTGTCGCAGGCCGTATGTGCTTCGTAGGCAAAGCACTTCTTGTGTTCTCCCTTTTGGAACAACCCGCTTTCCGGGTCTGTTTTGGACACCATGATTTCTTTTTCCTTCGGCGGTTTCGGAGTACTGTCGAATGGCTTCTTCCCATGATCTTCCCGGTCAGCGTTAACCTCTTCCATTAATTCTGAGGCATATCGCTTTGCCGCCTGAGGAACTGCCTTTTTGATCTTTTTGTTGATGTTGGCGTTTGCTTTGATATGCGTCCCATCCACAAATACTGCTTCCGGCTCCAAATATCCGGCGTAATTTGCCTCCTGCAAAATCCACGAAAACACCTGCTCCACGGTTTCCTCTGTGAACCGGTGCTTAAAATTGTAACTCACAGTGGAGAAATGCGGCAGCTCCTCGTTCAGTGTATATCCCAGAAACCACCGATACGCGATATTCATATTGATTTCCTGCATCGTCCGGCGTAAAGAGGGAATTCCGTACAGATGCTGGATCAGAACAATCTTAAACAGGACGACCGGGTCCACACTAGGACGACCGTTGCCCTCACAATACAAATCTTCTACAAAATCATAAATATGGCTAAAATCTACCGCGCTGTCAATCTTTCGCAGCAGATGATTTCCCGGCACCAATAGGTCTGTATTCACAAATTCCACTGCATCTCTGCGTAGTTTTTCCCGTTCCAGCATCTTTCATCACCTGTCTATATTTTACCATTTTACAACGAAAAAGCCCAGCTTTCACTGGACTTTTTCGACAGGCTGAAAGGGACAGCAAACGCTGTCCCTTTGTAATTTGGCTATTAAGCGCCCTGGGGTTGTTTTTTGATTTCTCCCTGACTTTGCATTTTCAGGTATGCGTTGATGAAGCCGTCCAAGTCGCCGTCCATGACGGCATCAATGTTGCCGTTCTCGTAGCCGGTACGGTGGTCTTTCACCAACGTGTACGGCATGAAAACATAAGAACGAATTTGACTGCCCCATGCAATTTCTTTCTGGACGCCCTTGATGTCTTCAATGCGCTCGAGATGTTCGCGCTCCTTAATTTCCATCAATTTCGATTTCAGCATGCGCATAGCGACTTCACGGTTCTGGTATTGGCTGCGCTCCACCTGACACGAAACAACGATTCCGGTCGGGATATGCGTCAGACGAACAGCCGAAGACGTCTTATTAACCTTCTGGCCGCCGGCGCCACTGGAACGGAATACATCCATTTTAATATCAGCCGGGTCTATTTCCACGTCAATGGTATCGTCAATTTCTGGTATAACTTCCAGCGAAGCAAAGGAAGTGTGCCTACGGCCCGAGGCATCGAACGGAGAGATACGAACAAGACGGTGAACGCCGGCCTCGCTCTTCATGAACCCATAGGCATTCTCCCCTTCCAGAAGAATGCTTGCACTCTTAATGCCCGCTTCTTCGCCTTCGAGCAAATCCAATGTCTTTACGGTAAATCCATGGCGTTCACCCCAGCGGTTGTACATGCGGTAAAGCATCATGGCCCAATCCTGCGCTTCGGTGCCGCCTGCGCCCGCGTGAAAGGTCAAAATGGCGTTTTTGGAATCATATTCTCCCGTAAGGAGAGTTGTCAAGCGCTGACTTTCAAGCTCTTTGCGGAAATTTTCAAATTCTTCCTGGGCCTGCGGAAGAAGCGATAAATCGCCTTCCTCATCAGCAAGCTCAATCAGGGTGAGAAGATCATCGTAAGCACTGCACAGCTTCTCATATTTCTCGATTTTATTTTTTAACGAACTGGAACGCTGCAGTACTTTCTGCGACCGCTCCATGTCATCCCAGAAATCCGGCGCTGTTGCCTTCTGGTCTAGCTCCATGATTTCTTTCCGCATGGCATCGAGACCAAGCGCTTCCGCCAGGTCTCTGAGCTCAGGCTCAAGCCCTTGGAGCGAGAGTTTCAGTTCTTCAAATTGAAGCATATCATCATCCTTCAGTCGAGTTACTCTGAAGTTTAATTATAAGATAATCTGTATGCAAAGTCAAAAAAATTTCAGAGGCCTTTTTTACGGCATGATTCGCCCGCGGCGAGATGTTAGAATTTGTGAATGTATTGAAAACTTCCAGCGGAAATCGTTGAAGTTTTCTGTTGTTTTCGTTACAATGAAATATATAGTGGATAGGAGGTTTTGGATAATGAATTTTACTGGGATGAAATGTCCCATCTGCGAAAAGCCTTTTTCTGCAGGTGATGATATTGTAGTCTGCCCACAGTGCGGAGCACCCTACCATAGGGAGTGCTACAAAAAAGTTGGGCAGTGTATTTATACCGACCGTCACGGAACGCCTGACGCATGGCATCCGCCGGAACACGAGGAGTCGCCTCAGGAGGAAACAAAGCGCTGCCCCCGCTGCGGTGCGGTCAACGCTAAAGATGCGCTTTTTTGTGCGCACTGCGGTCACTCCTTTTCCGAGGTAAATACACCTCCGAGGGATACCTCCTTTCCATATCAGAATCAGGACCGGGAAAATCAGGAGCAGAGGTACGGTTGGGGAATTCCGCCCCAGAACGGTTATCCGCCGCAGAATGGCAACAATATACCGCCAGACTATGGTTTTCCTTTTTTGTTCGACCCGCTGGGCGGCGTTTCCCCCAATGAACCGATAGAAGGAATTCCGGCCGGTGACATAGCAAAATTCGTTCAGGGCAACACACCGTATTACCTGCCGGTCTTTATGGCAATCAGCCGTTTCGGCAGAAACCGGTTTAACTTTTCGGCTTTCCTTCTCCAAGGAATCTGGATGCTTTACCGCAAAATGTATTGGATTGGCAGTATATTCACCGCTTTGCAGGCAGTGCTCTTTTCGGCATACATCATTGTTTCCAGGGATTACACTGCTCCGCTTTACCAGAAGCTCTTTGCTCTCGCCGGCGTCACAACCAACGATTATTACTCGATGACGACAGCTCAGCAAAACGCATTGATGAATCTAATTGCTCAGCTTTCCCCGCTTCAAAAGCTGGTTGTAATTTCACCGATGCTGTTCTTCTTGGGCCAGATTGCCATCATGCTGATCTCCGGCATCCTCGCCAATCGGCTATATCTGAAAAACTGCGTTACTCAAATCAAAAAAATCCAAGCGGAAACGGAAAATCCAAGTGACTATTCGATTCGTCTTCAACAGGAAGGCGGCATGAATACCGTGCTTGCCACTACGCTTGTATTATGCTTCTTCCTTCTTATTTACATTCTTTAACTGAGCTGATTCTTAGCTGAGCTGATTTTACGAACAGGAGTTGTTTATTTTATGAAAGTTACAAAAGCAGTCATTCCCGCGGCGGGACTCGGTACCCGCGTTCTGCCGGCAACAAAGTCCATGCCTAAGGAAATGCTTCCGATTGTGGACAAGCCTGCAATTCAATACATTGTAGAAGAAGCGGTCCGCGCTGGAATCACGGATATTCTGATTATTACGAACCGCGGCAAGGGATTGATTGAGGACCATTTTGACCGCGCTCCGGAACTAGAGTCCAGGCTGGAATCCGGTGGACTTGAAAAGCAGAAAATTCTCGATAAAATCGTTGACATAGCTCACATGGCCAACATCTATTTTGTCCGCCAAAAAGAGACACGCGGCCTCGGGCATGCCGTCAGCAAGGCAAAATCTTTTGTCGGCAACGAACCGTTTGCTGTGCTCTACGGCGACGACGTTATTATCGGAGAAGACCCTGCCTGCGGGCAGCTGATTCGCGCCTATGAAGAATACGGGCTCTGCGTCGTAGGTGTAAACAAGGTCTCAAAAGAGGCAATTACGAAATACAGTTCCCTGAAAGTTGAGCCCCTACACGACAACATTTTCCGCTGCACGGATATGATTGAAAAACCGTCACCGGACAAGATTATGTCGCTTTACTCCATTCTCGGGCGCTGTGTGCTGACTCCGGATATTTTTGATATTCTGGAAAACACGGAACCTGGTGCAGGCAATGAAATTCAGCTGACCGACGCCATGCGCACGCTTGCCCGCAGAGACGGTATGATTGCTGTGGACTTTACCGGCACCCGCTATGACATGGGCAATAAACTCGGCATCATGAAAGCGCAGGTTGAAGTCGCACTGAATCATCCTGAAATCGGGAATGACTTCCGAGCCTATCTGAAAGAAATTGCGAAAACACTTTGAGCAAAATATTTGCTTGACGCAGACTTTTTCGGCTGATATAATATTTTAGGTTAACCCTAAATGGGTTTTATCCTTGCTCCCGGCGGCAACGGGGGCCTAAAGTCCAAAAGGAGGTGTAAATCAATGCCCGAAGTCAAAAATTCCTATGAAACAGTGTTTATCCTGTCCACGAAGCTCGGAGAAGAAGGCATTGCTGCCACAGTAAACAAGTTCAAAGAACTGATTGCTGCTCATGGCAC
This sequence comes from Thermocaproicibacter melissae, assembly GCF_024498295.1. NCBI lineage: Bacteria > Bacillati > Bacillota > Clostridia > Eubacteriales > Oscillospiraceae > Thermocaproicibacter > Thermocaproicibacter melissae. The sequence goes on from NZ_CP101827.1 coordinate 976,928, forward strand.
GATTGACAATGTCGACGAGTGGGGCAAGCGCAGACTCGCCTATCCTATCAACAAAGAAGAAGAAGGCTACTACACGCTTATCAGTTTCACAAGTGCTCCGGAATTCACTGCAGAGCTTGACCGCGTCTATAACATCACAGACGGCGTTCTCCGTTCTCTGATTGTTAAGAAGGAGAAAGAAGCTCCCAGCAAGCCGAAAGCCGAAGAGAAAAAGGAAGCGTGAATGAAATGCTGAATGTTGCTGTTTTGATGGGGCGTTTGGTCGCGGATCCGGAACTGAGGCAGACACCGAACGGTGTTTCCGTAACCAGCTTTACTCTGGCCGTAGACCGTTCTTATGTGAAGTCCGGTGCTGAGCGCCAGACGGATTTCATTGATATTGTCGCTTGGCGCAATACCGCCGAGTTTGTCTGCAAGTACTTCCGGAAAGGTCAGCTTGTGGCCGTTCAGGGGTCGATCCAGACAAGGTCTTACACCGACAAAGAAGGCAACAAACGCAAAGCTTTCGAAATCGTCGCGGACAATGTTCATTTCGCCGAGCCGAAGCGTGACGGAGTTTCCAGCACAAACCACTTCGCTGGTCCGGATAATCTGGCCAGTCAGACGGAGCGGCCGGCTCCCGCATATTCCAGCGGCAATGCGGATGATTTTGAAGAAATTCCGTCCGACGACGACCTGCCGTTCTAACAAAACGGCCTGATTTGTTTGATAGAAAGGAGAATTATCTCATGGCTGATAAAAATGATCGTCCCGGTGGACGCAAAGGCCGCAGAAAGGTCTGCAGCTTCTGCGTCGACAAAGTCGAGACCATTGACTACAAGGATGTTGCAAAACTGCGCCGTTACATTTCCGAGCGCGCTAAGATTCTTCCCCGCCGTGTTACCGGAACCTGCGCACATCATCAGCGTCAGTTGACTGTCGCGATTAAGCGTGCGCGTCATCTCGCACTTTTGCCCTTCAGCAGCGACTGATTTCATTCTGGACTTAAAAACGATGCAGCCGAAAGACTGCATCGTTTTTTGTTGCCAATCTTGCAAAAACAGCCGGAGTGTCGCCATAACGCTCCGGCTGTTCTTATTTACTGAACACAATACTGCTCGAGGTAAGCTTCCATTCTTGCTTTCTGCACATCATCCAAATAGACGCGGCCGTCAATCTCTTTGCCATATAGTGCATCAATAATCTCACGCACTGTAACAATCGGATAGGTTTTCAGGCCGAACTCTTCATAGATTTCCGCCGCCGGCGTCTTGTTTGTCTTTCCACGCTCCATGCGGTCAACCGCAACAACCAAACCGACCACCTGAACTTTCGCCGCAGCCTGCAGCAGCGGAATGGTCTCGCGGACTGAGGTGCCGGCCGTAATCACATCTTCAATGATGACAACGCGGTCCCCGTCTTTCGGCTTGCAACCGACCAGATTTCCGCCCTCGCCGTGATCTTTGCTCTCTTTGCGGTTAAAGCAGTAGTTTACGTCTTTCCCGTATTGTTTGTAGAGTGAAATCGAAGCGGCAACGGAAAGAGGAATTCCCTTGTAGGCCGGACCAAATAGGATATCGAAATCCTCCTTGATGTTTCGGTGGATGCACTCGGCATAATAATCCCCCAGTTTCGCAATCTGCGAGCCGGTGCGGTAGTTGCCTGTATTGATGAAATATGGGGTTTTGCGGCCGCTTTTCGTTATAAAATCGCCGAAAGTCAGTGCACCAGCTTTCACCATGAATTCAATGAATTGTTGTTTGTATGCTTCCATATCCGAAATCCTTTCTTTGTCCATACAGCTTACTCAGAAAAGGCTGTTCAGATTGAATTTCCATCCTCCAGGCTGATTTCGTCGAAACGTGCGGTCAGGTCACGAATTTCCAGCTTTTCTTTTTCTTCGCCTTCGCAGTCCAAAACAATGGTACCGCGGTGCATCATCAGCAGGCGGTCTCCATAGGCTAAGGCGTATTTCAGGTTATGCGTCACCATCAGTGCGGTAAGGTTTTTCTCCCGAATAAACCGGTCTGTCAGTTCCATGACATTTTCGCTTGATTTTGGGTCAAGCGCGGCTGTATGTTCGTCGAGAATCAGCAGTTCAATCGGCGTCAAGGTACAAATCAGCAAAGCCAGCGCCTGACGCTGACCGCCGGAAAGACTCGCTACCGGCACATTCAGTTTATCCTCCAAACCAAGGTGAAGCAGTTCCAGTTGAGAACGGTAAAAATCAATGCGCTTGCGTGAAACGCCGGGCGTGAGGCCGAAGCGCTTGCCCTTGTTGTCCGCAAGCGACAAATTTTCAAGAATCGTCAGTTCCGGGCAGGTTCCCGCCGCGGGGTTCTGAAATACACGGCCGATAAAGCGGGAATGTTGAAATTCGGGAAGGTGGCTAATTTCTCTGCCGTTCACTTTGATTTCACCGGCATCCGGAGTCACGCTGCCGCAGAGAAGGTTCAGAACTGTCGTCTTGCCCGAACCGTTGCTCCCGATGACGGAAACAAACGAGCCTTTGCGGATGGAAAGGTTGAAATCGTGGAACAGCGAAACTTCGCTGATGGTTCCCTGATTGAAAACCTTATCAATGTGTTTGAGTTCCACCAGAATTTCTTCAGATTTGTGTTGGGTTGACATCTGGTTTCTTCCTCCTTCCACCCGTAGGTGCAAGATTATTGAGTACAAGCGCAACGGTCAGAAGGACCGCCATAAGGAGATTCAAGTCATCGGCGGGCAGACCAAGCTGCATTGCCAGCACCAAGCAAAGCTTATAGACGACAGTTCCCAAAATCACGGCAAGCGTAATCGACATAAACTTCAAACGTCCGAAAATGCTGGTGCCGATGATGACGGCGGCAAGCGCCATGACGACCATGCCGGACCCGCTCCAGATGTTGGCCGAACCGGAACGCTGGCTGAGGATAGATCCTGCCAGTGCCGTACAGCCGTTGCCGATCATCAGGCCGAGGATTTTCATATTTCCCGGGTCTTTTCCGAGAGAAACGACATACTGCGGATTATCCCCCGCCGCACGGAGCAGCAACCCGGTCTTGGTCTTTAGGAAAAGGTCAACCAGAATCTTCACAGCCACACAGCAAAGCAGTGCAAGGCCGGCATACGCCCAGTTCTGCGCGGACTTCGGAACTTTTGCCATAAGCCCTGTTTTGAAAATTGTTCCCATGTTGTAATACGCGAGCATGGATTTTCCGCCCGTGACGATCAGGTTCACGCTTCCGAGCGCCGTCATGACTAAGATTCCGGAAAGGAGGTCCGTAATGTGCAGGCGAACATGGAGCAAGCCCGTGATTCCGCCCGCGACGGCACCGCACAAGAACGCAATCACACACGCGACCCACGGATTTACACCTGCAAGAATCAGCGCACCCGTGACACAGGCGCCGAGCGGAAACGTACCGTCCACCGAAAGGTCTGGAAAATTCAATACCGAATAGGTGACATAAACGCCGATGGCCATGATGGCGTAGATAAAGCCCTCCATCAGGACGTCGTTTGCTAAACCGAGGAAAATATCCATGTGGCAGTATCACAGCTTTCCTAATAGAATTAAGAGGGTATGAAGTGCAGCATGGCCGGAGCAGGAATCCCCTACCCCGGCTATTGCTGAGAATAAATGTCTATCAGTCTACGGCTTCGGCTCCGGAATATTCGGAGGGAAGCGTAATGCCGAACTTTTCCAATGCAGATTTATTATAAACCGGTTTTCCTTCCGTAACAACATAAACCGGTGTTTCGGACGCTGTGGCTTCTCCTTTGAGAATCTTGGCAGCGATTTTTCCGGTTTCCTTGCCGAGAGCAACATAGTCAATGCTTTCGGCCGCAAGGCATCCGTTTTTCACCTGCTGTACTTCGGAACCGAACACGGGGATATTGGCCGCGTCGGTCGCCTGCAGCAGCGTGGAAAGGTTGTTGACGACATTATTGTCAGTAAAGTTGTTGACACAATCGACTTTCTTCGCAACAAGCGAAGCAGCACCGGAAGCCACCTGAGAAGAATTTGTGATTCCGATGTCTACAACTTCAAAATTATATTTTGGAGCAATCTCTTTGAGTTTCGCAAGCTGAGAAACGGAGTTCGGCTCACTCGTTGTATAAAGAACGCCGATTTTCTTTGCATTCGGCAGGAACGCGCGGATCATTTTGACCTGAGCTTCCAGCGGAAGGACATCGCAAGAACCGGTGCAGTTGCTTTCCGGTTTCTCTAGGGAACTGACCAGCTGCGCACTTACGGGGTCAGAAACAGCAGTAAACACCACCGGAATGTTGGAATTCTGCGCCGCACTGTAGGCAGACATGGCAGCCGGCGTCGCTACTGCCGCAATCATGTCATATTTTTTGGACACCATGGTCTGTGCCATTAAGTCGGATTTTGAATTATCTCCCTGTGCATTTTGAAAGTCGATTGTAAGGTTCTTTCCTTCTTCATATCCGCCTTCTTTGAGGCCTTCCAGAAAACCCTTGTAGCAGTCGTCGAGCGACGGATGCGTTGCGTACTGAATCACACCGATTGCCGCTTGATTCCCGTCACCCGATTTTGCAGATGCGTTCTCTCCCGAAGAAGAGCAAGCGGTGAATGATGTTATGAGTGTGAGTGCCATGCCTGCGGCAAGCGCTTTCTTTATAAACTGATTCATACGTGAATTCCTCCTGAAATTCTCAAAGAATAGGGTCGTGGTAGATTGATTCTTACGATTTTGCCAGTGCCAGCCATCTTTCATTGGCACCACCCCCTCTTGCTAGTAAAACAAAAACTCCTGTCCCTGTAATTTTTACAGGGACAGGAGTGAATCCTGCGGTACCACCCTATTTGGCCGAAGCCCTCTCGTTCCGTACACAAACATGTACGCTTCCTTGGTAACGGGTGAAGTTCCCGTCACGGATTACTTGGTTTTGCCGTTCTTCCGTGCCCTCGTAAGCCCATTCGCCCGAAATGTTCCGCCGCAATCCCACCGCCTGCGGCTCTCTTTGTGCACATTTTCCTCGGGTTACTACTCTTACTCAACGGTTTTCCTATTTGTCGTTATTATATGCTCGGTGCGGCGTTTTGTCAAGAATTTAATTGCAGATTTTCAACCGATTACCAGATTTCCGCATAGAAAATGATTTCACTTTTCACCTTGTCGATCGCCGCGAGGCTTATCTTCCTGTGGTTCCAGTCGCTATCCTTAAAGCAAATGCACCTAGGTTGAATTCCTTGGTGCTGTATGTTATGCTTATTTTATGCTGTTTTGGGAGTTGAAAAGAAATGAAAAGCCGCCTCGTTTTTTTGACGAAGACATTCCCGTTTGCATCGGGCGAAGAATTCATTGAAAATGAGCTCCCCGCCTTAGCGCAACGATTTGATAAAGTGATTTTGATTGCAACCTCCGTACCAGACGCCGCAAAACAAACACGCAGCGTTCCCGAAAACGTTGAGATACACAAAATTTACGCTTCCGACGTCAACAAAGCCCTGCTTCGTTCTGCCGCGGGCTATTTCTTTCACATACCGAAGGAATATGAAAGCGACGCGGATAAGCTGGCGATTGGACACTCGCCGGAAAAGCGCCTGTTTCGTGCATACTTTCTCGCAAAAGGCCTTACAGTTGCGAAAAAGGCCTCAGCGATTCTTGAAAAGACAGACATTTCGCAGGCTGACGGCATAACATTTTACAGCTACTGGTTTTACGATACTGCACTCGCGGCAATTAAGCTGAAGCAAAACTGCAAAGCACGCAAATGCCATGCTTACAGCCGAGCGCACCGCTACGATTTATATCCTGAGTTCAGCCCTGTAAAATACTTGCCGCTTCGTCCTTATCTTCTGGATAACCTTAACGGTGTGTTCCCATGTTCTGAGGACGGAACTTGCTATTTGAAGCGCTCCTTCCCTGAGCTAGCGGCTAAAATTTCAACCCGTTACCTCGGAACAGCAGACCACGGTATGGGACCAGATGAAGAAGACGGCGTTTTCCGTATTGCAAGCTGCTGTCACATCTCACCAGTTAAACGCGTGGAACTTCTGGCACAGGCACTTGCGGAACTAAATCACAGCGAACTCCATCTGGAATGGATTCACTTTGGAGGCGGCAGTGAATTGGAATCTCTGAAACAATATGCCGCTGAAAACCTCAGTTTCATGAAAGTAACTTTTGCCGGAGAAACCGCTAACTCGGATTTAATGAAATTTTACCAGCAAAACCGGGTGGACTTATTTGTCAACACGAGCACCTCAGAAGGTTTGCCGGTTAGCATTATGGAAGCCTGTTCGTTTGGAATTCCTATCGCCGCAACCGACGTAGGCGGCACACGGGAGATTGTACACGACGGTGAAAATGGCTATCTGCTTGACAGCAACCTAAGCCCGAAGATTTTGGCGGAAACGATAGCTTCCTTCTGCCGCAAGACGAAGGAAGAGCGAGCTGCCATGCGCAGAGCTTCCCGGGAAATCTGGGAAAAGAACTTCAACGCTTCCGAAAACTATGAAAACTTTGCACGGAATATTTATCCGAAATAAAGAAATGCTGCCCGAAAAAGGGCAGCATTTCTTTTTTAGAACACATTCTCAAGACTAGGTGCCACAGATTCCTCCAAGCTGGAGATGAGCGTCAGGCCGCGGTCACATTCCGAAAGGAAGGTATCCTTTGCGCCGTTGAGACAAAGCTCCGGCAAAAGGGCTAAGGTTTGGTCAATTTCTTCCAGGTCACTGTGTATCATATAGACGCAAAGCACGCTGTGTGCCTTTTTCCAATTGTTTTTTGCGGTGATGCTGAGCTGATACGCCGCATTTACGTCACCGCGTTTCTCCGCAGCCTTTGCTTCTTCAACCGTCTGTGTCATTTGCGTTGTAATCTGCCTTGTATAAGAAATCCCCATGACGCAGGTTGCTATGACAAGTGTAAGGAGTGCCAGAGCAATCCACAGTCGTTTCATTTCGTTTGGTCTCTCCTCACAATCAAGTAATCGCCTTTCGCATTTGCTGTCATCAGAAACACATCGGAAAGTATAATTCCCTCATTCTCCAAAATGTTTTCCACCCAATTTCGGGTCTGTCGGCACAAAGCCAAAGAGTAATCGGAAATCACGCCGTCGCTTATCACGACGGTTTCCAGCCCCTTATCCGGCTCTACGACGTTCAGAGCGCCTGCTGTTGGCTGTTCCTTTTCCGGCGTCTTGATGACGCTCATTTTTCCGTTTGTCTCCACAATGGCATAGGCGACGTCTTTGATGCTGAAAACGTCCTTCTCGCGCAGCTGCTCAAAAAGATCCTCCGTCGTCATGCGCAGCCGGCGCATCTCATCCTGCTGGATCTTCCCGTCGTATATCACAATAATCGGACGTCCACAAATCAATTTGCGAAACATCGGGAGCTTGACCATGAGGGCTGACACAACAATTTCGCTTATCACGAGAGCAACAATCGGAATCAGGCCGTTGATCAACGGCTGGCCCGTCTCCTGCATCGGAACGGACGCCAGGTTTGAAATGAGCAGCGTGACAACAAGTTCACTCGTCTGCATTTCACTGATCTGCCTTTTCCCCATCAACCGTACGGCCGCCATGACAATCGCATAAAGGATAACCGTACGAATCAATGATATCGTCATTTGCATCACCTGCCCTTTAGTATGGGAGAAAAAGGCAGGATTATGCCGCCGGCAGATTTTTGCAACAAGACACAAAAATGCGTTCCGTGCAGATCGCACGGAACGCATTCAAATTATAGTATGAATTTGTTACACGCTTGCAACAACGAAGCCCGCAACGTTTCCGCCGGCTTCTGTTGTTCTGCGCAGCGCATCCCGAAGCGCCACATAGGAGGTAGAACCGAATTTTACGTTCAGAATGACCGCTTCGGAAGCGGCAGCCAGATTTTCCGCATCCGGGTACCTCGTGGACGACGGAGCATAGACAATAAGATAATCACAGAGTTTCTTCGCCTCGGCGGTAAAGTTCGCGAATCCCTTTGCAAAAAGGTCTGCCGGACTTTCTTCCGCTTTTGCACCGCACACGACGGAAAGGCCCGGAACCCCTTTTACCTCTGCAACAGCATCCGTTAGCCCGCAGGTTCCGGACAGCACATCGTTGAAAGTCTTTTTCGGCTGGAGTTGGAACATACCTGCCAACTTCGGTTCACGCAGGTCTCCGTCAGCAAGAAGCACCCGCTTTCCGGTGCGTGCCAGCGAAACAGCGAGGCCGGCGGCTGTTTCTGCGCCCTCGTCGCCGTCTGAAACACTTTCCACAACGATGCACGCTGCGTTATCCAGTTTATGAAGCGCTGCGGCACGAATTCTACGGAATGCATCTTCTTTCGCTTCTCGACCGCCGCTGTGCGGAATTTCCCCAAGAAGGTCAATCTTCAAAGCTTCCTCCGCAAAGCGGGTGTTTCGCACCGAGCGGTCGCCTAGGATACAAATTAGCCCATAAATTACGTAAATCAAGAAGCCGAGGATTGCGCCTAGAATTCCGGCTTTTAGCACAGCGGACTTAGAGGAGCTTGCTTTTGCCGGCTGTGCTTTATCGGTCAAAGTCGCCGTCAGCTTTGGAGAAGGGAACTGCTGAGCAATACCGTCCGCCAAAATCTGAGCGGCTGTGTCGGAAATCTCTGCTGCACGGCCTGCGCTTTGTGTTTGAACCGTAATCTTGACCACGGGCGCTGAAAGGACTTGTTCCCCGGCAATGCTAATGATTTCCGAAGAATCAATGCCTAACTTCTCAGCGGTTTTTTCGATAAGAGAATGAGTATTTGCTTGGGCAACTGCCGTTTGGACCCTAGAAGCTAAAATGTTCGTATACTGGAGGCGGTAATCCGTTCCGGCATCCTCCGGAATATCACAGCTCAGCGTAATGGTGGAATTGGCAGAATAAGTACGATGGAACAGTTTCAACGACAGTAAAGAACAGGCAACGCCAAAAACGATGACTACAACAAGGAATCGAATCCAAGTTCTTTTGAAAAAGTGCATGATTTCCGAAAAGCTGACAAAGAGTTCCATTGGTGGTACCTCCTAATTCTTTTCTTCCGTATGAGCGCCCGCAAATTCAAGCACACGCTTCATGATGGACTTCCAGTCATAATGATCCTTCGCAAACTGATGTTCTGCGAACGGAAGGTTGGGGTCAGAACGGCATTCCTGTACGAAGCGAACTACGGCTTCCATATCCACCGGTGTGCTGTCGTTTGGGACTTGAAGTGCAAATTTAACCTTTTGGTCTTCCAGCGAATCTTCGCAGGTATAGATATACGGCAAACCTTTTGCGCAGTATTCTCTGGCTTTCAGGGAAGAACAAGATTGCAGCCCGCGGCGGTAACAGCCAAGTTTTGAAACGCCGACATCGGCGCGGGCATATATCTCATCGAGTTCTTTGCCTGTCTTAAAGCCGGGACATTCCACATCGTCCTCAAGGCCGTATTTCTGAATCAAAGCACGGAAATCCGGCATTTCTTTCGCATCGCCGCCGACTAAGATGAAACGAATCCGCGGCAGGCGATTGGGGTTTGCCTTCTTGTAAAGGTACATTCCCTCAAGGATGCGGTCATACGCCTGCCACCACAGAGTTCCCGCGACACCAACCAGGACGATTTCATTGGGGTTCGTCTTCTGCGGAACCGGCTGCATTGCATCTACGTCGATGCCGTTGCTGATGTTCATGGCTTTCACGCCGAAAAAGCTGTCTGCGTGGTTCCCGATAAGTATCACAGCGTCCACCAACCCACGGAGGAAAAGGCCGGAAAGCCTATCCTCCGCCGCGAAGCCGAGCACACGGCACCGCTGCAACGCACGTTTCGTGAATTGAGGGACGTCGTTGACGCTATTGATGTAATCGGCAAGATACGGGTAATTCGGCAATTCAAGAATCACACGCTGCGCGCCATTCTTTCGGGCTATGCGGCAGATACGTATGATGTCAAAGCTGATGCGGTCAAGCCGGATATAAAGGACATCAAACCGATGAGAGGAAAGGTACTCCTCCGCCACCTTCGCAAATTGTTTCATCAATCCTCTTCCGCCGGCAATTGTCTTGATTTCCGTCTGATCTCCCGTAGTAAAACGGTACTCATTTCCGCGAAACAGCGAGTAGGTCACATCATAGCCAAGCTGTTCAAACGCGTGGACCTGCCACCGTATTTTGCGGACTACGCCGACATATAGCAGTGCATCTTCTTGAAAAGTCAAATACATAAGTTTCATTTGCTAATCTCTCCGTAAAATCTATGAAAATTATCGGCAGCATTGAATTTTTCCTTCCAGACACGTCGGGCATTCCGGCAAAGCGTGTGATACTCGTCATCGTTCATGGTGCGAATCTTGCCGATGGCATTGAGAAATTCCTGCGATGTAAAATTCTTCGGAATCAGGAAGCCGTTTGTACCATTCTCAATAATTTCGTGTGTTCCCCCCACGTCGGTCGCAACTACTGGAATTCCGAACGAAGCGGCCTCCATAATCGAAACCGGAATTCCTTCACTTGAGCTTACATTGACAAATGCAGAAATATCATTGCTGTGGTAATAGGCTAAAATTTCTTCGTTGCCGCGTGTGCCTAAAAACTCTGCTTTCACATTCTTGGGAAGCTGCGACGCAGCTTGGCGGATTTCTTTCTCAAGCGGTCCGGAACCGATATGCGTCCAGATGATGGGGTAATCTACCTGCTTTAGTGCTTCGATAATCCGGTGTACCCGTTTGACGGGCACGAGGTAAGAGCAGGAAACAATGTGAAACGATTCCCGTTTCTGCGGCCCTTCCCCATAGTCTTCCGTGCCGAGATAGGCACAAGTGATTTTCGCCGCATCCTTTCCAGCTTCTTTTTTCAGCACCGATTCCCCGTCCACGGAACATGGATAAATGTGGTCTAGGTTTTTGAACAGATACTTTCGCATGGGAAGATAGGAGTCCTTTGCTCGCTCCTTGTAGATATCAAACCCATGTGCTCGTGAAATAACGCGGACAGATACTCCATTTTTGCGAAGAATGGAAGCAAAGAGTACTCCTGCCGCAGCCGCATCGTACAACCAATAGCTGTAAATGACTACGCTGTCACCTGGATGAAAGGATACAGCCTGTTTCAACGCATTGGAAATCTCCTGCGCATTCTTCATAAAAAACAGGAGTTCGTGCACGCGATCCAGTGTCAGCTTTTTTTCACGAAGAAGTCGGAAGCACTCTGCCAGAATACATGGGCGAAACACAAGGCGCAGATACTGTTTTTTCCCTAATGTAACCCGATGAAGCGGAATACATTCGATTCCTTCTGGCAGCTTTCTTGTCTTTTCGGATGACTCGCTGAGGCTGCACGGGCAGACATAAATCTTATCGAATCCATCTGCATAATTTAGTTCGGGAGAAAGGAAACTCTCCCCGGTTCCGTAGGGAAACGAATTCGTTAAGAGCAGCAATACTTTCATGTCAGTTCCTCCGAGGAAGGTGACGAAGCAGCACGGACTTTCCGCAGATGCGGCGCCAAGCCAGCAAGAAACAGAGCCGCAAAATAGACCGCAATGTAATACGCGAGATAAGTAATGCTGAAAACATCGATGACCCAAGAGAATGTGAGATTGCGCGGAATGTAAACAAAATCCTTGAGCGCAATCAGCCCCATCGCAATGACGACCCAGTTGCGGGTGAGCAAGGAAGAAAAGAAACGGAAAATGACGCCAACCATCGCGCTCACAATCACAACGCCTGCCATGCCGTAAGCGACATAGGCTTCCGCAACAAACGATGTACCGAAACCACCGCCGGAAAGATAATAAGCCGGATTGACCATGAACGTAATGACATGTGCAAAATTGTGGGTAGAAGAAACAAAACGGATATTCTGCCCTTCCGTAATGGGAGCAAACCCAAAGATAGAACTGAGCAGGACATTGTTATGAACATATTTTTCAAACGGATAGAACAGATACTGGTAAGCTGTCTGATGGTCAAAACGGTTCCAACAGTTGACCGTTTGAATCACAACGCGGAAACTGGCTCCCTGCGAATAAATGAAATCTCCAATCGTAGCGAAGAAGCCCTTCGCCGTAAACGAGGAACCGTTTCTTATCAAGGCAACCAGTTGCATCATATAGGCGCTGACTGCACAGAACAGCACCACAAGCAAAATCTTTTTCTTTGATAATGCAAGCTTGCCTTTTCTGCTCAATACGACCCGAAGAAACGCATATATGAGCAGCATAAGCAATTCGCAGACAAAAATGTTTCGCCGTCCCGTAAACAGAGAAGTAAGCATATAGGCGCTATAAATGACCAACGGGAACCACATCTGCTTCCGATTTGGGAGTGTTGCAAGAAACACGGCAAACGACGGAGCAAAAAAGGCAGACATTCGGCTGATAACGGAAGGAACCGAAGAGTTATTCATGACGTAAGAACCGCGGTAACCGTGCTGAAAGACAAGGAGTATTATCTGAAACAGCATGTAGAACGATGCTACCGAACTGAACAGCAACACGACGACGCTGATTTGCCGAATGATTGGTATAATGGGGCTTTGGGTGACTGCTTGTACACCTTTTTCACAGATAGCCCTTTCCCGTTTCCAGAAAAGCGGCGCTGCAAGTTTGTAGGCAGCATAAACCGTGAGCTGTGCGACGGTAACAATCATCAGCGCAAGAAAAAGATTATAGAAATTTTCCGCTTCGAGGTATGAGAGAATCATGGAGTAGCACCTTAAAAAAACGCTGTACACGCGTCCGAGGAGCAGCAGATCATAAGAGAACATAAACAAAATTAGCGGAAAATCGCGCCTGGCATTTCGGAATAAATTCTGAAAAATTGCAATATTCAAAACCGCATTGGCAACAAACACCGTGCAGGCCGCTGTTTCCTCACTGCCGACAACCGCCATCAGGCAGGCTGTAAGCATCAGGCACAGAGCAGTGCCGAAAAAAATCGTATCCCAAATTAAATGTTTCGCGTTTAGCCGATCTGCTGACATGAATTCACCCTCCGGACTTTTCGTGAAAAAATTATTACTAGCAATTATATCACGATTGTCACCGACTGCCAAATCATCTTGTCACACGGAGTTTTTCCGCCGCTTCGCGGTCGGGAACCGCAAAAATCGTTTTGTTCGCAACATAGATAACCATTCCGGGCTTGGAACCCTGTGGTTTGCTGACATGGCGAACTTCCGTGTAATCCACCGCAACATTGGAAGAATCTCTGCCGCGGCTGAAGCAGGCCGCAAGCATCGCGGCTTCTTCTATGGCCCGCTGCGTGGGCTTTTTCCCTTCTAAGAAGAGCACAACGTGGGAACCCGGGATGTTCTTCGTGTGGAACCAAAGGTCGTTCTTCTTGGCCATTTTCAGCGTCAGGACATCGTTTTCACGATTGTTTCTGCCAACAAGAATCCGGAATCCGTCCGTTGAGCGGAATTCCATGGCGCCGCGCGTCTGGCTCTGCTTCTTTGCCCCTCTCTGAACCCGGATGTATCCCTGCTCTTCAAGCTCCGCACGTATTTCGGCAAGGTCTCGCTCGCCGGTCGCACGGCTGAGTTCCTCAAAAACCGTGTCAAGATACGCAAGTTCCTGCTTTGCTTCGCGGATTTGTACCGCCAGCACCTCTTCTGCAGTTTTTGCTTTGCGGTATTCCTTATAATACCGCTGCGCATTCTGGGAAGGTGTCAGGGCGGGATTCAGTTTAATTCTTACAGTAGGCTGTCCTTCCTCATAAAAATTAGGCAGGTCAACATACGGAACATTCTCTTTGAGCCGATACAGGTTCGCGTTCAGAAGGTCGCCGCACATGCGGAGTTCTTCTTTTTTCGCACAGCGTTCTAGGTCTGCCTGCTGTGCATTGATTTTCCGGCTCAGGCGCTCCGACGCGGTAGTCAGGACCTTTAAAATTCCCTGGGAGCGTACATGCATCCGCTCGATGCGGTCGCGTTCCCCGTAGAAATCATCCAGCAGTTCCGAAAAGCTGCCTTTCTGGCTCACAATTGCCGCTGTGCCATACTGCTGCGGTGCAAAGAACGTGAAATCGACCGGCTTCTTTTGCGGGTTCACTGCCATAAACGGAGTTCCGTCCGCGTTTTTTACGATTTCTGCCAATCTGCCGAGGAAAAAGACAAGCCGCTCTTTCAGCTCGGGAGTCATCTCCCCCACCCGCACATCAGCGCCGCGAGCGGTGCGGTGCTGCACTTCACGGCAGACAATGGGGGAAACGCCCTGAAGTACGCTCAAGAGTGCTTTTGAAAGGCTCACGCCTGCCTGTTGCGCACAAACGCGGTCCGCAATCTCGCGGACATCCGTTGTGAGTAAGCAGAGTTTATCCTGCGGCGGGGGAAGTTGATACGGAATTCCGGGCAGAACCAAGCGTTCTGAGGACATTGATGCGTCAACACGTTTGAGTGCATCGACGATTTTTCCTTTTTCGTCAACCAAAATCACATTGCTGTAACGCCCCATGATTTCAGCAACCAGCGTCAGTGTGATTTCATCGCCGAGCTCGTTGATTGTCTCAAAGTCAAAGCACAGCAGGCGCTCCAGCTGCGGCTGCCGGATTCCAGCAAGGCGCGCGCCGACCAGCCGTTTGCGAAGCAGCATGCAAAGCATGGGCGGTTCCTTCGGATTTTCGGGAATTTGCTCCGTAAAATTAATGCGTGCGCTGTTTGCACGCACGGAAAGCAACAGTTTCCGGATTCCGCTGCGCGAGCGCAAAAAAAAGACTAGCTCGTCGCGGTTCGGCTGGTAGATTTTATCCACCTTGGAACCGAGTGCATTATCCTCCAGCTCACACTTTATATGTCTTAAAAAAGCTCCATCAAGAGCCATTTGATTGCCCTCACTTTAGTTTAGTTACAAATATGCCGCCGGGCAGTGTGATGCCTGTGCCCTTTGAAATATAACATCTTGGAATTGCTTTTCCAAGCGTTCCATCAAGGGGTCAATGACAACATCCTCCGTAAAATAGTGCCCGGCTACCACCAAGGTTATTCCAAAATTTTCCGCATTGAGCAGCTCATGATGCTTTGCTTCTCCGGTTACGAATGCCTGGCAGCCGTTAATGGCGGCATCTTCAAGATACTCGCTACCTGCACCGCTGCACAGGCCCACCTTGCGAATCGGCCTTCCACCGTCTGTGTAGAAAAGCCCGTCGCAGTTTAGTTGTTTCTTAACAAAGGCGGCAAATTCGCTCGGTGAAAAGCTGCGCGTTGTCTGGCCACAAAGCGCTGCCGCCAGTCCTGACGGCACATCCAAGGCCAAAGGACGCACATCGGTTAGCATGAGCCGCTCTGCAAGGCAGCTGTTCACCCCGCCGGGTGCAAGGTCAAGATTTGTGTGTGCGCATATTGCGGCTATGCCGTGCCGTGCAAGCTGATAAGGCACTGTGTCTGCCGTCAGCGTTCGCAATGGATTGAAGATGACCGGATGATGGCTCACGATGAGCTGTGCGTTCTTCTGAACAGCCTCCTCAACGACGGCAGGAGTAATGTCCAGCGCCAAAAGAACCGAATGTACTTCTGCCTGAGGATCTCCGGCCTGCAAGCCGCAGTTGTCAAAACTCATCTGGGTCTGAAAAGGTGCAAAGCTGTCAATATACTGAAAAATATCCTGAACCGTTGTCATGGTTTTCGCTCCTTTTGCTGTTCTTCCAGCATCGCTTCCAGTTGCTCACAGAGTTCAAGAAGCGTTGAGGCACCGGAACCGTCGCCTGAAGCTTCAAGGCCCCTGATATAGTTTTTCAAACGTTTTTTCTCGCGCTCCAGATATGCCCGACTTGCCGGTGTATCTCCGGTCAGCAGACCGATGTATGGAAAAAGTGCGTCATTTTGCGGCTTCCACTCGGGAGAATAAACACAGCGCATGACTGTGTAAACATGGTAGTCTTCCTGCACAGCCTGCTCCTGACGCACGGAAAAACCAAGCTCCAAAAGTCCCCGACGAAGCTCTTCCTCTTTCGTCATCGGTTGAAGGATGAGATTCTTTTCCGGATTTTGTAGCCACGCGGCTCGCCCGACGATGTTCAAAATCATTTCACCGCCCATGCCGGCAATTACAATATCATCGGCTTCCTCCGGGCTGACTTCATCGAGGCCGTCGGAAAGGCGGGCTTTCACCTGCTCCCCCACTTTGAACTTTGCAATGTTCTGTTTTGCCCGTTCCAATGGCCCGGGTCTTATATCAACCGCTATGGCACTCCGGATAACGCCCTGTAACGCAAGCCAAACCGGAAGATAAGCATGATCGGTTCCAACGTCCGCCAGCGTGGTTCCTTGCCGTACCATAGAAGCACAGAGTGCAAGCCTTGCGCCGAGCGAAAAGAGTTTCATCTAGACCTCCAAACCGAACGGCCGCCCAACCAAAAAGCCGGGCGGCCATTCATCACCGTACTAAACCTTATTTCTGGTCTGTTTTCGATTCGTCGGAAGAAGCCATTTCATTCAGCTTCTGCACCATTTCATCGGCATCCACGCCATGAACCAAGCAAGCCTGCTCTAGGGATTCCCCTAAAGAAGCGGGGCAACCGAGGCAATGCATACCCATGTCCAAAAAAAGCGGAACGGAATCGGGAGCAACCCGAAGAATATCGCCAATCAGCATATCTTTTGTAATTTGAGCCATTGTTTGTTACCTCCTGTTTATGAAATCTATAACCTTAAATTTCCCGTATCTTTTCAGATTAAAGCAAGTTTCTGTGGAAATGCTCCCACGAAAATGCGCTTTGAAAACATTATAATACCCAGCAAAGCTCTTTGCAACAGATTTTTGTAAGGGGATTCCGTATGGCACAATTCCGGAACACTCTGCTGGAAAACAGGAAACCTCTTGTATCAACATTGGAAATTTGCTATAATCAAAGAAATAGTATGACATAATATTAACAAAGTTCATTAAATTGGAAAACATAATTCGCAATTGACAAAACGCATTCTCCGAGAAAAGATTTAGGAGGAAAAACATGGCAAAATTTATTAATGCGAAAGAAGCAGCCGCACTCATCCCCGACAACGTTACCGTCGGCTCAAACGGTTTTATGGGCACCACTTTTCCGGAAGAAGTGGCCATGGAGCTGGAAAACCGGTTCCTTGAAACCGGCAAGCCGAACGGATTGACTCTTTACTTCTGCGCTGCACAGGGCGACAACAAAGAGAAAGGTCTGCAGCATTTGGCACATGAGGGTCTGATTAAGCGTACAATCGGTGGACACTACGGTATGGCCCGTAAGATTGGCAAGCTGGTCATTGAAAACAAGATTGAAGCCTACGATTTCCCTCAGGGTGTTTTGGCTCATCTGCTCTGCGAAACGGCGGCACACCAGCCCGGCGTCCTCACCCGTGTGGGTATCGGAACCTTCGTGGATCCGCGGCAGCTTGGCGGCAAGATGAACGAGAAAACCCGTGCGGCGGAAGATCTGGTTCAGATTGTAAACCTCAATGGCGAGGAATTTCTGTTTTACAAATCCGTCCCTATCGACTACGCGCTGATTGCAGGTACATACGCGGATGAGGACGGCAATATTTCATTTGAGCGAGAGGGCGTCCGCACCGAAGCGCTTTCGATGGCAATGGCCTGCAAAAACTCCGGTGGAAAAGTCATCGTGCAGGTGCAGCAGGTTGTGAAATCCGGCTCTCTCCACCCGCGCATGGTCGAAATTCCGGGTGTTCTGGTGGATTACGTTGTTGTGGCAAGCGACCTGAAATACTGCATGCAGAACTTCAAAACGCAGTACAACCCCGGATTCTCCGGTGAGCACCGCATCAGTACCTCATCGGTCGAGCCCATGCCGCTTAACAACAAAAAGGTGATTGCACGCCGCGCCGCAATGGAGCTTTGCGACGGCAGTGTTGTCAACCTCGGCGTCGGTATTCCCGAATTTATTTCTACTGTGGCTGCCGAGGAAGGCATTTCAAAAAAATTCACGCTGACGGTGGAAGACGGTATTTTTGGCGGAATTCCGCAAAGCGGCCTTGATTTCGGTGTCAGCCTGAACCCAGCCTGCATGGTGCAGATGTCCTCCATGTTCGATTTTTACGACGGAGGCGGCCTTGACCAGGCATTTATCGGGTTTGCGGAAGGCGACATGGAAGGCAACGTAAATGTTTCAAAATTCGGCCCGCTGATGCCCGGCTGCGGCGGCTTTATCGACATCACGCAGAACACCAAAAAGGTCTATTTCTGCGGTACCTTCACAGCGAATGGACTGAAGACGGAAATCGGCGACGGGAAATTGCGCATCGTGCAGGAAGGCGCGGTCGACAAATTCACCGAATCCATTGAACAAATCACTTTCAGCGCAAAAACGGCCGTGAAAAACAACCTTCCCGTTATGTACATCACCGAGCGTGCCGTGTTCCGCCTGACAAAAGACGGCATCATGCTTTGTGAAATAGCCCCCGGCGTTGACATGGAGCGCGACATTCTGGCGCACATGCCGAAAAAGCCTCTCATTTCCCCCGATTTGAAGCTCATGGACGAGCGTATCTTCCGTGACGAGAAAATGGGGCTAAAAAACGATTAATTTCACATAGAACAGAAGCTCCCCAATCGGTTACAGAAACCGGTTGGGGAGCTTTTCTTTGTATCCGTGTACTACTGCGTTGGCGAATTTTGGTTTATCCGATGACTTGTGCACCGAACGGCATGAGCGCCAATTTTGCCAGTTTGAAGCACTGTCTGCCGAACGGGATTCCGATAACCGTAATGCAAAGCAGCAAGCCGATTACTGCACACCAAGCGGCAAGTTCCAGCCCGCCGAAAATCAACCAAAGAATATTCAAAAGCAGGGAACCTGCCCCGCCGCCGTAAACAACTTCTTTGCCGAACGGCCAGAAAGCAAGGGAGGCAAACTTAAAGCATTGCAGGCCAATTGGGATTCCGACGATGGTAATGCACCACAGCGCACCAACCAACGCCCAGGCAAAGCCCATGAGCATCCCGCCGAAAAGAAACCATAAAACATTTCCAAGACAGCTCATTCGATTGTTCGCCCCTTGCCTCTCGATTTGAGAAAATGATACGACAATTCATACCGAATGTCTAACACATATCGACATTCTGCAATTGCCGATGTGGATTGCACTTGACTATTCTTTCGTTTCCACGGAAACCGGTTCATAGCCGGCATCGCGCACAGCTTTTTTCAGCGTCTCGTCGCTGACATCTGCGGTGAGGACGACCTCTGCTTTTTTGCCTTCAAGGTCTACGACTGCGCTGACGCCGTCTAAAGCGTTGAGAGCTTTCTCCACGTGCATTTTGCAATGTTCGCACATCATGCCATTAATGGTAATAATCTTTTTCATTTCTTTATATCCCTTCTCATCTGTTATAGTTTGTATATTTGCCTCACGCCGCTCTTCGTTCTGTACCGAGGGAGCACGGCCCGAGCGGAAGAAACGAAGTCGCAGCGCGTTGGTAACGACAAAAACGGAACTGAAGCTCATGGCAGCAGCGGCTATCATGGGGCTCAGTGTCCAGTGGAACGCAGGGTAAAACAAACCGGCCGCTATCGGGATTCCGATGACGTTGTAGAAGAATGCCCAGAAAAGGTTCTCTTTGATGTTCCTCATGGTGGCACGGCTAAGGCGAATCGCTTCAACTGCATCCAACAGGTCGTTTTTCATCAGGACAATATCAGCCGACTCAATCGCAATATCCGTGCCGGCACCGATTGCAATGCCGACATCGGCTCCGGCGAGCGCAGGCGCATCATTGATGCCGTCGCCGATCATTGCGGTCCTTCGTCCGCTTTCCTGAATCCGGCGGATTTCCCCGGCTTTATCCTGCGGCAGGACCTCGGCAATAGCTCTGCCGATACCGAGGTTCTTGCGGATAGCCTCTGCCGTCTGGCGATTGTCGCCCGTCAGCATGACGACTTCAATGCCCATGATTTCAAATTCCCGAATTGCTTGGCGGCTGGTTGGCTTCACTACATCCGCCGCGGCGATAAGGCCAATCAGCGTCTGTTCCCTTGCAAAGAAAAGCGGTGTTTTCCCCTCTTCTGCCAACTTCATGGCTCGCTTTTCGGCATTTCCCGGGTGAATGCCAAGTTCATTCATAAAGGCAAGATTGCCGGCAGCACAGCGCTTTCCGTCAACCAAAGCGGAAACGCCGCGCCCGGCCTCAGCCTTAAAGTCTTCAACAGGCAACGCGTCGATTTTCTTCTCTGAGGCGTAAGTCATGATGGCTTCCGCCAACGGATGCTCGGACGATTTTTCCAGCGACGCGGCGATTTGCAGTAGTTCTGTTTCCGTGACTCCGTCTGCCGGAAGCAAATCGGTGACGCGCGGCTTTCCTTCGGTTATGGTGCCGGTTTTGTCAAGCACGACGGTCTTAATGCTTTGGGCGGCTTCGAGCGCTTCGCCGGATTTAATCAAAATGCCGTCTGCCGCCCCGCGCCCTGTGCCGACCATAATAGCCACAGGCGTTGCAAGGCCGAGTGCGCATGGGCAGGAGATAACAAGGACGGAAATTCCGATGGACAGCGCAAACTCAAAGGATTGCCCTGCCAGCAGCCACCCCACTGTGGCAACAATGGCGATGGCAATTACGACGGGCACAAAGACTCCGCTCACGCGGTCCGCAAGCTTCGCGATAGGGGCTTTGGAAGAACCCGCCTCTTCCATAAGGCGGATAATCTGCGCCAAGGTTGTGTCTTCCCCGACCTTCTCGGCGCGAAACTTGAAAAAGCCGGTCCCGTTGACGGTTGCCGCAATGACTTGGTCGCCCGGCTTTTTTGCGGCGGGGATACTCTCGCCCGTAACGGTGGACTGGTCAACGGAAGAGATGCCCTCCGTCACCACACCGTCGACGGGGATTCTTTGCCCGGGGCGAACCACAACGATATCTCCCACTTTGACTTGTTCCACGGGGATTTCCGTCTCTTCTCCGTCCCGCTCCACCGTTGCGGTTTTTGGGGCAAGCTGAACCAGCTTTGTGATGGCCTCCGACGTTTTTCCTTTTGACCGGGCCTCCAGATATTTTCCGAGGGTAATCAGGGTTAAAATTGTGCCAGCCGATTCAAAATAGAGATTCGACAGGCTCTGCTCTGCCACCGCAAAATTGCCGTGGCCAATGGCCCAGCCGATGCGGTAGATAGCATATATGCCGTAGGCAACCGCAGCGGAAGAACCCACCGCAATGAGCGAATCCATGTTCGGGGCACGCTTTGCGAGCGCCCGAAAGCCCGTGCGGTAATAACCGCGGTTCACATACAAAATCGGAAGAAGAAGCAAAAACTGCGTCAACGCAAAGACGACGCCGTTTTCCGTGCCGTGAAAGGCAGCCGTCATAAACGGCGGCACAGGAAGGCCGAACCACATGTAAAGCATGTGGTGCATGGCAAGGTACATCAGCGGAATCCAAAAGGCAAACGAGACAATAAGACGAGTTTTCGCCGCTTTTTGCTGTGCCGAAAAAGTATCTTCTCCTTTGCTTTCCGAACGCCGGTTTTCCTCGTCGCTTGGGAAAGCGCCGTACCCGGCTTCCTCTACTGCACGGATGATTGCCTGCTGTTTATCTCCTTCATATTCAACCAGCA
This sequence comes from Thermocaproicibacter melissae, assembly GCF_024498295.1. NCBI lineage: Bacteria > Bacillati > Bacillota > Clostridia > Eubacteriales > Oscillospiraceae > Thermocaproicibacter > Thermocaproicibacter melissae. Next base: position 998,383 of record NZ_CP101827.1, read on the forward strand.
TGCTGTTGGTAAGCAAGCTGACGTTGACGGATTTCACTCCGTCAACCTTTTTTACGCTCCGCTCAACCGCTGCCGAACAGGCAGAACAGCTCATGCCGGTAACGCGAAATTTCTGTTTCATGTAACCACCTCAACCGGGGATCATTATAAAATACCCCTTTCCTAACGGTTTGTCAACTGTCGGTATTTTTCGCCTGGACACCGGAAATATGTGATGTCTGATGCGCTTGCATTTCCGGAGGACGGCGTTTTTGCCCGCTGTTTGGACTCCGATGCAAACTTTAACGCAGGCATAAAAATACCCGCAAAGCGTGCTGTGTGCTCTTGCGGGGTAAATTTATTGCATTTATAAATACGTTATATTTTGGCCCTACGGCGCGATTTCATGCAATGGATGATGAGGCAAATCAGGCCGAGGCCTATCAAACATCCGGAAAAATCAATCCAGATATCGACGACATTGCCGTTTCTGCCCGGATAAAAAAGCTGAATGGTTTCGTCGACAAGCGGCACGGCCAGAAACCAAAACAGTGGAGAAGGAAAAATCCGTTTGCCTTGTTTCCAAAGAGAAAGGCTCAGCGTGAAACCAAAAAGGAAATACTCCGTAAGATGCGCCAGCTTGCGCACCGCAAAGGACGTAAGTGTAACGGAAATTCCGACACGCGAAAAAAGATTCTCGAAAAACATCAGAACAAACTTGCTTTGCTCGTCGGACTGTTCGCCGGAAAACATGGAATTATGAAAAATCCACAGCGCAACGAGGATGGGCAGAGTCTGAAAAAACAGTTGCTTCCATTCATGCTTTTTCATAAAGTGATTCCTTTACTCACTTTGTAGCGCAGTTGCTGCAGGCAATCTTTCGATTACAGTCACGGATATCCAAAGAAGCACGAACTGCATTAAAAAGTATACAGTCCTTTCGAGGATTTGTCAAAACAAGAGAAACGCCTTTCTCGTCTTCAAACTCGGGCATCAAGTTTTCAATACCCCAAAATCGCCGACGGTGATGTCTGAGGGACGGTGCAGCACGAAAGGCCTTCCGTCCGAGAGACGAAAAAGCAGCAGAAAAAATGGCAGCAAATTCGTGAAAACGAATTGCTGCCTTTTTCGAGGGGAAATCCCTATGTTCAGTGAAACAGCAGGAGAGTTACAGGATAATGCAAATTAGTCCATTGCAGCCTTCGTTGATAATGCGCTCAATTGTTTCGCGCATTTTCTCACGCGCGTCGTCCGGCATGCGCGTCAGCTTGTTGTGCAGGCCGTCGTTTACAAGTTCATGCAAGCTCTTGCCGAAAATATTGGAATCCCAGATTTGCGTGGGGTTCGATTCAAACTCTTTCAGAATGTAATCGACCAGTTCCTGCGACTGCTGCTCAGAACCGACAATGGGTGTGATTTCCGTCGTGATGCGTGTTTTCAGCATATGGATAGACGGTGCGGCCGCCTTCAGCCGGATTCCGTATCTTCCGCCCTGCCGAATGATTTCAGGCTCGTCGAGCGTCAGTTCATCAATGCTCGGCATTACGATGCCGTAACCGGTCTCTTCTGCGTCGCGGTATGCTGCACCGATTTTGTCGTATGTCTTTTTCATTTCCGCCATTTGGAGCATGCAGTCCATCAGGCTGCCTTCGTCCTTGATTTCAAGGCCGGTTTTCTCACCCAGCACCTTGTAGAACAAACCCGGCTGCAGCGTAATATTGATTCTCGCACGCCCGGTACCGAGATCCATGGAAACCGTACGCGCTGCCGAAATATACTCGCAGGATGTAACGTTTGAGATAATGCCGTCTACATCGCGAATCTTGGAGACCTTCTCCGCGGATTGACGAATCGTTGAAAAGACGGAAGAGCGAAGCCAGTGCTCCTTTTCCAGCAGAGAAATCCAGTGCGGCATTTCGACTTTGATTTCGCGCACCGGGAATTCAAACAAAATCTTCGTGAGGATGTCTTCAATGTCTTTCTCCGACATCTCAAGGCAGTTGACGGCAAGCGTCGGCACGCCGTATTTCTGCTCCAGTGCTGCGGCCATCTCGATGGCATTCTGCGTTGTCGGGTCAACGCAGTTGAGCAAGACGATGAACGGCTTATTGATTTTCTTCAGCTCGTCAATGACGCGTTCCTCGGCCTCTTCATACTCGGCGCGCGGAATGTCGCTGATGCTGCCATCTGTCGTTACAACAAGGCCGATGGTGGAATGTTCGGTGATGACCTTTTTGGTTCCGATTTCCGCCGCCATGTTGAACGGAATCGGTTCCTTATACCACGGCGTCATCACCATGCGCGGGGTGTCGCCCTCTATGTAGCCGAGTGCGCTTGGAACGATATAACCAACACAGTCAATCATCCGCACGGAAAAAGTTGCACTGTCGCCGATATGAACGGTAACGGCCTTTTCCGGAATGAATTTCGGCTCTGTTGTCATAATCGTCCGTCCGGCCGCGGACTGTGGCATTTCATCAATGGCGCGTTCCTTTGAATACTTGGAATCCATATTCGGCACAACAATGGTATCCATGAAGCGCTTGATGAAAGTCGATTTGCCGGTTCTAACTGGTCCGACGACCCCAATGTAAATATCTCCGTTTGTTCGCTCGGAAATATCCCGGTAGATATTGCGTTCTTCCATTTTGCCTCCCCCTCCGGATGAGAATATTTTGCCGCTGAAGCTGACAGGAGTATCGCCGGGCCGCTACATGGGTATCAGCAGCATCCCCCTGTTCTCAACAACATCGCCTGTTATTCCGTTTTCAGCGCATACCGAGGCCATGGAGGTGCGGTACTCGCGGGCAATGTCCCAGACGCTTTCACCTGCATCAGCAAAATAGAGGCAAAGGGAAGCGGTGGTGTCGCGTGCAACAGGTTTTGTTTCATCCGCCGTAACTGCCGTAACCGATTTGAAGGTAATGCGGCGCATAATTTCAGCACAAATGAAAATTTCGGTCTTCATTTCAATTCCGCTGCCGGAAATCCGGTAGCTGATTGCACCCGTCGTTACCTCAGGCTCGCACTTCAAATCTCCTTCTGCCGAGCAAGACATCTCATGCTCAAAATCAATCATTCGTTCAAAATAGATCGGTGCGTTCTGCTCGTTTCTCGCCAGCACGCACAGATTGTATTTGCCCTTCAGCTTCATTTTTCCTTCATCAAAGGAAGCTGTCGCGCTGGCCATTTCACTCCAGACATCAATTACTTTGGTAATGGTGGTACCTTCCTGCGTCAGTTCCGCCTTATGGTAGATGGTATCCTGCACCGACTCTGCAAAAGTTTCCATTGTCTTTTGCTTGGCATCAATGTTCATATCATAAGTGCGGGAAAATGCATCGTTGACCAGAACAATCTTCTTCTGGCGGTATGCCTTCGCCGTTGCGGAGATTTTCACCTGCGTATCAAAGAAGGTCTTATCGCCGGAGTAATCATTTTTAATCTGCGCATCCGCACTCACTACATCCATGCTAACAAAGCAGGAGCAGTCGTCCGTGACACCGTCGCAGTCCAACATTTGTGTAAACGGGAGCGTATACTCCATCGTTTCCAGCTCGCCGTTTTCTTCCACCGTGCGGTAAAGGAACTTGACGTTTGCTTCGCCCTTTGTCATCAGTTTTCCTGCGGCAATCTTGCAGTCCTGCAAAACGACATACGCATCCGAGCGCACAATGGCATCGGCCGGCGGCTTTCCCTGTCCCAGCTCAAGGACTTCGTCGACACTGAACTGCTGCTGTGCGAAGCCGACCAGTTCGTAGGCTGTGGTCTGCAGTTTTTGCTGCTCAACATCGCTGCCGCAGATGTTGCTGACCATTTCACACTGACCGGTTGAAATGACTTTTGCGCACAAAGAGAAGGAACCATGCACATTCAGGCGGCGTGGGCTGGAGGCGCGGCAGTTCACATACTCCACACGCGCAAAAGCCGAAACCATGGCATTTTCCGCCTGCTGTTTCAAGGCAATCTCTGCCGTATAGGAATCGTCACATTCGTGGCAACGGACGCACTTTCCCTCAGGGTCAAGATAGAAGATCTTCACGGTATAGCTTCCATCCAGCATCAGTCGGTCTCCCGTGATGCTTCGAGAGGAGATTTTCGGGTAGATCTGACACTTCAGGATTCGCTGGATGTCAGGGCAGTAATCCGGCAGATTGATATCTATATCAATCGGCTGCTCCTGACAGCCGTCGAATAAAATTTCACCGACGGCAATCCTTTCCCGCTCAAGCATATAATCCATAAAGGTCTCTCCTTTTCCTGTTTCTAAGTAATGGTATTCGGGACTCGTCTGTTTTATGCTCAGTAGCCGAAAAAAAGGAGGACGGTTTCCAGAAAGAAACCGTCCTCCCTTTGGGAAAAGGATTCATATGTTACGATTACTGCTCTTTTTTTATGTTGAACATCTTGCGCAAAAGGAAAGCAAGGAATTTTGAACTCTTCACAACGACTACCTTCATACCGCTGACCTCCTAAATATGTTCAGCACCTTCTAAGAAGTGCAATGCCGACCGCTACCAAAAGGACTGAAAGGACGAACATAACAAATCCCGGTGGGCAAAACCAGGACAGTGCCAGCCCAATGCCAAAAACAATACAGTAGCGTACCCATGAAGGCTTTCCATAGCTGCGGCTCTTCCACATATTCCCGCACCGCCCATCCGTTGTTTCTGTTACAGTATATAACAAACGGAGGAAATTGGTGCAAAGTAATTTTATTTCTGAACAATGATCAGCGCATTGCCGCTGTGAACGGTAATCTGAGCAGTATCTTCCGTTATCTCATTGCTTACGCCGAGCGGAATCTCGGAAGAAAGGGTTGCATTCTCCAGCGGATATTTCATTCCGATATAACTAACTTCACAAGCGGCACAGCCAAACGGGAACACGGAAAGGACCGCTCCCCGCATGCCGCTTATGGTGATTCTTCCTCCGCACAGAAGAAAAACACGGCGGCAGCCGTCTGAAATAAACGCTCGGCATCCCTGTGTGCAAAGGTATTGCAGGACGCAGAGATTGGCATACGAATGGTCAAAACGCTCTCCGCCGAGTGCCCCGTAAAGCTCGAAATCACGAAAACCGAGCCGAATTCCTTCCTTGACCGCCACAAAAAAGTCGGTATCATCTTTTTCCCGTTTGAGGCGTATGGTACGGATGCTTCTGGGAATCTCACTTTGCATAGAATCAAAATCCCCGACCAAAAGGTCAGGGACAACGCCGAATTTCACAAGAGTATCGTACCCGCCGTCGGCACAGATAATAAACCTTTGGTTCCGGTCGAAATCGGAAAAGGGGTTTTCTGCGATTGGCGCGGCCCCGACTACAGCGCAGATTTTTCTTTCTTCTGCCATGATTTCTTTTCTTTCATCTCCTGATAAATTACACAATAACTTTCGTGGCGTGAGGAACTGATAACGCCTTCCTTCACCGCCGCGAGAACCGCGCAGCCCTTCTCGCAGGTATGAGTGCAGGAAGTAAAACGGCACTGGTTCAGGTAGGGCCGGAACTCGCGGAAACACTCCGCAACATTATCCTTTGTAAGGGCACTGCTCATCTCGGAATCAAGGGCGGAAAAGCCGGGGGTGTCAATGACATATCCGCCTTCCGGCAGCTTCAGCAGTTCCACCTGCCGCGTGGTATGGCGCCCGCGGCCGAGTTTTTGACTGATTTCCCCAGTCTGCAGATGGAATGTGCTAAACATTCTGTTGAGCAAGGTTGACTTGCCGACACCGGAATTTCCGGTAAAGGCGGTAATCTTCCCCGGAAGAATCGTTTCCAGCCCGTCGGTTCCATGAACCGGAGAGACATAAAAAAGCCGAATCCCGACTTTCCCGTATATTTCGGAAAGTCCATCGGCGCTTTGAAGGTCTATCTTTGAAATCGCCAAAACTGGCTCAATGCCAGCTGCCTCCGCCTCGGCAATCAGGCGGTCAATTACGAGCGTATTCGGGGACGGTTCACAGGTGGAAACAACAATCACCAAGCAGTCTATGTTCGCAACGGGGGGACGCGCAAGGCAATTTTTCCGCGGCAAAATCTCTTCCACAAAACCGGTTTTGTCAGACGAAACACGAATCTTCACGCGGTCACCGGCCAAAGGAGTCATTCCCTTTTTGCGGAAAACGCCGCGTGCACGGCACTCAATAACCCCATCGGAGGTTTCTACATAGTAGAAACCTCCGATTCCCTTTAATATTAACCCTTCAGAATAGTCTTTCATGTTTTCGGCCATAGGTCAAGGATTTGCACCATTCTCTGGATTTGATTGGTTATCATTATTGGGTTTCGGCTGCAGCAAATCATAGTAACCCTGCGTCTGGGTATATTCCCCGGTTGTAAAATTCACAGAGAATTCTGCATAGAGGTGACTTAACACGTTCTCTTTGTCATCAAGGAAAACCTTTAACGTTTTCGTGCCCGTAAAGCCGCTGCATTTCAAAGGAGTGGTATCGCTGGCTGCTGCATTCACAATGGACTGATACACAAGTTTTCTGTCAATATACGCATGCACATAAAGCTGTCTTGGGTCGTTTTGCGGCAATTTCAGCTGAATCGTAACATCTTTAGACGGCGCCTTACCCGAACTCAAAATAAGATCGACTTTTCCGCCCTTTTTCAGCTTCACGCCATTAAGCGGGTTTGTTGAAATGACGTAATCCTTAGGAAGATTTTCGTCATCCTGGTACGTCTTGTCGCCCACTGTCAGGCCTGCCGCGGCAATGACCGACTCTGCCTGCTGAAGAGGATAGCGTGCGACATCCGGCACCGCAATTTCTTCCTCAGCCTTACCGGAACTGACGTATACTTTTACTTCGGAGCCTTTCTCCACTTCCTGGCCTGCTCTGGGATCCGTATTGACAACGTGCCCCTTCTCAACATTGTCGTCGATCACTTTGATGACATTTGCTTTCAGCCCTGCGGCGGAGAGCTCCGCGGTGGCTTCTTCTTCGGTTTTATCCGTCACATCCGGCATAACCACCGGTTCCACGCCGGTACTGACGACCAGAGTGACCGAAGCGTTCGACTTTACAACGGAACCCGCCTTTGGAATCTGGTCAATGATTGTCCCAGCCGGATGGGTAGAATCGTTCTTTTTCTCCTCCGTAAACGTAAAGGCGTACTTGGAATCGGACGAAGCAGCATTCACAACGTCGTTGTACATCTTGCCGACGTAGTTCGGCATGGTTACATCATACGGCTCATTTTGTTTTTGCTTTAGCAACGATGAAATTCCAAGTGCGACAGCACCGATGATGAACGCTATGGCAATGCCTGCAATTACGTAAATCGCGACCGGCTTTTTCTTCTTTTCCGGAACGCGCTCCAATTCTTCAACGTAGTCGTAGTTATCGTTATAATTGGACTGTCCCGAACTTTTTACAGATTCGATGGCATCAATATATTTGGTAGGCTTTTCGTCGATAAAATATTTATACTCGAACCTTGCTGCAGGATTGCGGCGGAACTCCTCGATATCTCGCAGCATTTCTGCGGCAGACTGATAGCGACGCTCCGGGTCTTTCTGCATCGCCCGCAGAGTGATTTCCTCGAGGCCTTCCGGAATGGAAGGATTGATTTCCCTCGGAGGCTTAGGATCTGTCTGTAACTGCATGATGGCTACGGAAACAGCGTTGTCCGCTTCAAACGGAAGCTGACCGGTCAGCATCTCATACAGCATGACGCCCACAGAATAAATATCCGTTTTTTCATCGGTGTAGCCGCCGCGCGCCTGTTCCGGCGCGATGTAATGAACGGAGCCGATGGCTCTGTCCGTCATGGTGCGAGTCTCGCTGTGTGCAAAACGCGCGATGCCGAAATCCGTCACCTTAATGGTCCCATCCTGCAGAAGCATGATGTTCTGCGGTTTGATGTCACGGTGGACAATTCCCTTGCCATGCGCATGCTCGAGCGCACGCAGAATCTGAATGGCAAAATGAATGGCTTCTTTCCATTTAATCTGCTTCTGCTGATCGAGGTATTCTTTCAGCGTAATTCCGTCGATATATTCCTCTACGATATATTGAATGCGATCGCCGATGCTGACGTCGTAGACCTTCACAATATTCGGGTGCGACAAAACCGCAATCGCCTTGGATTCATTGCGGAAACGGCGGAGAAACTCAGCATTCTGCGAATATTCATCCTTCAGAATTTTCACGGCGACCGTACGGTCTTCAATCGTATCATACGCGCGGTAGACAACAGCCATTCCGCCCACGCCGATAACCTCGTGAATCTCATAGCGACCGTCAAGACGCTTGCCCGTGTATTGTTCCATTTCATTCATCTCCTCATTCGGGCTTATCTTCCAGAAGGACAACCGTGATGTTATCGCCCCCGCCGGCTTTTTTTGCCAGCCCGATCAGATTTTCCGTCAATTCTTTTCCGCTGTACTCTTTGGAAAGAGCAGACAGGCTTTCTTCCTCCACATAATTTGTCAGCCCGTCGGTGCAGATAAGAACCCGGCTTCCCGGCAAGATGGAAGTTTCGCTGTAATCAATTTGGAGGGAGGACTCCACACCAAGCGCCCGCGTGATGATATTTTTTTGTGGATGAACCCGGGCCTGCTGTTCCGTCAGGTCTCCTTTATCCACCATTTCCTGCACAACGGAGTGATCCGTTGTCAGGCGATGAAGCTCGCCATCTGGTGAAATGAGGTAGGCGCGGCTGTCGCCGGCATGCGCAACATGCACGATGGAATCAGATATGACAACCGCAACCACAGTCGTGCCCATTCCGGTGAGCATCGCGTCAGTGCCCGCCATTTCATGCACTGCTTTATTGGCACCTGCAATGGACGAAACAATCAATTCGCGCACAGCATCGCTGCTCATGCCTTCTCGGTAACCTGCAAGAATGGTTTCCGAAATTTTCTGAACCGCAATACTGCTTGCAATATTGCCGCCGTTCACGCCTCCCATTCCATCGCAGACGACAGCCCATGCCGCGTTTTCGGAAAAAACGCCGCACCGGCAATCATCTTCATTCGATTTTCTGACCAAACCCACATCGCTTTGGCTGAAAACCTTAAACATGAGCCGCCTCCTCTTCATACCTGCGCCGAAGCTGGCCACAGGAAGCGTCGATATCTGCGCCGAGAGTTCTACGAACGGTTGCGTTTATGCCCGCCTTGCCTAGGATGCGAAGGAATTGCTGTTCCCTCTCCGGCGTGCTTGGACGGAAGGGAGAACCCTTCACGTTATTCACCGGAATCAGGTTTACATGGCAAAGCATTCCCTCCAGCTTGGCGGCTAACTCCTCAGCGCACTCGCTGCTGTCGTTGACGCCGCCGATGAGCGCATACTCAAAGGAAATGCGCCGGCCAGTACAGTTCAAATAATAACGGCAGGCTTTTAAAAACTCTTCCACATTCCACCGGCTGTTCACCGGCATCAGACGCGAACGGATGTTATCGTTCGGCGCGTGAAGCGAAACGGAAAGAGTCAACTGCAGTCTTTTTTCGGCTAAATCATATATCTTATCCACGATACCGCAGGTTGAAAGCGATATGTGGCGCATCCCGATGTTCATGCCCTCATCGGAAGAAACGAGGGTCAAAAAGCGAAGGACATTTTCGTAGTTGTCAAGAGGCTCGCCCATGCCCATGAGCACGATGTTGGAAATGCGTATGCCGGCATCAGCCTGCGCTGACTGCACCTGTGCAAGCATTTCCGAAGGAAGCAGATTCCTCGCGTAGCCGCTTTTGCCCGTTGCGCAAAAGGCACAATTCATCTTGCAGCCGACCTGCGAGGAAATGCAGATGGTCCATCCATGGTGGTAATGCATGAGAACGCTTTCCACAAACTGCCCATCATGCATGCGAAAGAGGTATTTTACGGTATCATCGAGTTTGGAGCAGTATTTTCTTTCAATGTCGGCGCGGGGTATGTAGTATTCACCCGCTAATTTTTCACGAAGCTGCTTTGACAAGTCTGTCATTTCGTCGAAGCTCACAACGCCCCGGGCCAGCCAATGATACACCTGAAGAGCATGAAACGACTTCAAGCCGCACTGCGTGAAACGTTCCTTCAGTTCTTCCAGTGTCATTGATTTGATATCTGTCAAGCTCAAATCTACTCTTCCTACCTTTTTTGAAACGCAGCGATGAAAAAGCCGTCCGGCCCATGAAGTTCCGGAATCAGCGTAAGCTGGTACTCTGGTTCATCCACTACATGAACGATGTTGTCCGGCAGCCGCAGCGCCAGTGGCTCAAAGCCTTCCTGTTCCCGAAGGAAGCGTTCTGCTACCGCAGAGTTTTCCGCTGGGTTCAAGGTGCAGGTGGAATAGACCAAAACCCCTCCATCTGCTACAAGGGCGGCTGATTTACACAGAATACGGTACTGCAAATCGGGCAAGCTGTCAATAGTCAATGGAAATTTATAGCGAATTTCCGGCTTCCGGCGTATGACGCCGAGGCCCGAACAGGGCACATCGCACAAAACACGGTTCACTGCCGGAAGATTGCCCTGCGGATTCGCCGCATCGCGCGTCTGTGTATGCACAGCAGTTAGGCCGAGGCGCTGTGCCCCGCTTGCAATTAATTGGGTACGCTGCGGATAAACATCGCAGGAAATGACTTCTCCGCGGTTCTCCATGCGTTCGGCGATGGTGAACGTCTTCCCTCCGGGTGCGGCGCAGACATCGGCGATGCGCTCCCCCGGCTGCGGGTCGAGTACGTGGCAGCAAATCTGGGAAGCAAGGTCCTGAACATGAAACAGCCCCTCACGGTAACCGGAAAACTGTTTCAGCCCTGCGGCGTTTTTCACGACCCGCAAAGCTCCTTCAAGCCAAGGAACCGGCTCCGCCTCGATGCCCTCCGCCTGAAGTCTTTCCAATAATTCTTGCTCCGAAATGCGGATGTTATTCACACGGATGAAAAAGTCGGGTTTTGCGGAACTGCCCTCAAGAATTTTATCCGCAATCTCGGTTCCGTATTGCTTTTGCCAAAATTCCACAAGCGCTTCGGGGCAGGAATAAAGAACACTCCGGTAGCGAAGCGGTTCGCGGTTTTTATCCGGAAGACGGGCTTTCTCCGGATTCCGCAGGAAACTGCGAAGGACGGCATTCACAAAGCCGGCCGCGCGGAATTCCCCGTTTTTCTTCGCCAGCGCCACACATTCATTCACGGCGGCTGACGGCGGAATTTTTTCAAGGTACTTCAATTGATAAAGTCCGATGCGGAGAATCTCGAGAACCACAGGGGAAAGTTTTTTCACCGGTGTTCGTGAATACGCACCGAGAATATAATCCAGCGTGATTTGATGTTCCAAGACTCCGTAAAAAATCGTGGTTGCAAGCGCTTGGTCTCTGCTGTCAAGTCCGGAAGATTCCAAAACGGAATCCAGCACCAAGTTGGAATAAGCGTCCTCCTTCTCTACCCGAAGGAGCGCTTTCAGCGCTGCTGACCTTGCTCCCGCCATCAGTCGCTCCTCCCGCGGCTTCCGGCGATGAAAAGCAGACGCAGCAGCGAAACCAGCGCCGTAAAGCTCGCAGCAAGGTAGGTCATGGCGGCGGCGGTGAGAACCTTTCTCGCGCCGACAAGCTCTTCCTGGGTGAGAATTCCCGTTTCACCCAGGGCACGAATGGCGCGACGGCTCGCATTGAATTCCACCGGCAGGGTTGCAAGCTGGAACAGTACCACCAGCGCATAAAGCGCGATGCCTGTGTAGACAACGTAATCGTACTGCACCGGCAGGAGAAGGCCAATCAAAATCAGCGGCATGGAAAGGCGCGAGCCGATGTTGGTAATCGGAACAAGCGCCGTGCGTATCTTGTTGGGAAAATACCCCTGTGCATCCTGCACGGAATGACCGGCCTCATGCGCCGCGACACCGATTGCCGCAATGGATGTGGAACCGTAAACATTCTGCGAAAGGTTGATGGTATGGTTCCGCGGGTCGAAAAAATCCGTCAGATTTCCGGCAACCGGGCGAATCGTGACCCAAGCCCCTCCCAAACGCGCTACCGCCTCAGCGGCTTGCGCACCCGTCATTCCGCGCACTGTGCGGACGCGGGAATATTTTGTAAAAGCAGATTGCACCCCAATCTGTGCCGCCATGGTGATAATGAGGGCGGGCACCATGAAGAGAAAATAGGTGTAATCAAAATAATAAAGTCCGAAAGCGTCCATGGAATCCTCCGATTTTCCGTTAACTCAGTTTCAATCCCTGCGCCTTGTGGCCACGCAGGAAATCGCTTCCGCTCATTCTCTTTCCGCCTTCTGTTTGGACCTCCAGAAGCTCAATTGCCGTGCCGTCGCCACAGCAAACAAGAAAGTTTTCCGTGCCGGGAACAATCAGTCCCGGCTCGCCGTATTCTTTTTCCCTCACGCGGGAACGGTAAATCTTCAAACGGTGGCCGTTCAGGCTCGCACTTGCGGCAGGCCACGGGTAAAGCGCGCGGATTTGATTGTGAATCTCCTGCGCCGTTCGATTCCAGTCAATCGGCGACATGCTTTTGGTAATCAAAGAAACATGGGTAGCCTTTGTGTCATCCTGTTTCTGCGGCTTGACAGTGCCTTCTTCCACCGCCTTGAGCGTTGTAATGAGAAGCTCCGCGCCGAGCTTTGCCAAACGAGCCATCAGCTCCGGAGTGTTCTCATCCGGAAGGATGGGCGTTGCCTTTTGAAAAAGGATATCGCCCGCATCGCAGGCTTCCGCCATCAGCATGGTGGTTACGCCCGTCTCCGCGTCTCCGTTCAGAATCGCCGCCTGAACCGGTGACGCGCCGCGGTACTTCGGCAGAAGGGAAGCATGTACATTGATGCAGCCGAATTTCGGGATATCCAGAACCGCTTTCGGGAGAATCTTTCCGTAAGCGGCCACAACAATGGCATCCGGCTTGAGAGACGTAAGACGAGCGACTTCTTCCGGCGCTTTCAGCGTCTTCGGCTGATAAACGGGAATCAACTGTTTTTCTGCTTCCACTTTAACCGGCGGCGGAGTCAGTATCATCTTGCGGCCCTGAGGCTTATCCGGCTGCGTGTAGACAGCTACGACTTCATGCTCTGCTTTTATTAAAGCCAAAAGAGACGGCACTGCAAACTCCGGTGTTCCCATGAAAACTATGCGCATACGATTATTGATCCTCCGACTTAGATGACATTTTTTCCAATTCTTCCTCCGTCAGCATGCGGACAACATGCTTCAGGAAAAGGACACCGTCAAGGTGGTCGATTTCGTGGCACGAAACGGTGGCAAGAAGATCATCGCCCTCATATTCAAACCAATTGCCGTGCCTGTCCTGTGCACGCACTTTGACATGCTTCGGGCGCTTTGTGATGCCCCATTTCCCTGGAATGGAAAGGCAGCCCTCCAGACTTTCCTGTTCACCGCTCTGTTCCACAATGACCGGATTCACGAGTTCCTTGACGCCGTCGCCGATGTCAATGACGACGACACGACGCAGAACGCCGACCTGAATTGCGGCAAGGCCGACGCCGTTTGCCTGGTGAAGTGTTTCCGCCATATCGTCAAGCAACGACGCAAGACGTTCGTCGAATTTTTCCACGGGGCGGCATTTTTTCGAGAGAAATTCGCTGTCGTTGCTCTCCGTTAGTATATTACGTATTGCCAAGTTGATTCCTCCTGCTTATAATATCGAATCCGGATTTAAATCCGCATAAGCGGTGACGCCGTTATTTGCCCGATCGGTCGGAAACCACGTCAAAAGTGCGGCCATCATTTCCCGGAATCGTTTGCTGTTTCTGCACTTAATCAGTAATTTATACCTATATTTATTATTTACTTTGCCAATTAATGCCGGAGAGGGGTTCAGAACGCGCAGCGGCTGTTCCGGATAGTCCCTCTGCGCCGTCTGCCGCAGTTTTTGCATGAACGCGACGCTCGATGCGCGGACTCGCGCTTCCTCGCTGCCGACGAATCCTACAACGCACAAATCGGCAAACGGCGGATAAAGCATTGCTCGGCGCAGTGCGATTTCTTCCCTGTAAAACTCCGGATAATTCTGTTCCGCGGCTAAGCGGATTACCTTGTTCTCCGGCGTGAAGGTTTGAATAATCGCCTTGCCTCGGAAACGCCCGCGCCCGGAACGGCCCACGACCTGCGTCAGCAAATCGAAAGCGCGTTCATAACTGCGGAAGTCGTCCCCATAAAGCGCTTGGTCTGCGGAAAGCACGCCCACAAGCGTTACGTTCTCGAAATCAAGTCCTTTGGCGACCATCTGCGTCCCAACGAGCATGTCGTATTCGCCCTCGGCAAACCGCTTGAGCTTTTTGTCATAGGCAAAGCGCGTCATGGTGGAATCGGCGTCAAGCCGCAGAATCCGCGCCTGCGGGAAAAGCTCGGCAAGCTGCTGCTGGGCGCGCTGGGTTCCGAATCCGGTGTAATGCACCTGGTCTTCATGGCAGGTGGGACATTCCTTCGTAAACGGAATCGAAAAACCGCAGTAATGGCACATGAGGCGGTTGTTTGCCGCATGGTAGGTCAGCGTGATGCTGCAATTCGGGCATGTCAAAACATGTCCACAAGCGCGGCAGGAAACGAACGTATTGAACCCCCTGCGGTTCAGGAGAAGAATGGACTGCTTGCCTTCGTCCAGATTCTTCTGCAGCGCCTCTTGGAGTTTGGAGCTGAAAATACTTCTGTTTCCGCGCTCCAGTTCCTCGTTCATGTCGACGATTTCCACTTGGGGCAGCTCCGCTTGCCCGTAGCGGGACGGAAGCGTATTGAGTGTGTAACGCCCTTTCTGCGCGTAATAATAGCTCTCGATTGACGGCGTAGCGGAAGACAGGACCAGAAGTGCCTTGTGGTACGCACAACGGTATTTTGCCACATCACGGGCATGATAGCGCGGAGAGGATTCGGATTTGTAGGTGCTTTCCTGCTCCTCATCCATAATAATCAACCCGATGTTGTCAAGCGGCGCGAAAACCGCCGAACGTGTCCCGACGGCGATGGAGGCTTCTCCCCTGCGGACACGTTTCCACTCATCGAGACGTTCGGCAAGCGTCAGGCCGCTGTGGAAAACCGCAACATCGGAGCCGTAGCGCGCGCGGAAAATGGAGATGGTCTGCGGAGTGAGTGAAATCTCCGGCACCATGACAATGACGCCGCGGCCGTCTTCTCTCACGCGGTCAATCAAGCGGAGGAAAACGGAGGTTTTTCCGCTTCCGGTTACGCCGAACAGGAGCGAAACGCCGCCAACGCCCGCACGGTACTGGGCATACATTTGCTGAAAGGCTTTTTTCTGTTCCGGCGAAAGTTCAAAATCCTTCGGCGGTTCTGTCGGAACACCGGCATACGGATTGCGGTAAACTTCCATGTCATAATACTGAACAAGGCCCTTCTTTTGAAGCGCATTGACCACCGCGGGCGTTACGCCGGAAAAATAGCACAGTTCTTTCAACGATGCGCAGCCCGCTGCGCGGAGTGTATCCAGCACGCTGGCTTGTTTCGGCGTCAGCTTCCGCGGTTCGGCATTTTCGACCAAACGCACCATTTTTTGCGTTGCGTCCGTGATTTGCCGCACGACGCCGCTGTTTTGCAGCACGATTCCGGCCTTCAGCAGTTCTGTCAACGCACTGCAATCCTCCGAAAGGCCGAGGTCTTTGAGGAGTTTATTCCAAGGAACAAAATCTTTCGAATGGGAAAGGTACTCCACAATCTGGCGTTCTTCTGGCTCGAGCCTGTCGGTATCGATTTCCGAAATCGGCGACGCAAGCGCATACTCGGGGCGCAGGCGAACCTGGATTCCGGCCGGAAAGAAAAGCTTTGCAGCCTCAAACAGGGTACAGAATGTATGCTCTTTCAGCCAGAAAACAAGGCCCACGGCTTCTTCGGAAAGAAGCGGGGCCCGGTCAGTGACAGATAATATGGATTTCAACGATTTTTCTGCCGGGTCGCTACTCTCGCTGAGCCCCAGAATAATTCCCTGACGCCTTGCATTTGCTTGCCCGAACGGAACAACGACACGGCACCCTATTTGGGCATTTTCGATTAAATCCTCCGGAATCCGGTAATCAAACATCTTATCAAAGTGGTAGACGGAATTTTCAACAGCAATTTTTGCAACAGCCGCCATCTTCCGTCACTCCTTTATGTTTGATTATTCCATGTCTTTCTTCTTTGTTCTGTCTTCTTCAATCATTCTGATTTTGTGGTTTTGGAACTCTTCCACTGCCATCTGAACCGGCTTATCGTCGAGAATCACCTTGTTCTTCTCCGCTTCTTCGGCGATCTGCCGTGCACGCTTCGCAATGGCAATTACGAGCGAGTACCGGCTCTGGTCCGGGGTTAAAATCAAATCTGCAATCGGCTTAATCATGTCTCTGCATCCTTTCCAAAAGCTCTGCATTTCTGGCTGTTTTGCATTTTTCAGCTTGCAGAATCGAACAAATCTTCTCCACGGCATTCTCTACCGTGTCATTCACGACAACATAATCGTAATGCTCAACTTCCTTGAGCTCCCTGTCGGCTGCGGCAAGGCGCTCGCGGATGACATCATCGGACTCGGTTCCGCGCGTTCTCAGACGGCGTTCCAGCTCTTCGCGCGACGGAGGAAGAATGAAAATCCCTACCGAATCCGGTCGTTTCTTCTTCACGTTGGCTCCGCCCTGAACCTCAATTTCCAGGATAACATCATTCCCCTGTGAAGTCCATTCTTCAATCGGGGCAGCCGGCGTGCCGTAAAAGTTGCCGCAATACTCGGCTGTTTCGAGCATCTTGCCCTCTTCCGCCATCTGGCTGAATTTTTCCCTAGAAATAAAATAATATTCCTTTCCGTCTGTCTCTCCCTGGCGCGGTGCCCGCGTGGTGGCGGAAATCGACAGGCGAATCTGCGGGCGCCTTTCGAGCAGGGCTTTCACAATCGTTCCCTTTCCGGCGCCGGAAGGGCCTGAAAGCACAACAAGCAGGCCTCTATTCGTCATCTTCGTCTAGTTCCTCCTCATCAAGATCGTCGCGGTCGCTGTTCAGGCGGTTGGCAACCGTTTCCGGCTGCACAGCGGAAAGAATTACATGGTCGCTGTCGGTAATAATGACCGCTCGGGTGCGTCTTCCATAAGTGGCATCAATCAAGGAACCGCGTTCCTTCGCATCCTGAATGATCCGCTTAATCGGTGCAGACTCCGGGCTGACAATGGCAACCAATCTGTTCGCGGAAACCATATTACCGAAACCGATATTGATTAATCGCATAAGATTTCTCCTTTTCTGTAATCCTCACTCGATGTTCTGGATCTGCTCGCGGATCTTCTCAATTTCCGCCTTCATGTCAACAACATAGTGAGCGATTTGCGCGTCTACACACTTTGAGCCGATGGTATTGGCTTCCCGGTTCATCTCCTGCACCAAGAAATCAAGGCGACGGCCCACCGCTCCGCCGGCAGCAAGCATATCCGAAAACTGTGCGATATGGCTCCGCAGGCGCACAGTCTCTTCGGCAACGGAGACCTTATCGGCAAAAATTGCGGTTTCCGTCAGAATGCGCTGCTCGTCTGCCCCAGCCGCTGTTAGTTCGGTGATGCGGTCGCTAAGGCGGCGGCGGTATTCTTCCACCGTCTGAGGAGACCTTTCTTCCACACACCCGACGATTTTCTGAATCGTGTTTGCGCGGCTGAGAACGTCTTCTTTCATTTTTTCGCCTTCCGCTGCGCGCATCGCAAAAAACGGCACAAGGGCCTTTTCCAGCACCTGACACACCTGCTGCCAGACGGCGTCTTCGTCCTCGGGAGCATGGCTGACAACAAGAACGTCTGGGAATTTTGCTATCATCCCCGCCGTAATGTCATCCTTTAATCCATAGGTGCTGCTGAGTTCACGCAAAGCGTTCACATAGCCGGCGGCCAAAGTGTGGTTGACCGTAACCTGAGCGGAAACGTCATCGACGGTTTCAAAATCTACAAAAACATCAATTTTGCCGCGCTGGATGCGGCCCTGAAGATATTTTTTCAGCCTATCTTCCAGAAAGCCGTAAGCACGCGGTACCCGGGCGGAAAAGTCAAAGAAGCGGTGGTTGACCGATTTTATTTCAACAATAATATCGCGACCGTTCACCGTTTCTTCGGCTCTGCCGAAACCCGTCATGCTGTTAATCACGTAAAATCATCTCAGTTCAATTTTTTCTAGAATGGATGTCATGAACTCCCAAAAACAATATATCATCATTTAATTTTATCAGTATTCGGCAGCAGTTGTCAACACAACGCACAAACATCAATGGAACAAATGAGAAAACCCGCATGCACACCGAAATCGGTATCATGCGGGTTTTGAATGGCAGGGGCAGAAGGACTCGAACCCTCGGCACGTGGTTTTGGAGACCACTGCTCTACCAGCTGAGCTATACCCCTATTTTTTTTGAGAACGCTTTGTTATTATATCGCTTTAAGGGTTTCTTGTCAAGCAACTGCCATGAAAATCCGACGTACCTTTTTTATTGAAAGTGTTGGCGAATGTGCTAGGTAGCTGCAACACCGGAGTGCAAATAAAGGCATCCAGGAGAAACCCGGATGCCTTCCGATTTAAGCATTTTTCATTTTAACTTATATAAGAGCTTCCATGAAGATTTGGTAAAGCTGTCCAACATATTTTTAAGCGTCTTGGCAAACTCACCGGCTTGAGGTTCCGGTTTGCCAATCGTCAGCCATACCTTTTTCGCGAACAAATCATATTTATCTAAAGTGGAATTTTCCTTTTCTAGAAAGTTATCAATAGCCGCTTTGATTTCTTTATAATTATCCATTTTCATAACTTGACACCTCAATACATTTTTCAAACCATTATTTTAGTATTCTATTCATCTTGAATTTAAAATGCAATCTTTTCCGATGAAAAAGCAACCAGAAAAATCTGAACCAGCTTGAAGATGACATCTTTTATAATGATTTCTTGCAACTGTTCACAAAGTGACATATAATTTTTATATAACGTAAAATATTCCATATCCATTATGTATTTCTATTGAAAATACATAAAATACATGCTATGGGATTGCGGTTTCGGAAAAGCGTAGGATTTGGAAAAGGTATACGGCTGAACTTTGGAAAAAAAGGCATGAGTGTTACTACGGGAATTCGGGGTGCTCATGTAACATACAGCACATCCGGAAAGAAAACAACCAGTTTCGGAATTCCGGGAACCGGAATCTCATACTCTAAATCCGAAAAGATTGGTGGATCTTCGCACAGAGGCTTCGGCTTTAGTAAAACCGCTTCGCTTAACAATTATCACGATAACGCACCTATGCGATCACCGAATTCCGGTAACAAAAAGCGCGGGTGTTTGACCGCTACGGCCATTACTGGCGCTGTGATTGTCTTTCTCGTTGTTATTGCAAGTATCTTTGGAGGAAATGAGTCTTCTTCCTCTTCTGTGGTCTCTGACGTAGCTTCCTTTTCTGCACTTACCTCAAGCAGCGAAGCAGCTTTGAGCAGTTCCGTATCCAGCAGCACGCCGGTTTCATCTGCTGTTTCTTCTGAGCCTCCATCTTCTGCGAAGGCAAGTTCTGCAGGAAAAGTTTCTTCAGCGGAGCCACCGAAAAAAGCTGCAGAAAAATCAACAGAGAAAACGCCAGCCGCATTGACGGGTATTTCCATTACGCAATCCCCCGGTACTGTTCAAGCCGGAAGCAAAGCCATTCTATCCATTAAAGGAAAGCCAAACACAAAATATTCCATCGAGGTTTATTACTCGACAAAAGCCAGCGAAGCAAAAGGACTGTCCCCGCAGGTATCTGATTCAAGCGGAAATGTCTCTTGGGAATGGAAGGTAGGGCCGAAAACAAAAGCCGGTAAGCACCGAATTGTCATTCAAGGTGGCGGCCGATAAAATTGAAACCTACTTTACAACTACGAAATAATTTTAATAGGTTCCGAGCAAAATAGCTCGGAACCTTTTTTTGAAATATTCTCTTATGAGCACCACTCCGCTCAATTCGGCGAATATTTTAATCTTTCTTAGACACAATAAAAAACAAATTTCAATTGGAATGATAAGATGCTTTTACTAAGAAATATTGAATGTTACGATCCGAACCCATGCGGGAAAAAGGATCTTCTAATTGCCGCGGACAAAATTGAAAAGATTGCCCCGGCCGGCACCCTCTCCGATAACCCGCTCATCGACACGCAGTACGATTGCAGCGGATTATCTGCGTTTCCAGGAATCATCGACCAACACGTTCACATACTTGGAGCCGGAGGAGAACAGGGATTTGAAAGCCGCACCAAAGAGCTTGATGTCAGCGACCTTCAAAGCGCAGGCGTTACCACGGTTGTGGGACTGCTGGGCGCTGACGGCACAACCAGAACGCTCGAGAATCTTTATGCGAAAGCAAAGGCGCTGAAAGCTCAAAATGTAACTGCCTATTTATATTCGGGCAGCTATGCGGTTCCCCCTGTTACCTTTACCGGAAATATCACGCGAGACCTTGTACTTATCGACATGGTGATTGGAGCGGGAGAAATCGCGGTTTCCGATTACCGTTCCTCCTGTCCTACACTGCCGGAGCTTCTCCGTCTCGCATCGAACACATATCTTGGAGGAATGTTGGCCAAAAAAGCCGGTGTGGTGCATTTTCACATTGGCGACGGTAAAGAGGGACTGACTCCGCTGAAAAAGATCTTGGAGCAATCCGACCTGCCGAAAGAAGCGCTCGTTCCCACCCATACTAACCGGAATCCGTCCCTTTTTCAGGAAGCGATGGGCTACTGCGGCTCGGGTGGATACATCGACCTGACAGCCGGAGAAACCGCAGGAATTGCCGTCCCCGACGCCATTCATGCGCTGCAGAACAACGGCATTGAACTTTCCCGGGTGACGGTGAGTTCCGATGCAGGTGGCAGCATTCCGGGCGGCGGTGTTGCGAAAAACAAAGCGCTTTTCGACGACCTTATCGCTTGTATCCGCTCCGGCATCCGTCCGACGGATGCCTTTCGGCTGGCAACGGAGAATGTCGCCAAACTTTTGAAACTCTACCCCGCAAAGGGAACTCTTCAGCAAGGAAGCGATGCGGATATTTTGGTTATGGATGAGAAATACCAAATTCGGATGCTGTTCAGTCGAGGAAAGCTGGTTCTGCAGAACGGTATGAATCAATAAATCGAGGAGTAAGCACAATGGGAGACAACACGAAAGGCTTTCTGTTTATTATTGGCGGAGCCGAGGACAAAACAGGAAACAGCATCATATTAAAACAGGTTCGTGAGATGCTTAGGGACGATGAACAGCTCGCCGTCCTGCTGACGGCAACGGAAAAGCCGGAGGAAGTGGGAGAAAAATATCTCGAAGCGTTCAGCCGCCTCGGCATCACGAACATACAGCTTCTCAACATCAACACCCGTGACAACGCAGACGACAAGCAATACTGCGACAAGCTGCGCGCCTCGCGATGTGTTTTCATGACGGGCGGCGACCAGCTGCGCATTACGAGCATCCTTGGCGGAACGATGGCGAGTGGCATACTCAAAGAGATTTATGATTCCGGCGGCATCATCATAGGGACCAGTGCGGGCGCTTCGGTCATGAGTTCTACCATGATTGTCCAAGGCCCGGACAACGAGCCTGCCAAAAAATGTACGCTGAAAATGGCGCCGGGGCTTGGCCTTATCAACAACGTGATTATTGACCAGCACTTTGACCAGCGCGGGCGCTTTGGGCGGCTGCTGTGCGGGGTTGCGGAAAACCCGGGCGTTTTCGGCATCGGCATTGACGAGGATACCTCCATTAAGCTCTACCCGGATATGCACTTTGAGATAATCGGCTCCAATGCCGTTACCATCATCGACGGGAAATCAATTCAGAGTTCCAACGTTTCGGAGCTGAAACAGGACGAAATTCTTGCCATCTCGGGCGTCACGGTTCATGTGCTGCCCCAAGGATATGGGTTTGACCTAATCAACAGAAAGGTTTTACGATTGAAAGATGAACGCTGATAAACTCCACATCATTGACTTTACGATTTACCGCGGAAGGAATATTTACAGCCATCGGCCCGTTATGAAGATGATTTTGGATATTGGAAAATATGGAGAAATTCCGACCAATCAGATCCCGGGTTTTAACGAAAAACTGCTTGCCTTATTCCCCGGGCTTCAAACCAATGTATGCGGGCTGGGGTATGAAGGCGGGTTTCTCGAACGGCTGAAAAAAGGGACTTACCTGGCTCATGTTCTGGAACATGTTATTCTTGAAATGCAGGCAATGGTCGGTTATGACCTTCACTACGGAAAAACGCGGGTGATTCAAGAACCTTCGGTTTATTACCTCGTATATGAATATGAAAATGAAGTGTGTGGGTTGGAGTGTGGAAAAGCATCCGTCTTTATCTTGAATCATCTTTTGGATGGCGAGGAAATCGAGATTGACGGATTCATTGATTATCTGAAAAAAATTTCGAGCGAAGCGGAACTTGGACCTAGCACCGCTGCCATTGTGCAGGAGACGAAGAAACGGAATATTCCTGTCACGCGCATTGGAAACGGGAGCCTTATCCGCCTCGGATACGGAAAATACAGCAGGCTGATTGAGGCAACGCTAACGGACGCAACCCCCTGCATCTCGGCAGATATTTCCTCCAACAAGCAGCTCACCAAATTTCTGCTGAGCGAGAATCAAATTCCTGTCCCCTACGGCAAAGTTGTGTTTTCCGAAATTTCGGCGCAGATGGTTTCCAAGCAAATCGGGCTGCCGGTCGTCATCAAGCCGTTTGACGCCAACCAAGGCAAGGGTGTGCACCTCAATTTAAAAACGAAGCAAGAAATCATTGCCGCTTTTCGGGATGCTTCTAAGTACAGCAATGGAATTATCGTGGAACAATATATTGCGGGGCGCGACTACCGTGTACTGGTTGTGGGCGGCAAAGTCAGCGCCGTTGCCGAACGGGTGCCCGCGCTTGTAGTTGGTGACGGTAAGCACACCATAGAAGAGCTGGTAAAAATCATTAATCAAGACCCGCGGCGCGGCGAGGAGCATGAAAAAGCGCTTACCAAAATTCGCCTGGATGACGTTACGGATAAATTTCTGAAATCACAAAACATGACGCGCGAAAGCATTCCCGCCGCCGGCCAGGTTGTAAAGCTGCGCGGAAACGCCAACCTAAGTACGGGAGGGACCTCCGTCGACTGTACGGACCTGATTCATCCCGACAACGCCGAGATTGCGGTGCGGGCAGCGAACGCAATTGGCATCGACATTGCGGGAATCGACATTGTAACAGAGGACATTTCAAAATCAATTTACGAAACAGGCGGAGCGGTTGTGGAGGTAAATACCGCCCCCGGAATTCGTATGCACCTTTACCCGAGCAAAGGCACGCCCCGAAATGTTGCCAAAGATATTGTCGATTTGCTCTTTCCCGATGACAGCGCCGCGCATTTTCCCATTGTGTCGGTCACGGGAACAAACGGAAAAACAACCGTCGTGCGCCTGATTGCCCATGTGCTTTCCGCAACGGGAAAATCCGTGGGCATGACCAGCACAAGCGGAACTTATGTAAACGGACGATGTATCTGCAGAGGCGATAATTCCGGCCCAAGGAGTGCCAGAGCGCTGCTCTCCAACAAAGCGATTGACGCGGCGGTGCTGGAGACCGCACGCGGCGGAATCGTCCGTGAGGGGCTGGGATATGACCTTGCAGACGTCGGTGTCATTACGAACATTACCGGCGACCATCTTGGACTGGACGGCATTAACACTCTGGAAGATTTGGCATTTGTCAAATCGCTTGTTGTAGAGGCCGTAAAGGAAAACGGCGCCGCTGTGCTCAATGCGGAAGACGAAACAACGCCTTATGTGCTTGGGCGGGTAAAATGCAGGGTCGTCTTTTTCTGCAAAGAAAAAAGTGCTGCCGAAAAATTCATGAAACCGAATGATGCAGTTGTGTTTTTGAAGGACGGCGTCATCACCGCGGAGGAAAACGGGCAGGTGCAGGCCATCGTTCCCGTTACAGAAATTCCGATTACCCTGCAGGGAAAAATCGAATGTAACGTGGAAAACTGCCTTGCTGCCGCAGCAGCGCTTTATGCATTAAAGGTTCCGTCGGAAACAATTGCCGAGGGTTTCAAAAACTTTGAAGACAATGCCGGCCGCTTCAATGTTTTTGAACTGAACGGCTTGCGCATTATGATGGATTATGGGCACAACCCTGCCGGCTACAGGCAAGCACTGAAAACCTGCCGTGCGCTTGCTTCGGGCCGTTTAATCGGTGTCATCGGCATGCCCGGCGACCGACCGGACGACGCCATGCGCGACGTCGGAAAGCAATGTGCCGGTGTTTTCAACCGCATCATCATCAAGGAGGACCAAGACTTTCGTGGACGTGCTCCCGGAGAAGTGGCGGAAATTTTTCGCAGGGCAATTGAAGAAACCGGATTTCCATCAGAGAATGTAATCATCATAGAAAACGAGCTGGAGGCTCTGAAAAGCGCGGTAGAAAATGCTGCACCCGGAGACTTTATTGCAATTTTTTACGAAAACTACAATCTGATAAAAGAGTATTTGGAGGACGCAGGAGCTCAAAGAATCTTTTAAGGATTCCTACAACGCTCGAGAGATTTCTTATGACGGGTAATATTTCAAAGCAACTGTTATATCATAAACTTCGTTGAGGGTAAAACGATAAAAAGCGAAAGGAAGTATTGCAATGAAAGCTATGATCAATCGAACAGGCTGTATTGCATGCGGATTATGCACCGAGACTTGTCCGGAGGTATTTCGCATGGGAGACGACGGGCTCGCAGAAGTTTACGCAGAAGTCACCGATGACGTTCGGGAAAGTGCGGAAGCGGCCCGCGATAACTGCCCGGTATCGGTAATTTCACTGGAAGAGTAGCATCCTGCAAGACACGAGGTACTCCGCAGCCGTAGGGAAAGAAAAACAGCCTTGCTCCGTGGAAATTCGGGGCAAGGCTGTCTCTTTATCAGTCAATTGTGAATTTATAAATTGTTGTGCTGTGGAAAGGCTTCTCGGGTTTGAGGTTTTCGTACGGAAATTCCGGATGGTTCACGGAATCCGGATAGAACTGCGTCTCCATGCAGATGGCTCTGTGAGGCTTCATCGGGACGCCGCCGACTCCCTTCATTCCGGGGGCAAAACTGTTTGCCGTGTAAATCTGAATTCCGGGTAAATCCGTAAAGACAAGCATCCTGCGGCCGCTTGCTTGGTCGTAAATCTCCCCTGCCTTCTGAACGCCGTCGGAGGGGCGGAGGACAAAGTTGACGTCATAGCCGCCGCAGAGCTTCAGTAGATGATCCTGCGCGTGAATATCCTGCCCGATGGTTTTCGGCTTACGGAAATCAAACGGCGTATTCTCTACCGGAAGGAGCTTGCCCGTCGGGATAAGCCCGTCATCGCTTTCCGTAATTGCGTCCGCATTCAGCTGCATTTCAAGGGAAAGAATATCTTTTGAGGGGTTGCCCGTGATGTTGAAATAAGAGTGGTTCGTCAGGTTAAACGGGGTTTCCGCATCCGTTTTTGCTCTGTACTCAATAATCAGGGCATTGTCGGTGGAAAGCGTATAAGTTACCTCGACATCCACGTTGCCGGGGAAACCGCACTCGCCATCCGGGCTGTGGTAGGCGAACGTAACGGAGGGAGCGTCATCATCATTGGTGCTGCGCTTTATGCGCCACACTTTATCCTGAAAGCCCCCTGGAGCACTGTGAAGTGAATTTTCCCCTTCGTTTTTATAGACTTCGTATGTCTTTTCGCCGATGGTAAACTTCGCCCCGCCGATGCGGTTCGCGTAGCGACCGACAAGAGCTCCCTGCAAATCGCTGCCCGTTGCGTATTCTTCAAGGGTATCGTGGCCGAGAACGACGTTCTCCATTTTGCCGTTCCGGTCAGGCACAAACAGCCTAGCAATCCGGCATCCATAGGTAAGGAGTTCCGCCGTCATGCCGTTCGTATTTTTCAGGGTGCAGCACTCCACCTTGGTTCCGTCGGCCAGTGTTCCGAATGTTCTAACTTCAATTCCCATTTTCATACCCGCTTTCTGTAATTGATATTTTTATTCACCCAGCAATGCAGCTCCCAAAATTCCTGCATCATTGCCGAGCTTTGCACGGCAAATAACCGTCTGTTTGGACGAATATTTGGAATAAACCTCTTTGGCAACCTGTTCTTTCAGGGGAACCATTAGAGGATCACCCTCATGGCTTATGCCACCGCCGATGCAGAGAATATCCGGCTGAAATATGTTAATTATGTTAATGACACCGCACGCAAGGTAATATATGTAATCATCCACAACAGCTTTTGCTGTCGCGTCACCCTCGCGCATTGCCTGGAAGGCCGTGCGGCCATCCACGTTGTTCAAGTCACCGTGCGCAACCGTCCACAGCGCAGAAGAACGATCCTTTTCCATTGCTTCGCGCGTTGAGCGAATCAAACCTGTGGCGGAAGCATAAGCTTCCCAGCAGCCGCGTCGCCCGCAGGTACATGGACGCCCTTTTGCTTCAATGACAGTATGTCCCAACTCTCCGCCTGCAAAATTGCTGCCTGTAAGGATTTTATCGTCGATGATGACTCCGCCACCGATACCGGTGCCCAGCGTAATCGCGACCCCAATCTTGGCACCTTTCAGTGCGCCGGCTTTATATTCGCCGAACGCCGCAGCGTTTGCGTCATTTTCAAGAATCACTTTCTTGTTGAGTTTTTCTTCCAGAAGGTTTTGAAGCGGAAGGTGTTTAAATTTCAAATTGTTGGCATATTCAATGACACCCGTCTCACGATTGACCGTGCCCGGGCTTCCGACGCCAATATAAGGAATATCATTTAATGTGAGGCCGGCTTTTTCCAGCGTTTCTTTTACGGAGCCGGCAAGCTGCTCGCAAATTTCTTCATTCGAGCATGGAATATGAGTTTTGCGGCTTGTTTTGGCAATCAATTGATAAGACTCATCTGCAACGCCAGCCGCAATGTTCGTTCCGCCCAAATCAACACCCAAATAATACATGAAACCGTCCCTCATTTCCTATTCGTTAAATCCTAGTATATCATTCGTGATGGGCAGTGTAAACAAGGGAAAAGGAAAGTATTTCTTGAATGTATCAACATTTTTCCTAATATTATGGTACAATATCGACAGAACTTTGTTATTGAGGAATATGAGGAATATAAAATGACATACGAAATGCTCCCTGAAACAATGAAGAATGAATTCACAAAGTCCTACTGGCAAGATTTGCGTTCTCACAAAGCGACACTTATAATGAAACGCATTTTTGATATTGTGGTTTCATTTGTCGCGCTTGTTGTTCTCTCTCCATTTTTTCTGCTGCTTGCCATTGCGGTGAAAATCGACTCGCCGGGCCCAGTTTTTTACAAACAGGAGCGCGTCGGGCGCTACAACAAAAATTTCAAGATTTATAAATTCCGCACGATGGTGAAAGATGCGGACAAAATCGGGCTTCCGCTGACAACCGGAAAAGACCCACGCATTACACGGGTCGGTTCTTTCATCCGCAAACTGCGCCTTGACGAATTTTCACAGCTTCTAAACGTGCTCGGCGGCAGCATGAGTCTCGTAGGGCCTCGGCCTGAAGTACGGCGCTATGTAGATGCCTACACGCCGGAATATATGGCAACGCTTCTCATCCGGCCCGGAATTACGGCACCCTCCAGCATTGCGTTCAAAGACGAGGACAAGCTTCTGAACGAGGGCGGCGACCCGGAAAAAATCTATGTAGAAAAGATTCTTCCCCAGAAAATGAAAATGAACCTTGAGTACATGCGCAAAATTTCGGTTTGGAATGATCTGCGCATCATATTTCAAACCATAGCCGCTGTTTTTTAAGCAATATTTTACTCCCCCCGCTCATAGAATTAAACGAAACAGCGGGGGGATGGGTCTTGTCAGTGAAAAAGCTATTGCTGCGGAAGACCATTTCTATTTTGGTACTTGGGGCAATTATTCTTTCGATGTCCCTACTGACAACCAGCGGAACAACTATGGTCGCCACGCCGACGGCAGCTTCCGGAACGTCTTCGTCATCCGGAGAGAAAAAATTCATTAAATATGTCGAATTTAATGTTCCGTATCTCGCACTGAAAAAGGCAATGAACCTTGACATTGAAGCACATAAACAAGGAAAAGACCTCAGCTGGATTACGATTCTCGCATATCTCGGTGCGAAGTACGGCGGTGACTTTTCCCGTTACAAAAGCGCCGACATCGACGCATTCTTGAAGCAGCTCGAGACGAAAAGTGTAGAAGAGATTACTTCCGGCATGAAATATTACAACTACTACCACGAAGCGTATTCCGCCGTGCTCGGAGGTATGCTTGGGAAATACATCGAAAACGGCCAGGAAAAATACGGACTAATTGCGTACTCTCCGATCGCGAAGGGTTTTCCCTATACCGGTTATGACGATTTCGGGGCACGGCGGACTTACGGCTACACACGCCCGCACCTCGGCCACGACATGATGGCGGCAACGGGGACGCCCGTCATAGCGGTAGAATCCGGCATTGTGGAGGCGCTCGGATGGAACCAGTACGGCGGATGGAGAATCGGAATCCGCAGCTTTGACTCAAAGCGCTACTATTACTATGCGCATCTGCGCCAGAACAGGCCCTATGCTGCCAACCTTGCGCTCGGGAAAATCGTGAAAGCAGGCGACGTCATCGGTTATGTAGGCCGTACCGGATACAGTACCCACGAAAACGTGAACAACATTAAGGTCAGCCATCTTCACTTTGGGCTTCAGCTGATTTTTGACGAAAGCCAGAAAGAATGTGACAATGAGATTTGGATTGACGTCTACGCGCTGACAAAGCTTCTCCGGCAGCACCAGAGCGAAGTCGTGCGGAATAATGAAACAAAAGAATATACCCGTGCTTCTGACATTATTATTGAATCCGACACTGCAAAGTTTCATTGATTTTACACAGCGGCTATGATATAATTATCATACTTGCCGCTGTGGTGAAATTGGCAGACACAAGGGACTTAAAATCCCTCGGTAGCGATACCGTACCGGTTCGAGTCCGGTCAGCGGCACCAGCAAAAATCCCTATGAATGCTGAAAAAATGGCATTCATAGGGATTTTGCTTTATCAGGAAATCCGCTGAAATTGATTCAAAAAGGCGTAATAACGGGCGTACTAGGGCAATAACAATTCTTTCCGTTAATTTCACCCGTTTTGACTGCCGGGTTCCGACTGTGCACGGTGTCCACCCTTTACAATTATCTGGCAGCTCTCCATCACAGACAAGGCAGCCTCGTGCTTCTCCGGGCTAACACCCGCGCAACAGTCCGCATCCACATAAATTGGCAGTTCCGGCATGGCAGCTTTGAGCATTAGAGCATTGGAAACCACGCAAATATCCGTGCATAATCCTACTATTTCTATTGAATCCAGATTTTTTTGATCATAGATTTTTTTCAAATCTGCCATAAGGCGAGTGCTGCCAAAACAGCTTTTTTCATAAACCTTGGCCTTCCGTTCCTGCCGGAGCTGTTCCAATTCGGCCGGGAAACGCCAGCCGTCCGTTCCGGCTATGCAATGAGGAACAGGCAACATTCTCCCCTCCTGCGTTTTTAGGTACTCTTCCGTGTGGGTATCCTGTGTCAGATAGATATCGCCTTCAAATTCTCTTACCTTCTTCAGAAGGCGCGGCAGCATGAGGCGTGCCTCCTCAGTCCCCAAAGCACCGGTAATA
This sequence comes from Thermocaproicibacter melissae, assembly GCF_024498295.1. Taxonomy (NCBI): domain Bacteria; kingdom Bacillati; phylum Bacillota; class Clostridia; order Eubacteriales; family Oscillospiraceae; genus Thermocaproicibacter; species Thermocaproicibacter melissae. The sequence goes on from NZ_CP101827.1 coordinate 1,027,989, forward strand.
AAATCATTTTGCACATCGACTACAACCAGACATTTCATGTTAGGTAACCCCCATTCCTGTTTTTACTAAAAAGAATTATATCACATCCATCTCAATACAATTTGATTTTAATTAAGGATATTGGTAAAATAAGCAAAATTAATGCTTCTTTTGGCAATGCAATTCAACTGCGGGGGTAACAGTGTTGGAAAAGCGGAAATATGGAATGGACTTCTTTTCTCTCAAAACAGAACAGAATTCATTTTGTCCTTCAGCGGTGCATTTGCAGTTTCCATTTTCATCATTTTATCGCTTGCCAAAGCTTTGGTACATGAAAATACATACTAGAAAATACCCCCTGATGTAGTTCTATTTTTCTACATCAGGGGGTATTTTCTATTGTCCTTTTTGCTGGAACCAATGGGTTTATTTTTTATCTTGTTTGCTGGATTCTGTGATGTCGGCTTTAACTTCCGCCGCCTGCGATGCATCTGTCGCAGTATTACTCGGGTGTTGGGGTGCATCCTTGATTCCATGAAGCAGTATTAGGAAGAATAGGATATAAGCTATCATCATAATAATATGGCCTAAGCCGGCTACACCTGAAATTGTAGAATTAATCGCAGATGATATTTCAAGGTTTAATACTTCGACACATCCACGTATTGCCATCATGATAACTGTTAAGAAAAGTCCGATGTTGTAAGTTATAAAGAATAAATTAAATTTCTTATTCTCAGTTAATGCAAAGGATTTTTCCAGCAGTAATAAAATTAATAAGAATAATGCCCCTAAAACCAACACATGAGTATGTAGACCGCTTAAGACAGTTTGTCCTGTAAAGTGATTTATCTTTGTAAATTCCCGATAAAAGACTCCAAGAAGCATTCCTAAAATGCAATAGAAAAAACTAAATCTTGCAATTCTCTTCATTTGTATTACTCCTTTCCATTTTAATTTATTTGAAATTTCCACATGATATAGGAATCTATTAACACTATACCACTAAATATGGATAATAACAAGGCACGAAAGGTTGACACATTCCAACGAACGTAGACATCAGTAATGAGTACTTAAATAATGAGTACTTAAGCCATGTAGAAACTATAGTCGAATACAAAGGGCACATCACACAAACTGCTGGGTTTCCACATCGTAAACGCCGCTGTCGGTGATGCGAAGGGCGGGAATCACCGGCAGGGACAAGAACGAAAGGTTCTGGAACACGTCGATATTTTCCGGCACGCCCATGCTGTGCGCGAGCGACGCCATTTCTTTCAGTTCCTTCGGAAGGTTGACCTCTCTGTCGTCTGTAAACAGTCCGGCAATTTCAAGGCGCACCGTTTTGAGCACCTTTCCGCCGCGGACAAGTGTATACCCTCCCCCGCAGGATTTCAGCTCATTGACGGCAGCAAGCATATCTTCATCGTTATCGCCTACGACAATCAGATTGTGGGCATCGTGCCCGACCGTGGACGCTGCCGCTCCGTTTTTCAATCCGAAGCCCTTCACAGCGCCGACCCCGACTCGGCCCGAACCATCGTGTCGCTGCACAACCGCGATTTTCAAAATATCATCGGCAGGAGCGAAGAGACCGTTTTTCTCCGGAAGCGGAAGCATCAGTTTTTCGGTTATAAGTTGGCCGGGTACAATTCCGATGACGGGAAAATTGTCGGAGGCTTTCAGCGAAAAGCAATCATTCGGTAAATCCGGCAGGTTGACGCTGTGCATCAGCCTATTGCCGGCAGGGGTGCGGCTCAAATCCCAAGAAAGTTCCGGCAATGGAATTCCATTCTTGTATACCTCACAGATGGTAAACGTTTCAAGGTCACTCAGCACGACGAAATCCGCAAGATAGCCGGGTGCAATCGCGCCGCGGTCGCGCAGGCCATAGGCACGCGCGGCGTTGAGGGTCGCCATTTTGACGGCGGTTACCGGTTTTACCCCAAGTTCGGCAGCCATGCGGATATTGCGGTCAATGTGGCCGTTTTCCGCTGCGTCGTCAAGGTGCATATCATCTGTGCAGAAAACAAAACGGTCAAACGGGATTCCGGCACGCAGGGCACCGCTAAGGACGCTTTTCAGGTTCTTCGCCGCCGAGCCTTCGCGAACCTGCACAAGAAATCCCGCACGGAGCCTTTCGAGCGCTTCTTCCCAAGAGGAGCACTCATGGTCCGTCTGAACGCCCGCTGCGCGGTATGCCTGAAGCATCTTTCCGGAAATTCCCGGGGCATGACCGTCAATTGTCTTTTCCTGCATGAATTCGATTTTTTCGAGCAAATCCTCATCGCCCGCTACAACCGCGGTGCAGTTCATCACTTCGCCAAGGCCAGAAACACATTCTTCAGAACGCAGTTCCTTTATGTCCTGTGGGTCGAATACCGCTCCGTTGTGGTCGTTTTCGCCAAGCGGAACGCAGGACGGCAAGGCAAAGAAAACATCCAAAGGGGTTTTTGCGCTGTCGCGCATCAGCCAGCGGACGCCTTCCATGCCGCAGACGTTCGCAATCTCATGCGGGTCGGCAATGACCGCCGTTGTCCCTCTGCGGAGCAGGACGGGAGCAAGGATGGAGGGCGACGTCATGGTAGATTCCAGATGAACGTGCGCGTCGATGAAACCCGGTACAACGGTTTTCCCGCTGCAGTCTATCTCTCGTGAAGCGGAGTAGTTTCCGATGCCGGCAATTCTTCCGTCAAGCACGGCAATGTCGCCGGTAAAAAGCGTTTCCGTAAACACATCTGCAATCTGTGCATTCTTCAGCACAAAATCCGGTTCCGTTTCTCCGGCTGCGCAGCTAATCAGTCTCTTTTTCTCCCGTATGTTCATCAGAAATCTACCTCCGCTGTTATATACTGTAATATTTATAACTATATTTACAAAAAAGCCTGCCGGAGTATGAAACTTCGGTCAGGCCAAAACAAATTTTTCAATTGAAAGTGCTACGCCGTCTTCGTCGTTCGTGGCAGTAACGTAGTCGGCTGCCGCCAGAACCTCTGAAGTTGCGTTCTTCATTGCAACACCAAGACCCGCAAACTGCAGCATTTCAAGATCGTTTCCGCTGTCGCCCAAAGCCATGACTTCCCGCTGTGTGATTCCGAATAAATCGCACAGATGGCTGAGGGCTTTTGCTTTGCTGCAGCCTGCCCGATTGACCTCAAGATTGCCGAACATGGAAGAACAAGTTGTAAACATTCCTGTTTCCTCCAATTCACGGCTTAGGCTGGAAAACAGCTCCTGCGGAAGGAGCGGAACATTCACCTTTTCCAGCCGAAAACCATGCTCCGAAATACATCGGGGCAAGTCATCGACAAAAATCTGAGTGCGCATCAGGAAATCCATAAAACTTTCCGGAGGATTCATCGCACGAAGGCGCGGCAAAGCCAAACGATCGCTGTACGATTTTCCGCCGCAGTAAGCCTCTACAAAGCAGCCGGCGTCATAGAGGCGATGTATCAGAAATTCGGTCTCCTCGGCTGTCATCAGATCGGAATAGATTGCTTTATTTTGTTGTAAATCGAAAACAGAAGCACCGTTTGAAGTCAGAACAAACCGAACACCCGGAATTTTCAGCGCTTGCTCCGGAAAAGTGGCAAGCACGCGGCCGCTTGCAGGCAGCACGATGCATCCTCGGGACACCGCTCGGCTCATGGCAGCAATTGTCCGCTCCGATACGGTTTTGTCCTCACGAAGCACGGTTCCGTCAAGGTCAAAGGCTATCAATTTAATACTCATGGAATCGGCACCGCTGCCTTTTCTATTTTTTCTGCGAATGCCTTGATTTTCCGCTCTGAAATCGTTACAAAATCCGTCTTTCCATCGGGGGTCGGAATACCAGCCGACTTTGCGTAAGCCTTTAAGAGGATTTTGTCGATAAGGCGGTCCATAAAATTCAAACGGCTAAAATAAAATGCGCCGCCGAATGATTCGCACAAAAGCGCGTTTTCCGCAAGTTTTTGAGGAAAATTATGGCGGAGGTATCGGTCAATCTCCTGCTTATCCTCCATAAGGCAGGAAAAGAAAACAGCAAACGGTTTTTGCGCCAGCTGTTCACAATTGAGGCTGCAAAATCCCTTAATCTGCTTTGCAGCGGAACCCCCGTAAACAGGCGAACCGACAATGACGCAATCGTATTTTGAAAAATCTCCGCTGAAATGCCTAGCACGAAAAACATCAGCCTGCCCATGCAGCGCGTCAGCCAGTTTTTCAGCGCAAACTTTGGTTGCACCATGTGTTGTCTCATAAAGAATCAGGACTTTCACGAGCAACCTCTCCTAAAAAAATATGTAGAATTTAACATCTATAATACAACACTTTCTGCGAATCATAAGTAGCGGCAGAGAAAAGCCGGTCATTCTTCCACTTGTGCCGGCAGTTTTCTGTTAGGGCAGGCAGAAAGCCTGCCCGGTCTTTTTATGGAAGGATTGTTACATCATCGGTACGGCGTGGCTTCGGTTCCGGCGCTTCTTCCGCAGGATAACCAACGCTGACGCAGCCGTAAGGAATATAATTTTCCGGCAATTTCAATTCTTTGCGGATTACTTCATCTTGCAAGCCGGGCAGCACAGAACAGATATAGCAGGTGCCAAGCCCCAGTGCTTTTGCCGCAAGCATTAGGTTTTCAATCGCGCAGGCCACATTTTCTCTGCCGTAGCGAGAATTCTCCGGTGCAGAGACAACGACGACACTCGGAGCATGGTAAAAAGGCGTATGGCCTTTCAGAAATGTTGCACCGTTCTTGACGGCGACTTCAACGATGTGGTCCAAGATTTTCGCGTCGTTTACAATCGTAAAATGTCTGTCCTGCAGTCCCATAGCAGTGGGTGCAAACTTTGCCGCCTGAATCAAGCTCTCCATTGTGCTCTGCGGAATGGCTTCCGGCCGAAAAGATCGAATTGAGCGCCTCGTCAGCAAAGTCTGAATCGTTTCGTTCATCATGAATACCTCCCCTGCAACTTCTTGAATATTTTCAATCATTTTAAACCATACGGTGCGCTTAGTCAAGCACAGGTCGCTTTTCATTTTACAATTCGCTGTTATCGTGCTATACTTATGCAAGTTATGTTTTTAACAAATTCATAATATTCGAGGCATCACGAAATGAAAAAAGGGTATCTCTACATAGCTCTCGCAACGTTTTTCTTCAGCTCCATGGAAGTTGCACTGAAGCTTTCCGCAGGAAATTTCAATGCCATTCAACTCACTTTTCTTCGCTTTCTGATTGGAGGATGCGTTCTTCTCCCTCTTGCCGCACGAGAACTCAAAAAGAAAAATCAGCACATTGGGCGCTCTGAAATTGCATTTTTCTTTTTAACGGGTTTCATTTGTGTTGTGGTAAGCATGATTTTATACCAGATGAGCGTCATTTATGCGCCCGCCTCCGTTGTGGCAGTTCTGTTCAGCTGCAACTCGGTTTTCGTGGTCACGTTTGCTTACCTGTTCCTTCGGGAGCCAATCCACAGGCACACCGTTATCTCCATCCTCGTGAGCTTCCTTGGAATGGCTATCATCATTAACCCGACGCATTTCACCGGCAGTGCGATTGGCGTCATCTGCGTTCTCGGCGCAGCGATTACGTTTGCGCTCTATAACGTCGTCGGCCGAACGAGAAGCGACCGATGCGGCGGAATCACGCTGACCTGCGGAAGCTTTCTCTGCGGATGCGTGGAAATGCTCGTGCTGATTGCGGCAAGCCATATTCCCGCTGTCGCCCTCAAGATGAAAGAGGCCGGTCTTGCCGTGTTCTCGGAAATTCCAGTATTCTCGGCAATCAGCCTTCCCGCGTTTGTGGGGCTTCTTTACGTTGGAATCTGTGTAACGGGTCTGGGCTACACGTTCTACTTTCTTGCAATGGAAGCAACTTCCGCCGCGACAACTTCGCTTGTGTTTTACATCAAACCCATATTGGCACCAATTTTTGCGCTTATCCTGCTGCATGAAGCAATCTCCGGCAGGATGCTGATTGGGATTGCGTTCATCCTTGCTGGTTCACTGATTGCCTTCATCCCCGGAATTCGCCTTGCAAAAGGAAACGACTTAAAAGAAGACCTGCGTGAAATCCGGACCGAATTTGAAGCGGAAACCGAGGAAACGGTGATCAAGCCGTAAATTCGCTGCAAAAATAACTGCGGCCCGCAAATGCTGAAAAAGTGTTTGCGGGCCGTTTTTTAGCGTCTTGACCGACTAGGAAGCGTGTTGTGTATCAATCCGGTCAGATTGCAGATAATAAGGTATCCCCGTTAATCGGTAATCGGCGCGCAAACGACAAATCGGCGCGCGCAGACTGTGGAACTGGAACAGGAGATGAAGAATCACGATTACAAAATCACTTTGGGAATCGACAGCGTCTCTGCCGTCGTTCCCGGAATTAGATAAAAACGAGGACACCGACGTACTGATTATCGGCGGAGGACTGGTCGGTATTCTATGTGCCTATTTTCTCGACCAAGCAGGGATTGACTATCTTTTATGTGAAGCTGCCACCATTGCGAGCGGCACCACCGGCAAAACAACCGCGGTCCTCTCGGCGCAGCACGACACCTTATATTCGGACCTAATCAGCCGCTGGGGGCACGAAAAAGCGCAGCAGTATCTGGATGCAAATTTGGATGCGCTGAAAGAATACCGCTCGCTGGCAGAGAAAATTGACTGCGATTATGAGGAAAGGCCCTCCTATATGTATACGGTCGACAAGCCCCGCCTGATGGAGCACGAGGTTGAGGCCCTGCAATCTCTCGGCTTCTCCGCTTCTGTTGTAAAAGAACTGCCGCTCCCGATTAAAATTGCGGCCGCTGTGAAATTTCCCGGGCAAGCGCAGTTTCATCCGCTGAAATTCATCGGGGGCATCTGCAACAACCTAAACATTCGGGAACACTCCCGCATTGTCCGAATGAAAGGAACCGACGCCTTTACGGAGAAATACCGCATTTCGGCAAAGCGCATCATTGTTGCGTCGCATTTTCCGATTTTGAACACGCACGGTTTTTACTACGCGAAGCTGTACCAAAAACGTTCCTATATCATCGCGCTAGAAAACGCTCCACAGTACGACGGCACGTTTGTCGATAACGGTACAAGCGGAATGTACTTCCGCAACTACGGAAACTTGCTGCTGGTCGGCGGCGGCGAGCACCGCACCGGTAAAAAGGGCGGTAATTTTGAAGCACTTCGGACCTTCATTCGTGCCAATTATCCGGGCGCAAAAGAAAAATATGCCTGGGCAACACAGGACTGCATGAGCCTTGACGGCGTGCCGTATATCGGAAAATACAGCGAGCTGCTGCCGGATGTATACGTTGCCACCGGCTTTAATGAATGGGGCATGACTTCTTCCATGGTCGCCGCAAAGATTCTGTGCGACATGATTATGAAGCGGGAAAACAAGTACGCCGACGTTTTTAATCCATCGAGAAGTGTGCTTACGCCCCAGCTTTTTGCCAACCTTGGGGAATCGATTCTCAATCTGCTCAAGCCGGTTCCGAAGCGCTGCCCTCACCTAGGCTGTGCGCTGAGCTGGAACGAGGTAGAGCAGACTTGGGACTGCCCCTGCCACGGCTCACGATTTACCAAAGACGGAAAGCTCATTAACGACCCTGCAACCGGTGACCTCCGTGAAAAATAAGTTTGAAGGACTGTATTTCAAGCATCAAAAAGGCGGAAAAACGGTCGCTTTTATTCCCGGTGTTTCCGAAAGCGGTGCATTCATCCAGGTAATTACCGATACCTTTTCAAAAAACTATACCTTTTCGTCGGGTGTGATGCAGCCGGAAGTCAGCATCGGGAAATGCACATTTTCTCTGCACGGTGCCCATATTGACCTTCCGGACATCAAAGGGGATTTATCGTATTCGGGAATAACGCCAGTCCGCTCGGACATTATGGGGCCGTTTCGATTTTTTCCGATGGAATGTCGACATACAGTTCTGAGCATGCGTCACCGAATTCACGGCAGCGTTACCATTCAAGGGCAAGAATATGACTTTGAAAATGGCATCGGCTACGTGGAAGGCGACAGCGGGCGGTCTTTTCCGAAAAGATATCTCTGGTTGCAGGCAAATGATTTTGAAGGCGGAAGCTTTATGCTTTCCGTCGCTGAAATTCCGTTTTTGGGGTTTCGCTTTGAAGGGTGCATCTGCGTTGTCATCATCGGGCAGAAAGAATATCGCCTTGCAACCTACTGCGGCGCAAAAGTGGTTTTTCTGAAGGACATGGTCGTTGTGAATCAGCAAAATCTGCGGCTGATGGTGAAAATCCTAACGCGCGGCGACAGTTTCTCGCTTGCTACACCTCACAACGGAAAAATGCAAGGACTCATCAAGGAGCATAACCATACCTCCGTAGAAATCACGCTTACGAAGGAGGATTCCGTTCTTTGCCATTGGCGCAGCGACAACGCGGGTCTAGAGGTCTGCGGATATTCTTTTCTCTCAGACAGCAAACGATAAAATTTCTTGTTTCTTTTTGGGGGTGAGAATTATGAAAATTCAATGGAAGCCACTGATTATCAGTATTGTGATTCCTCTTGCAGTCGGCGGACTGTCCACACTGATTACGCAAGGCAGCATGAAGGATTTTGAAAGAGTAAAACAACCGCCTTTTGCTCCTCCGGGATGGCTATTCCCGATTGTGTGGAGTATTCTGTTTGTGCTCACATGGGCATTGCATCTTATCTCATCTATACCTCTCAGGCTTCCAGCGAGCGAATTCAAAAAGCACTGATTGCCTACGGAATACAGCTCGCCGTCAATTTCTTCTGGTCAATTATTTTCTTCAACATGCAGGCGTTCCTTTTTGCATTTCTCTGGTTACTGCTTCTTTGGGTGCTCATTATCGTAACCATGGCGTTATTTTACAGAATCCGAAGAAGCGCCATGTATTTGTTAATTCCTTATTTTCTCTGGGTCACATTTGCCGTATATTTGAATTTTGGTGTATTCCAGCTAAACTAACGCTTTCCACATATAAAAGGGCCTCCAAAGGGACGGTGCTTTTCGTTTGGAACCGTTTACTTGGAAAGGATTTTCTTAAGATCTTCGTCCGGCGTGGAAATCGGGGATATCCCGAAATTCTCCACAAGATAATTCAGTACGTTTGGGGAAACGAACGCCGGCAAGGTCGGCCCGAGATAGATATTCTTTATTCCGAGCGACAGGAGCGTCAGCAAAATGCAGACCGCTTTCTGCTCGTACCAGGAAAGCACCAGCGTCAGCGGCAGTTCGTTTACGCCGCATTGGAAGGCGTCCGCAAGGGCAAGCGCAACGCGGATGGCGCTGTATGCATCGTTGCACTGCCCCATATCCATCAGGCGCGGCAGCCCGCCGATTTCGCCAAGGTCCAAATCATTGAAGCGGTATTTCCCGCAGGCAAGGGTAAGGATTACGCTGTCCTTCGGCGCTTTGCGCACAAATTCCGTGTAGTAATTGCGGCCGGGCTTCGCGCCGTCGCAACCGCCGACAAGGAAGAAATGCTTGATCGCCCCGCTCTTCACCGCTTCCACAACCTTGTCGGCTACGGAAAGCACCGTCCCGTGGCCAAAGCCGGTGGTTACCTGTGTCCCGCCGTTGATGCCCGTCATCGGATGGTCGCTTTCATAGCCGCCCAGCTCCAGCGCCTTGTTGATAACCGGAGTGAAATCCTTCTTGTCATCAATATGTACGATTCCCGGATACTGCACCACTTCGGTGGTAAAGACGCGGTCGCGGTAGCTGTCTTTTACCGGCATCAGGCAGTTGGTGGTAAAGAGCACCGCGCCCGGAATATCCGCAAACTCCTTCTGCTGATTCTGCCATGCGGTTCCAAAATTCCCCTTTAAGTGCGGATAGGCTTTCAGCTTCGGATAGGCGTGCGCCGGAAGCATTTCGCCGTGGGTGTAAATATGGATTCCCTTGCCCTTGGTCTGTTCCAAAAGCAGGTACAAATCGTGCAGGTCGTGGCCGCTGACCACAATGAACGGCCCTTTCTCGATGGTAAGCGGTACGGTGGTGGGCACCGGTGTGCCGTAGGTTTCCGTGTTCGCCCTGTCCAGCAGCTCCATGCATTTGAGGTTCACGGTTCCGGTTTCCATCACAATGGGCAGAAGCTCGTCCATGCCCCAGTCTTCGCCAATCGCAAACAGGCCCTTGTAAAAGAAGCGGTTCACTTCCTTATCGGTATAGCCCAGCATCAATGCGTGGTAGGCATAGGCAGCCATTCCGCGCAGGCCGAACAGAATGAGGGATTTCAGGGAACGGATATCTTCGTTCTCCTCCCACAATTGCTTCATGTTGTAATCGTCGGTGCGGGAACAGGGCGAAGAGCAGCATCCGCAACCGGGAGCCAGCGCGTTTTTCTCCCTGTGGACGGCCTGAATCTGCCGGCGTACGGTTTCGCTGTCAAAGTTTACGTTGGTTATGGTGGTGAACAGCCCCTCCAGCATCGCGCGGTCGGCGGAAGCGCCGGGTTCCTTTCCGGACGCCGCACGCGCAAGGCCGATCAGCGCCCCGGTCAGTTCATCCTGCAAATTGGCGGTGTCCGCCTGCTTGCCGCAGACGCCGGCTTTTCCGGTACAGCCGGTGCACCCGGCCGTTTGTTCGCACTGGAAGCAAAACATATTCGACATTCTTTATTCCTCCTGATTATGTAATGGATTTTCTAGCATTCCGCCCGCCCCTCGCATGGTGAAATGGGAGGGGCGGAAAATCGGATTTATTTATTCGGAAATACTACAATTAAAAACATTTTAAAGCGCTCCGCCGCGTAAACGGCATGCGGCGTCTTGCTGGGCATAATAATCGTTTCCCCCGCGTGAACCGTAAACTTTTCGCCGCCCACGGTAATTTCGCCTTCGCCGTCCAGCGCAACCACCATCGCGTCCCCTTCGGACTCGTGGGTGCTGATTTCCTCTCCCTTGTCGAACGCAAACAGGGTCAGGCTGAGCGCACCGTTCTGCGCCAGCGTCTTGCTGACGATCTGCCCCGGCTGATAGCCCACCTGTTCCGCCAACGGGAGCACCTGTGCGAAATCAATGTTCTTAATATACTTGTCTGCCATTTTTCTTCCTCCTTATGCTTCTTCTAAAATTTCTCCATCGGTGGATATGGTGACAACCTGCCAAGGAATCAGCTTGCCGCAGTTCATCAGCGCGCTCTTTACCGCGTTGACGATACCGCCGCAGCAGGGAACTTCCATCCGCACCACCGTAATGCTCTTGATTTCATTGTTCTTTAAAATTTCCGTAAGCTTTTCGGCGTAGTTTCCCTCGTCCAGCTTCGGGCAGCCGATTAAGGCAATCCGGTTTCTGATAAAACGGTTATGGAAATCGCCGTAAGCGTATGCTGTGCAATCTGCCGCAATCAGCAGGTTCGCGTTCTCGTAAAACGGCGCTTTCACCGGGAGCAGCTTCATCTGTATCGGCCATTGCATCAACTGGCTTTTTGCCTGCGACGGAGCGCTTGCCGCCGCGGGCGCCGCCTCGCGCGAAATGGCTTTTGCACGGGAGCCGGGGCATCCGCCCGAATGGCAGGGGCTATTCTGCTTCACGGCCTCCTGGTGCCTTTTCACGGATTCCTCGTCATACGCCGCCGCTTCCCTTTCAATAAAGGAGATTGCCCCGGTCGGGCAGACCGGCAGGCAGTTCCCTAATCCGTCACAGTAATCGTCGCGGATCAGCTTCGCTTTCCCGTTGACCATCGCAATGGCGGATTCTTTACAGGCATTGGCGCAAAGGCCGCAGCCGTTGCATTTATCTTCATCAATATGGATAATCTTACGTATCATAAAAACACCTCTGTTTCAATTTTTGGATTTCCTTTACTTTCTGGCCCTAGTGTACTATACTTTAAAAAAGATTTCTGTTGCAGGCGCAACAAAAAAAAGAAAAGAAGTGATTTTTATGAACGAAATAACTATTTTAAAAAGGAATAAATTGTTTGCGAATATAAAGGAAGCGGACATCCCCGCTATGCTGAAATGCCTTGGGACACGGCGCCAAAGCTTTCAAAAAGGCGAATATATCTGTATGGCGGGCCGGACGGAACCTGCCGTAGGCATTCTGCTTTCCAGCGAAGCACAGATCACAAAGGAAAACCGGCTGGGGGACGCAATGATCGTCGGCACAATCCGGACCGGCGACCTGTTCGGGGAGGTTTACGCCTGCATGGGGAAAAGCGTGCTGCCGGTTTCCGTTGTCGCGCTTGGGAAATGCGACGTGCTGCTCCTGCATGTGGAACGGATTATCCACACGTGCCAAAGCGCCTGCCCGTTTCACCAGCAGCTCATCACAAACCTGCTGCGGATTATGGCGGAGAAAACCGCCATGCTGAGCCGGAAAATGGAATTTATCGCTTACAAAACCATCCGGAGCCGCCTGGAAGCCTATTTTTACGACCGGATGGAGCAATGCGGTTCCAACGAATTTATTATCCCGCTGAACCGGAACGAACTCGCCGACTATCTCTGCGTGGACCGGAGCGCCATGTGCCGCGAGCTTTCGCATATGAAAGCCGACGGGCTTCTGGATTATAAAGGAAACCATTTTTACTGGCTGAAAAAAGACGGTTAAATGAAAAGGATTCCGCCGCTTTGAAAGCAAGCGGAGAATCCGTTGTGGAATATTCCGGAAGAGCCCCTTCTCTGCTAAGCTTTCCGTTTCCGGGGGAATCGGCACTTTACATTTCCGCCATGCGCAGTATTTCGTCCGGGTTCCCGATTCCCTGCATGAAATCGCCCCGCATCAGCTTCATGACGGTCTTTTCATCCTGAATTTCCTTCGCGGTGCGGATGCCCGCGCGGCGGATAAACGGAATGGACGGGCACCAGCCCTGAACGGCATGCTGCAAAAGGCAATACCCCACCGCGCCGGTAAACAGGAAACAGGGGCATTTGCTCTTCATATAGCCGGCCAGCGACGCGGTTGTTACCAGCATTCCGGCGTTCGCTTCCAGAACCCTTTCCGTGTCCCATTCCTCGTCCAGCTCCCGAATCCGGTCGGTCAGCTCCTCTTCGCTGCTGTTTTGAAGGAGATGAATCCGGCAGACGGTGCATGCCCGTATTCTTTTATTTATCTTTTCGCAGGTATGCTGCGGTACTCTCTCCGTTGTGGAAGAAACCCATTTTTTCATAAATACAATCCTTTCTTAACCCAATTTGATTTTAAATGTATTGTCTCCCGAAAAGGGCGGGTTATAACGGAAAAAGAGCTGCGAAAATCACAAAAGCTCCTCCGCTGTCTGTTTTTCCGAATCGAAAATGGGTCTTTCTTCTCCGGCGCGGACAGAAAACCTGTATAAAAAATGCGGCTTCTCCTTGAAGCCGCATTCCGAAAAAAAGCGGGCAAACGGAGACCCTTTTTGTTAAAGTCCAAGGCTGCACTGCGCCTGTTTGAGCAGGGCAATGCGTTCTTTATAATCCGGCAGAATTCGGCGCACCTGCTCATAAAAGCGGGGCCCGTGATTTTTCACGCGGATATGTGCCAGTTCGTGCACGACGATGTATTCCGCCGCTTCTTTTGGCAGCAGAGCGAATCGGTAGGAAAAGCAAATGCTGTTTTTCCCGCTGCATGACCCCCAGCGCGTTACGGCTGACGTGATTTTCAGACCGGTCGGTTTTACGCCCATTTGCGGAGCGTATTTTTGAATCAGTTCTTCCGCCAGCTGCCGTGCCTGCATTTTAAGCTCTTTGACTTCCGCGGGTGAAAAATTTCTTGCGTTTTCTTTCCGCTCACGCTGGCGCACCAGCTGCTTTTCAATCCATTTGCGGTGCTTTTCGAGAAACGCGTGAATTTCCTTGTCGCTTAAAAACAGCGGTGCTTTGACAAGCACGCGAAGGTCTTTCCCGACCGAAACGGCAAGCGTTTTTCTTCGGGAGCGCTGAACCTCAACCGGTATGTCCATTTCCTTCACCACGCTTTTTCTGTTGTTATGACAAAAGGGACCTGCGAAACAGGTCCCTTTTCTATGATCTTGCTTAGAATTATTTCACCATGCTGGCGATTTCCTCTGCAAAATTATCCTGGCGTTTTTCAAGGCCTTCGCCTTTTTCAAATCTTACAAAGTCAACAATCTTAATGCTGCCGCCAAGCTGCTTGCCAACTTCTTCTGTCAGCTGCTTAATGGTCTTCTTGTCGTCCTTAATGTAGGCCTGGTCAACAAGGCAAACTTCCTCAAAGAACTTGCGGAGTCTTCCGTTGACAATCTTGTCGGCAATTGCGGCCGGCTTGCCGGACTCAATGACCTGCTGCTTGAGAATTTCCTTCTCGTGCTCAACAACATCGGCAGGTACGCTTGCTTCATCGAGATACTGCGGAGCAATTGCGGCAATCTGCATGCAGACATCTTTGGTAAATTCCTTGAATTCCGGTTTTGCTGCGATTTCCGGAGTGGTGTCAAATTTAGCAAGAACGCCGATTTTGCCTTCTGCATGGATATAAGAACCGACAATACCGGTGAGCCTCTTGAAGCGGCGAATCTTGATGTTCTCGCCGATTTTCAGAATCTTTTCCTTCAGGATAGCATCAATTGTCTCGTCAGAGCCGACAGCCTTTGTCTGAAGAAGAGCATCAATGTCAGCCGGATCTGAGGCAAGGATAGTATCTGCGCAAGTTTTTACAAACTCACGGAACTCTGCGTTTCTCGCAACGAAGTCTGTTTCCGCATTGACTTCAATGACAACGCCGGCATCGCCAGCCTCGTTGACAGCAGCATAAGCAATGCCTTCTGCTGCAATGCGGCCAGCCTTTTTCGTTGCTGCGGCAAGGCCCTTTTCACGCAGGAAATCAATTGCCTTGTCCATATCACCGTTAGCTTCTGTAAGAGCCTTCTTGCAGTCCATCATTCCGCAGCCGGTCTTTGCACGGAGGGCTGCAACATCTTTTGCTGTGAAAGCCATATTACAATTCCTCGCTTTGCTGTTTAATGTTGAATGAATTATTCTGCTGCTTCCTGATCTGCAGCTTCTTCTCCCGTCTCTTCTTCTTCTGCCGCGGCAGCGCCCATCTGGCCTTCTCTGCCTTCGATGATTGCGTTCGCCATGGTTTCGGAAATCAGCTTGACAGCGCGGATAGCGTCGTCGTTGCCCGGGATAACATAATCAATTTCATCCGGGTCGCAGTTCGTGTCGACGATTGCAATAATCGGAATATCGAGCTTGCGAGCTTCTGCAACCGCAATACGCTCTTTGCGCGGGTCAACAATGAACAGCGCTCCCGGGAGAGACTTCATGTCTTTGATGCCGCCGAGGAATTTCTCCAGTTTTTCAATTTCGAGCTTCAGTTTGCCGACTTCCTTTTTCGGAAGGAGATCGAACGTTCCGTCTTCCTCCATCGCTTTGAGCTGGTTCAGACGGTCAATCCTGCGGCGAATGGTACGGAAGTTTGTGAGCATGCCGCCGAGCCAACGGGCATTCACATAGTAAGCGCCTGCGCGCTCAGCTTCCGCTTTAATGGACTCCTGAGCCTGCTTCTTTGTGCCGACGAACAGAACCGACTTGCCTTCTGCGGAAAGATCGCGAACGAAATTGTAGGCTTCTTCCAGTTTACGGACAGTCTTCTGCAGATCAATGATGTAGATGCCGTTGCGCTCTGTAAAAATATACGGAGCCATTTTCGGGTTCCATCTTCTGGTCTGGTGGCCAAAGTGTACGCCTGCTTCGAGGAGCTGTTTCATGGATACGACTGACATAATAAATAAACCTCCTTGGTTTTTCCACCGCCGCACTTGATTTCTGGCGATAAAACCCGCTGCTGCGGGCACCGTTCGCCGGTGCGGCGTGCGTTATGCATCATTTAGTATATCATACTGTAATTCCGAAAACAAGCAAATTTTACATTTTCGGCACGTTGCCTATGGAATTAACCTTGACGCAATCTACCAACATTCAGAAGTATGTTTTTATTTTTTAATCTTATTCCAATAGCTTTCGTAAGCACGCTCGGTTTTGTTATCGCCAAACCGGTAATAGACCGTGTCTTTCAGAACGTCCGGAAGATACTGCTGCTCGGTCCAATGATTCGGAAAATCGTGCGGATACTTATAAAACTGACCTTTATGCGGATTATCTTCCCCGTCATAGTGCTTGTTCTGGAGCTGGCGCGGGATCGGGCCGGTTTTGCCCGCACGAATGTCTGCAATTGCTGCATCAATTGCGCAATAGGCAGAATTGGATTTGGGAGCCAAGCAGACCAAAACGACGGCGTCCGCAAGCGGAATTCGCGCTTCCGGCAGGCCGACCTGAAGGGCGATGTCAACCGCAGCCTTTACAATCGGGATAATCTGGGGGTATGCGAGGCCCACATCTTCACAGGCACAAACCATCAGTCTGCGGCAGGCGGAAGGCAAATCTCCCGCTTCCAGCAGCCGAGCAAGGTAATGCACCGCAGCGTCCGGGTCGGAGCCGCGCATGGATTTCTGAAAGGCGGAAAGGATGTCGTAATGCTCGTCCCCCGCGCGGTCATACCGCATGGCGGAGCGCTGGGTCAGCTCTCGGGCGGCTTCAAGCGTAACATGACAGGAACCGTCCGCGGCAATATCGCCGGAGAGTACGCAAAGTTCAGCCGCATTCATCGCCTTGCGCACATCACCGCCGCAGGCAGTTGCAATATACTCCGCGGCACCGTCCTCGACGGTAATTTTGCGGTGCTGTTCCTCCTCGAGGAAGCGGAACGCGCGTTTCACCGCCAAAAGCACGTCTTCCTTTTCCACGGTCTTAAACTCGAACACCGTGGACCGGCTGAGGATAGCACCGTAAACATAGAAATACGGATTCTCCGTTGTGGAAGCAATCAGCGTGATGGAACCGTTTTCGATGAATTCCAACAGCGTTTGCTGCTGCTTTTTATTAAAGTACTGAATTTCGTCCAAATAAAGGAGAATTCCGTTCGGAGCTTCTAGGGTATCAATACGGTCAACGATGGAACGGATATCGGAAGTCGATGCGGTTGTACCGTTTAGTTTGAACAGTGCCCGCTCTGTTCTTCGGGCTATGATGGAGGCAAGTGTAGTTTTCCCGACGCCGGAAGGCCCGTAGAAAACCATATTCGGAATTACGCCGGATTCGATAATACGACGCAACGGCTTACCCTCATCCAAAAGATGATGCTGGCCCACAATATCGTCAAGTGTTTGGGGACGCAGTCTGTCCGCCAAAGGAGCCGCCATGGAAATCCTCCCCTGCAAGATTATTTTGTAAACTATTTATTTTCTTTGGGGTCTTCTTCATTATCTGCAAAATAACTGCCACTGTTTCCATTATTACAACCGATGTGCAGTGTCATTCCCTGCTTTGCCGGGCTGAGCAGTATGCCGATAACGACACCAAGCAGCAGAAAGAAATTGCAAAGCAAAAACAGTGTACCTTTTTTTACGGTGAATCCCCCTAGCCCTCTTTGTATTTTCTTCCCTATCATAACGCACAGCGGTAAAAGAAACAAGTTTTGCCCGAAAATTCCGTTTCGGGCTATTGCGCTGGTTTTGTCAAAACAAATTCTGCCCGCAGCAAATCGCTGTCTTTGGAGCTGGGACCGACCATAAGAATGAATTTCCCCGGCTCGGTGACGCGGCGTTCATCCGGCGTTACCAGCGAAAAATCTTCACGCTGGAATTTGAAGCACACAGTTTTTGTCTCCCCAGCTTTCAGAGAGATTTTCTGGAAGCCGATTAACTGCTTAATCGGAGTCATCACCGAGCTAACGCAGTCTCGAAAATAGACTTGAACGGTCTCAAAGCCGTTTCTGTCGCCGATATTCGTCACATCAACTTTTGCAGTGAGGCTTTCGCCGTCCACCCGCAGATTGGAATAACGGAAGCTTGTGTAGGACATTCCTTCGCCAAACGCGAACAACGGCGTTTCGGGCAAATCCATGTATTTTCCGCCATGCCAGCCGGGTAGGCTGTTGTAGTAAACGGGAAGCTGCCCCACATGGCGCGGAAAAGAAATCGGCAGCTTCCCGCTTGGATTCCATTTGCCGAAGATGGTTTCCGCAACGGCAAGGCCGCCGAACATTCCGCCGTTGAACGCTACAATCAGGGCGTCGGTCTGTTCTGCCGCTTCTTGGATGCAGAGTGGCTTTGAAGCAACGAGCACAGTAACCATCGGTTTACGCAGCCTGCGAAGTCCGCGGAACAATTCCATTTGCGCACCCGACAAAGATAGGTCTGCCCTGTCCTTCATTTCACCGGTCTGTTCAATTCTGTCGCCGAGGACGAGCACAATTGCATCGCATTGCTGGACGGTAGAAACTGCGCCCGAAATATCGTCGTCAACCCCGGGGAAAACGCCACAGCCCCGATGATAGCTCACCGCAATACCGTTTTGCTCGGCCAGTTCCCGAATACCATCAAGAACGGTATAATACGGTTTCACGGGTTTATGGTCGGGATTGGGAGTGGGATGCGAAAAATACGTCCAGTCGCCGTATTGTGCGCGGATATCGTCTGCGTTGGGGCCGATGACTGCGACGCTTTTTATGTCTTTGGACAGCGGCAGGACACCGTTGTTTTTCAGCAGCACAATACTTTCCCGCGCGAGCTTCTTGCATACTTCGAGATGCTCGGCGCAGCCCATGCACCCCGGTCTGCCTTTTTTCTCAGGCTTTTCAAACAAGCCCATGCGGAACTTGATTCTGAGAATATTGCGTACTGCATCGTCAATGACTTTTTCATCCAGCCGGCCGTTTTCCACCAGCTTAATAACAGCTTCATAAAAGGCCGAGCTTGTCATAATCATGTCGTTTCCGGCAATTGCCGCCATGCGTGAGGCTTCCATGATGTCTGCCGCAACATGCTGGTTCTTCACGAGGCTGTTGACATTGTCCCAGTCCGTAACGACAAAGCCGTCAAAGCCCAGCTCATCCCGCAGAATGTCGTGCAGAGCTTTTCGGCATGCCGTAAACGGCGTGCCGTCAATGGAACCGTACGCCGTCATAATTGTTCCGCACCCTGCTTTGACCGCTTTCTCAAACGGGGGCAGGAACACTTCACGCATTTTACGGAAGGTCATTTCGGTGTCACAGGAATCGCGCCCGCCAACCGCTTCGCCATAGCCGATATAATGCTTGGCACAGGCGAGAATACTGTCATCGCTGTCGAGGCTGTCGCCTTGATAGCCTTTTACCATGGCCGCGCCCAGTTCTCCGGCAAGATATGGGTCTTCCCCGAAGGTTTCGTCAACGCGGCCCCAGCGCGTGTCTCGCGCAAGGCAAAGCACCGGCGAAAAAGTCCAATGCACGCCATCCGTTGCTACTTCACGCGCCGTTACACGTGCCATCGCCTCAACAGAATCGCGGTTCCAGCTGCAGGCCGCCGCCAACTGTGACGGGAAGATTGTGGCGTTCTCATTCAGGCAATGTCCGTGTACCGCATCAATTCCAAACAGGGCTGGAATTCCGAGCCTTGTTTTCAGCGCAATGGACTGCAGCTCTCTGGCATCGTCCCCGAACACATGGAGGAACGAACCCGCGCCTTTCTTGGCCCATTCGATCGCTTCTTGTCTGGAAACCATGTTACATGGAATCTGTATCATCTGCCCTGCTTTTTCCGGCAGGGTCATGCGGGACAAAAGTTCTTCCACACGATTTTCCAGTTCTTTTGCATCAACCATACAACATCCTCGATTCTATTCTAAAAAACCCGCATGCGTCTGATTTTCATCAGCCATGCGGGGCTAGTTGCGCTTTCGGCAGGCCAGCAAAGTCATTCAGGCTGCTTGTCCGCTTTCTCTTGCGGGTTGGCCTCATCCGGAATATTCCAAGTCTGCGGCTTCGCACGGCGCTGGACATCTTCCCGAAGCAATGCGTAAATCACGGAGCAAATGGGGATATTGATAATCATTCCGAGAACGCCGAATGCATTGCCGCCGATGGTAATGGCAATCAGCATCCAGAGAACCGGCAATCCGACGCGGGAACCGACGACGCGGGGATAAATCAGGTTGCCCTCCAATTGCTGGAGCACGCAGAAATAAACAATAAACCATAGTCCTTCAATCGGGCTGACGATTGAAACAAGAAGTGCACCGATAACCGTGCTGAGAAATGCACCGATAATCGGGATGAGGGCATTAAATGCGACAAGGACTGAAATCAATATTGCGTAAGGAAAACGAAAAATGTTCATGCCGATGAAGCAAAGTGTGCCAAGGATGCAGGCCTCCGTCAATGTTCCCGTAACGCAGTTGTAAAAAGCACGATTGGTAAGGTGACACACATGATGGACCCAACTCGCTTGTTTCCGCGGCAGGTAGGCATAAAGAACCTTTTTCATCTGCGCGACGAGTTTTTCTTTCTGCGCCAAGGTATTGATGGCGATGACAATTGTAAGCACAAGAGAAACCGCGCCATGGAAAAGATTTGAGACGGCGCTTACCGTAAAACTGACAAGCCTGCTGGCCATCTGCTGCCCGTATTTGGATAGCATATTGCTGATGTTGGGCCAGTTAATGTTGAGCTGATCCGCATATTGCATCAGCTTCGGATGCTGCTCGGAAAATGCCGAAATCATTTGCTGCAGATGGGCGATAACGGCCGGAATACTGTTCGTCAAGTTGGTAATGGTGCGTGCCAGTTCCGGAATCACGAAGAAAAGCAAAAGGGTAATAAGGCCGAGGATGATAATAAACGTGACAAGAATACTAAAGCCGCGCCGCATTTTCGGCCAGCGTTTTTGGAACCTCCGGTTCAGCGGAGCAAAAAGGCGGTTCTCAACCTGAATCATCAGGACGTTAACGACGAAGGCAACCGCAAATCCGGCAAGCACAGGCCCAACAATGTTCAATAACGCTCCAAAGAAATTGGGAACCAGGTACAGATTCTTTACCAGCATGTAAAAGGCAATGGCAAAGACGATAAGGATAATGATTTTCTTCATATTCCTTTTGTTGAGTTCCATTTTGCTTCCCTTTCCGAAATCGGATTCTCTGGCCGAAAGTTCATTTTCTCTATTATAACGACAAAAGGTTTGCAAAACAAGAAGTTTGCTGAAAGCATTTGCAGGAGCCAGCACAATCTGATTCTGCCCCAAATTAGGCACGGTTACACAGTAAATTTCCGCTGCAAGTGCTGTAAGAAAAAATCAAATTTTAAGAAAGTTTGGTCTTGACATCGCGTTTTGTGTATGGTACAATGACAAGGCACTGTGAAAACGCTGGCGTAGCTCAGTTGGTAGAGCAGCTGATTTGTAATCAGCAGGTCGGGGGTTCAAGTCCGTCTGCCAGCTCCAAACAGCTTACAACAAAATTCCATATAGATTTTTTATCTGGAGGAGTTCCAGAGCGGTCAAATGGGGCAGACTGTAAATCTGTTGCTTAACGGCTTCGATGGTCCGAATCCATCCTCCTCCACCAAATGACAAAAGGCCAAAGTGTTCAGCACTTTGGCCTTTTGTCATAGAATCATTGCTTCGGAAGTGTTCTGGCATGACTCGGGAATCCCCTCAAATATCAGCAGACAATCGGCTTACCATTAAGAGGCCCCCTTCCCTTTTGACGTAAAAATCCGGTAATTAACTTCGGGTGCGATTTGTATTTATAACTTTTAGGCCCTTGCCAATTACTTTGGCAAGGGCCTTATTTCATATACTGGAGTTCTTCAAACACTCTATTAAAGCTCGGTCCTGTCAGCCTAAAGCTTTCCGCACAGCACTGAGCAGCGTTCCGTTTCGGTCTTGGGACAGTTCCCATATACCGACGCCAAGCAGGTTTTTTGAAAGCGCATACTGCGTCTTTTTCTGAATGGAAGAAGCATCTTCATAGCTAACAAACGTGGAACCGTTATACAGCCACGGCACCATAACAGCGGAATCGTAGAACTTCTTGTAGGAAGAATTCGACGCATATTTGGACTGGATGGTATCGTACGAAACCGTCGCGCCAGAAGTAAAGCGCTGCCACAGGCCGTTATTCGCATTCGTCACGCCCTGATACGCGTATCCGTAAAACGGTACGCCCATGACCAACTTTTTCGCAGGGAAGCCGTAATTCAGCCATGTACGAACTGCATTGTCCACGCTGAATTTATACTGTGGAGAGGTGCCGGATGGTATGTAGAGCGGAGCGTTAAAGTCTGTGTACTGGTCCCACGTTCCGTGAATGTCATACGTCATAATCATTCCATAATCCACATACTGCGCGATATTGGAAAGGCCGACGCCGGCTGCATAACTGTTGTTTGCCCCACCAGCAAAAGAAAGAATATAGTGTTTGTTGTCCGCGATGCCTTGCTTCTCCAATTTCGCCCGAAGTGTTTTCAAAAGCAGACCGAAGTTTGTCTTATCCGCTGAGCGTGAAATATGGGGTGTGTAAAAGGCAAAGGCGCTGCAGAAGAACTGCTAGATGAAGAAGGAGCTGTTCTGGGAGGCGCCGAGGTCGGCTTAGAAGCGGACGATACCGCCTTGGAAGAGGAAGAAGCTAACTGAGAGGTCGCCGCTTTGGATGCGGAAGACAGCGCCGCAGCAAAAGAATGAGAGGACGATACTGCTGCCGAAGCGGCAGAAGATACCGCGCTCGAAGCGCTTGAAGGAGACACTTTCAATGAAGTGTTCGAGGTTGCCGCCGCTGAAGAAGCCGAACTTGCTGCGAAAGAGGATGCGGATTTCTCTATCTCGTTGGGCGATGTTGCTGAGAAAGCCGAATGGTCATCAAGCAGCACATCCTTCGGCACTGTGCTAACGATCTTTTACCGCAATGTTTCCGCCCCGCTGTTGGTAGATACAGAAATTAAGAGGACCGAGATCACCGCAAGTATGACAAGCGGAACACGTTTCGTCAAATGCGTCTTAATGTTAACTTTTTTCCTCTCTCTCATTTAATAAACCCTTTCTTGTTAGTTGTAACAAACTGGGGTAAATAGTAGCATATTTTTTTGACATTTTACAAGCAGCAAAATTTGGTAAAATTCAGACAATGACCTAAGAAATGTATTACTTTACATTTTTCTTACAAATATAAAAAATGCACCCCTTAGGGGTGCTGAGAGACAAATCGAAGCGCCAACTGGAGAATTATCCACGAAGTTCCGGAGAACAATTTTTCAGCAGCCATTTTGCAACGCCGTCGCGGTTATTGCTCTCAATAACGCCTGTGGCCATCTGCTTTAGCCCCGGTACCGCATTTTCTACCGCATAACATTCATCCGAGATTTTGAACATAGGAACGTCGTTTATCGCATCGCCGAAGGAAATGATTCTATCGTAATGTCCGATTTCTTTCAGCTTTAAGATTGCATTCGCTTTGCTCGCTACCTTCGGCATAATTTCGCACCAATATTCATCGCGATACAATTCCTGCTGGAACGTGCAGTTATAATGGGGGTCATCCTTAAACCGGTCATAAATTCCCTGCAACTCTTCTTTTGTGCCGATGCATGTAAAATAGAACACATCCCCGCGATACAAGGAATCAATATCGTTTAGCGGGTTCAAACGCCTATCTCCCCTGCGCGAATTCAGATAGTTCAGAATTCCGGCGTTTTCTTTGCCCCGAATCCAAGAAACCATTTCTTTCTTATCAACAAAGGCATACACAAGCGGGTAAATATGGTTTGCAATGAAAAACTCGGCGACGGTTCGCTTTTCTTCTTTGCTGAAAACATTGGAGATTACAATTTTGCCGGAAGGTTCAAAGATAAATGGCAATAATCGGCATGGATATCTGTAATCCGGCCGTAACAACCGAAGCCGAGGACAGCGACCGCGCCGTTGCATAAGTGAAGTGCATCCCATTTTGAATGAGCCTGTTCAGTATATCAAGGCTAGTTTGATTAATCCTGCTTTCGGTATTGAGCAGCGTTCCGTCTAAATCGGACACATACAATGTTTTCAGAATAAATCACTTCAAAATTTGTGTGAAAGATTGGTGTTGGTTTCCAGAAAGTAACGAAGCTTCGTTTGCAAAAGTTATGCGTATTTCCTTGATTATACAGCAACAAGATTCTACAAGCAAACCATTTTCTCGCCATGGAGCAGTGCATAGAAAAGAGGCGCAGACGAAAAAGTCTACGCCTCTTTTGTTGCATTTTTTGTTAAGCCGCAAGATACCGGAAATCAGCGGAGCTGCAGAAGTTTGTTCTTGAGTTCGGTTTCCAGCTTCCGCATTTCCTGCTCGGCCTGCGCACGCTTTTCGCGGCCTTCCTGCTGAATCCGCAGTACCTCATCCAGAGTGGAAATCAGAGTTTCATTGGTATGCCGCAGGGTCTCCATATCCACGATTCCACGCTCGGACTCCTTTTGCGTTTCGATAGTTGCCATTTTGAGCGTATCCGCATTTTTGCGGAGTAGTTCATTTGTCATATTGGTTACTTCGCGCTGCGCTTTCGCCGCCTGCGCAGAATGTTCGACACCCACGGCAAGAACCATTTGGCTCTTCCAGAGTGGGATGGTGTTCACGAGCGTTGACTGAATCTTTTCGCTCATGACAATGTCATTGTTCTGCACCAGTCGAAGCTGCGGAGCCATTTGAATGGATACCATGCGTGTCAGTTCAAGGTCATGCAGTTTCTTTTCAAAGCGCTCGCACATATTGGAAAGGTCGTTTGCTGCCTGCGCATCTTCCGCAAGGCCGGATTCCTGTGCCTTTTTCTGCAAGGCGGGAAGGTCCTTGCTCCTGACTTCTTCGAGCTTTTTCTTGCCCGCGAGAATGTACATGGACAGTTCCTTAAAATAGGCCTTGTTGACCTCGTACATTTTATCCAGAACCGAGATGTCCTTCAGCAGTTGCACCTGATGTGCTTCGAGTGCTTCGCAGATTTTGTCGACATTCGTCTCCACTTTGGAATAACGAGCTTTCAAGACAGCCAGCTTGTTGCCTCCGCGCTTAAAGCGCGCGAAAAAGCCTTTTTCCTCTTCCCCGACGTCGAAGCTTTTCAGCTCCGCCACAACATTGGAAAGCATCTGCCCCACTTCGCCCAGATCTTTCGTGCGGACGTTTTCCAATGCGCTTTCCGAAAAATCCGCCATTTTCTTCTGGGCACCGGCACCGTACTGGATGATTTGATTGCTGTTGGTCAAATCTATTTTTTGAGCGAATTCCTCAACCATTTTCATTTCCGCCGGGGTCAGCATCGGTTCCGCAACCGTAAGCTCGTCGGATTGTGAAGCCGCAATTTTCTCGATCGGCTCTGCCGTTGGAGCAGGAGTCGGTTCAAGAGTCAATTCCGGAGTAAGCACCTCATTCTGGTCCATGATAAACCTCCATCCGATTGATAATTTTTCTATTCTTTGCCGCCGTTATCCGGCACTTTTTCAAAATCGCTTCCCGTAAGGCCGCCCTGCTTCAATAACATTTCCAATGTGGAAACATCTGCGGATATATCAAGGACATCGTCTTCAAACAGTTTATCAAGCAGATTGGCGAATGCGACATTGACGGTATCGAGTGCATGCTCAATCTCTGTTTTCGCTTTTTTAATGTTTTCGCCCTGAACCGGCTGCTCATCAAACTCCTGATATGCCTTCACAAGCTTCAGTGTTGTGGGCAGGTAATACCGCATAAAACTGCGGATATCCGGCAGTTTTTCCGGATGCTGTGCGACGCATGCAAAAATCCGCGCTGTCACATTCTCCAGCTGATCCAGTTTATCGGAAATTTCTTTCTCCGGCAAAGCGTCGTTTACCGCACGAATCTGCTTTAAATAATCATTGCCTTCTTTTTTAACTGCTTCCAGCTCGGCAACCTTGGGGTCAGCCTGCGTCTTCTGCTCTTCTTCCTGTTTCGCCTTCATGCGAGCCATATAATTCCGTTCGGCTTCCAGAAACTCCTCGTAGGTGATATCGTCAACCATGAAACAGGTTTCGTTTCGGTCGAGGTGTCCCTCGGGGTAAACACCGGTTGATATCATTTTTTTGAGGTCTTTTCGGATGCGCTGAGGGTCTTCTCCCACAAGTTCCGCCAGTTTTGCAATGGTGCAGAACGCCGCTCCGCCGATTGCATCACGGTAACGGGCAAACCTGCGTGCGCGTTTCTGCGAGACGATTCCGTAGCCCATCAGAAAGAACGAACCGGCGGTAAGAGGTGTTATGACGCTCAATGCAACTACGATACTGTCTGCTGGAAGCTCTCCGACAAGTGCACCGGCTAACAGGGCAATATCCGTAATCAGCAGCATACTTCCAAAGATAGCGCCGATAATCGTAAAGACGATTCCCGAAATGAGGCCTGGCATTCTTCTGCGAAATGTCCCTTGCTCAGGGATATGCCCAAAGCCAGCTTGCCCCGGTGCTCCGCTCCCTCCGGTGAATCCTTGCCCTGGGTTGCGGCCAGCAGCATTTCGTCCCTGTGTTCTGAGGTTTTCTAGGATTTCATTGATTTCATCCGTAATCTCCTGAACATGGTTCTCAACTGCATGGCCGATCTGTTCAATATCGCCGTTATGGATTGCATTGCGCACGGTTCGGTGAATATCTCTGTAATCTCTGTTGCGCATAGCTTCCTCCGAATACTACTGTGAAAAACGTAAACACAGTCCATAGTGAAATAATTATAAAGCATTCCCAAATAAATGACAATGGCTTCCTCCTTCATTCCACGGTAAAATTTTTCTTTTGCGAAGGTAATTTTTATTTCTCGGGAAAGTTACAGGTGTTTTTCCGTAGAAATATGCCGTATTGGCACGTCTTACGCAATTTCAACTTGATTTTTTAGTCTGATTACGATATACTTATTTATGTTGTGTGCGGCTGTGGTCTTGAGACACTTCTCTGCACAAATGAAAATGCCGGTGTGATGGAATTGGCAGACGTGCGGGACTCAAAATCCCGTGGTGGCGACACCGTGTGGGTTCGACCCCCACCACCGGCACCAAGAAAGCTCTGTGGAAGATAAAAGCCACAGAGTTTTTTTTATATTCATTCACACACGAAGAGGAGCGGTACCGAATGGCGTGCCGGTGGCATGCCAGAGCCGCGACTGACCGAGGCGTGCAGGCGATAGTCTCATGCGAAAAAAGGCGGCGGAAACCATATCCGCCGCCTCCTTTTTCTATGCCAGCTTTGCCCAAAGCGCTTTGATTTTGATTCCGCGCTCCACAAACATCAATTCATGCTCCGTCGGGATATCATCGGGACGGTTTAAGGCTCGCAAATCATACGTCTTTTCGGTTACGACGAATCCGCTTTCTGCGAGATACTCTAGTGTATCCGCAAAAAGGTCGTCATCATCGGTTTTAAACGCGATTTCACCGCCCGGAACCAGAATTTTTTTGTAGTTTTCGAGCTGGCGTGGATGCGTCAAGCGCCTTTTGTGGTGTTTTTTCTTCGGCCAGGGATTGCAGAAATTGATATAGATGCGCTGCACCGTGTCTTCCGGACCCATGGAATCGGCGATGCGCTCAATATTCATAGCGGTAAGGATGATATTGTCCGGCTCACGGCCAGCCTCACGGTAGGCGGCCTCCAGATTGCGTTTGGCCGGACCTAAAACGGTGTCTTTTAGGTCGACGCCAATGTAATTCACTTGCGGATTGGCCGGTGCAAGGGCGGCAAGAAACAGTCCTTTGCCGCAGCCGAGCTCCAGTTCCACGGGCTGACTCCTCGGAAACAAGCTGTGCCATTTTCCCAAATACTGCTCGGGATGACGGATAAAGAACGGGCAGGCGTCAAGTTCCTTTGTCGCCCATGGCTTATAACGCATTCTCATGCTGTTGCAGAAACCTCCATACTCTTGCAGACATCAACCCACTTAATCGCACCGGAAACACGGAACAGCTCATCGCATGTGAGTTTGACACACGAATTGTCGCTTCCTCCGGCTGGATAAATGCAATCAAAGCGCTGCAGCGAACTGTCACAGTAAACCTTTGCGGAGGGCGGGTTATCAAACGGGCATACCCCTCCGACACGGTACCCCGTCAGTTTTTCCACATCGTCGTGGCTCAGCATCTTCGCTTTAAAACCGAACTCGGCTTTGAACTTCGCATTGTCGATTTTGACATCGCCAGCAGTTACAATCAGCAGACATCCGCCGTCTTTATCATAGAACGAGATGGATTTGGCGATCCGCGCAGGTTCTACTCCAAGCGCCTTCGCAGCCAACTCAACCGTTGCACTGGAAACCGGAAAAACTGTCAGCCGCTCTTCCAAGCCGTAGCGGGAAAGATAGCTTCTGACCTTTTCAACAGACATGGTTAACCCTCCTGAGAAGATATGAGAACTCCGCAAAAATCTCGTTCAGTATAACATTTTTCCCGTTTCTCCGCAACTTTCCTTTCCGCCTGTCACGCTAGCGGTACGCTTTTTGTACTCGACCATCAAGCCACCCGATTTTTTTACCCGTTTTAATCCAAGTTTTTAAAGCTATATTTGCAAAAAGAAATCGGGAGAGTAACCATTCCCGCCCGATTTCCGAAATATAATTTTACGCAGTCCTACCGATTTTCATTTGATTTCTCGGTATGGATTGGATATGATGAAGAAAAGATTTTTCGTTTGGAGACAGATATGACAAAACAGAAGAAAATAATCATCTTGCTGTCTAGTGTGCT
The DNA here is from genome assembly GCF_024498295.1 of Thermocaproicibacter melissae. NCBI lineage: Bacteria > Bacillati > Bacillota > Clostridia > Eubacteriales > Oscillospiraceae > Thermocaproicibacter > Thermocaproicibacter melissae. Next base: position 1,056,406 of record NZ_CP101827.1, read on the forward strand.
GGTCGTTCTTATCGGAACGGTCATATTTCTCTGGAGCAAATTCGGACAGCGTGCGAGCCTGTACTCCTGCACAAATTACGCCATGGGCTACTACATCCAGCAGAATATTTACGGAGAAAACGCGAAAACCGCTGCATCCGCCGCCGCATCCGCGATTGGCACGCTTGAGAACTTAATCACGCTGAAATCCAGCGACTCCGACATGGCGAAGCTGAACGCTGCGGCGGGAACCGTCTGGATTCCCATTCATGCGAAAACGGCAAGGCTTCTGCGCACTGTTTTAGCCATTGCCAAAGACTCGGACGGTGCCTATGACCCGACCATCCTGCCCGTTTCCGCCTTGTGGGATTTTGGCGGCGAAAATCAGCATGTACCTTCGGAATCGGAAATTTCAAAATATCTGCGGTATGTCAATTATAAGGATTTGCGCGTCAGTTCCTCCGAGGACACCGCCAGCTTACGCAACCACTACGAAGGGGTTACGCTGGACGCGGTTCGCGCAGGCGCCGCTTGCGATGAAGCGGTAGCTGCCTATCGTTCTGCAGGCGCCGAATGCGGCATCATTTCCGTCGGAACAAGCATCGGCATCTACGGGCAGAAAGCAGACGGCTCCGCCTGGAGCATTGCCGTTGGCAGCCCTGCGCCGGATTCAGGCTACTTGGACACCTTTGGGGAACTCAAGCTGACTTCCGGTTTTGTTTCCACCGTGGGAACGGGCAGCTGTTCTTTCGTTTCGGGCGGCATCACGTACCATTCCCTGCTCAACCCAAAAACAGGATATCCCGAAAACAACGGGTTAAGCTCCGTTACGGTCGTTTCTTCGAGCGGCGTTACGAGCGATGCGCTTGCAAACGCCTGCTTCATCCTTGGCCGTGAGAAAAGCATGTCCCTTCTGAAAAAGTACAATGCCGAAGCGATTTTCGCAGACAGCGATAAACATATTTTCGTCACAGATGGGCTGAAACAGAAATTTACCTTAACAAACAGCAATTATGTGCTTCAATCCTGATTCGTTGCTCCGGGCGCAAAAAGCGGACTGCCTTAAAAGGCAGTCCGCTTTTCGCACACGGATTATTCGTCGTCTGAATTTTCATCGCAGCTGCATTCCGAATCGCAGCAGCATTCATCATCAATATCATCCAAGTCAAACTCAAGCATTTCGCCGCAATTCGGGCATTCCATTTGCCCCTTCTGAACGAGATCCTCGGAAAGGCACACGGTTTCGTTGCAATTCGGGCAAGTTACTTCATAGAAGCAACCGTCTTCTTCATCAGAATCCTCTTCTTCGCCCTCATCGTAAAAGTCGTCTTCGAGAGAACCGAGGTCCTCATCGATTGCATCGACCTGATCAATGACATCATTGAGGTTATCCTCCATCTCAGACAGAGAAAATGCCATATCATCCAGCAGGTCAATAATTGCATTTATGACCTTTACTTCTTTTTTGTCGGTATCCAATTCGAGTCCTTCAGCGAGGCCCCGGACGTAAGATACCCGTTCCGTGGTTTTCATTGGGCATACCCTCCTAATTAATAACTTCTCCTCGGGGGTAGTATCAGTTAAGCGCGCTCCATATATTCACCGGTGCGGGTATCAATGCGAATTTTTTCGCCTTCGTTAATGAAAAGCGGAACTTTAATTTCTGCACCTGTCTCAACAGTTGCCGGTTTTGTTGCGTTTGTTGCGGTGTCGCCTTTGAAGCCCGGCTCGGTCTTAATGACTTCGAGTTCAACAAAGTTCGGCGGCTCAACCCCGAAAACATTGTTCTTGTAGGAAAGAACTTTGCATGTCATATTCTCTTTTACAAACTTGAAGTTGTCACCGAGAACGCTCTTGCTAATCGGAATCTGCTCAAAAGTATCGGGATCCATGAAATAGTAAAGATCACCGTCATTGTAAAGGTACTGCATTTCCTTGCGCTCAATGAAAGCGGTCGGGAACTTATCGTTCGGGTTGAAAGTACGCTCCGTCACGGCGCCGGAAATAACATTACGAATCTTTGTGCGGACAAATGCCGCGCCCTTACCCGGCTTAACATGCTGAAATTCGATAATGGAATAGACATTGCCGTCCATTTCAAATGTTGCGCCGTTACGGAAATCACCTGCTGATATCATTGGTCTTAGCCCCCATTAATTTATTCCAAACATATTATATTTTATTATATTTTCCGCGGTTTTTCAATAGATATTTCGCTCCCTGCCGCGCCAGGGAAAAGGGATACTACAAAAGGTTCTTCAAGGCCGAAAGCGCAAGGAGATAACTGTATTTGCCGAAACCCGTAATCTGACCGACACAAACCGGAGCAATTACACTTTTATGGCGGAATTCTTCCCGTGCATAAATGTTGCTCATGTGCACTTCTACAAAAGGAATGCAGACAGACGCAATTGCATCGCGCAGAGCATAACTGTAATGCGTAAGCGCACCTGCATTGATGATGACGCCGTCATATTTACCCCGAGCCTCGTGGATTCGGTCAATCAGGTCGCCTTCATGGTTCGACTGGTAAATCTCACATTCAAAGCCGATCTGTTTTGCATATTCTTTGACCTGCAAATTAATGCTGTCAGCCGATTCATCGCCGTAAATTCCCTTTTCCCGGATTCCGACCATATTGAGGTTCGGTCCAAGCAAAAGAAGAATCTTTTTGGTATTCATCTTTAATCATCCTCTGCATGATCCGTCTTAATTCCGCTTTGTAATTCCAACTTCCGGCGAATCGGCCGTTCTAGCCTTCGCCGCACCCGAAAACTAAACGAATCTTCTTTCGATTTCGGAGCAACCAAAACGGACTTCATGCCCGAAAGGTTGGCGCCCAGAATATCCGTAAAGATCTGATCCCCGACTACAACGGTGTGTTCGCGTTGTACCTTCAATTTGTGGGCAGCATGCAGATATGCAGCCGGCAGCGGTTTCATTGCCATTGAGCAAAACGGAAGTCCGTAAAGTGCCGCAAACGGTGCAACGCGGCTACTGCAATTATTGGATATAATCAGCAGCTTAAAACCGTCTTCGCTGATTTTTTTTGCCCACTCGATCGACCCCGGGAACGGCTCCTGAGAGCCGTCTTCGGCAAGTGTGTTATCAACATCCAGCAAAACTGCCGCAGCATCAAGTTTATGAAGAAGCAACGGCGTAATGTCGGTTATTCGGGCCACATAAGCCGAAGGCATTAAGATTGGCAACTACGTACCTCCTGTGAAAAGAAACCAGAGTGTAAACCCAAAAAAGCGGGCTTACTGCCCGCTTTTTGCACTTCACCTTTGCAACAACTTACTTGTACTTACGCTTACGAGCTGCCTCAGATTTCTTCTTACGTCTTACAGAAGGCTTTTCATAGGCTTCCCTTTTGCGGATTTCAGCGATAACTCCAGCCCTAGCGCACTGCTTTTTGAAACGCCTTAATGCGCTGTCCAGAGATTCGTTTTCCTTGACTCTAATCTCAGCCATTTATCTTCCCTCCCATCCGCCAAAAGGCAGGGGTTATTAGCAAAACATGCTACATTAGTTAATTATACTGATTTTCTCACATACTGTCAAGATTAATCTTAAATAGCATACATATATGTAGAATTATCGTAATTTTTCTGGCACATACAAAAATATCCGAAGCTGCCGAAACAGCTTCGGATATTTATCTGTTTTCGTAAATCAGGCAGAATCCCTGAAATTACTCCAAGATCTTGGTAACAACGCCGGAACCAACGGTGTGGCCGCCTTCACGGATAGCGAAGCGGAGGCCTTCTTCCATAGCAACCGGGGTGATCAGTTCAACTGTCATCTCAACGTTGTCGCCAGGCATGCACATCTCGGTGCCTTCCGGCAGAGTGATAACGCCGGTAACGTCCGTTGTACGGAAGTAGAACTGCGGGCGATAGTTGTTGAAGAACGGAGTATGACGGCCGCCTTCATCCTTAGTAAGGACGTAAACCTTGCCCTGGAACTTGGTGTGCGGATGCACTGAACCCGGTTTTGCGAGAACCTGGCCGCGCTCAATTTCGTCTCTCTGGATACCGCGGAGAAGAACACCAATGTTGTCGCCAGCTTGTGCGAAATCAAGGGTCTTGCGGAACATTTCAAGTCCTGTGATAACGGACTTCTTCTTCTCCTGAGACAAACCGACGATTTCAACTTCATCGCCGATCTTAGCCATACCGCGCTCAACTCTACCAGTTGCAACGGTACCACGGCCGGAGATGGTCATAACATCTTCAATCGGCATCAGGAACGGCTGGTCAGCCTTACGTTCCGGATTCGGAATGTAATTGTCAACAGCTTCCATCAGGTCGAGAATGCACTTGTATTCCGGAGCATTCGGATCGGTGGAGGTGGATTCGAGAGCCTTCAGAGCAGAACCCTTGATGATCGGAGTATCGTCACCCGGGAAGTCATACTCATTCAGGAGGTCACGGATTTCCATTTCAACGAGGTCAAGCAGTTCAGGATCGTCAACCTGGTCAACCTTGTTCATGAAAACTACGATATAAGGCACGCCAACCTGACGAGCGAGCAGGATGTGCTCTCTGGTCTGGGGCATCGGGCCGTCAGCAGCAGAAACAACGAGGATTGCGCCGTCCATCTGAGCAGCACCGGTGATCATGTTCTTGATATAGTCAGCGTGGCCCGGGCAGTCAACGTGAGCATAGTGACGCTTCTCGGTCTGATACTCAACGTGAGCAGTGTTGATTGTGATTCCGCGTGCTCTTTCTTCCGGAGCCTTATCGATGTTTGCATAATCGACAAAGTCAGCTTCGCCCTTGAAGTTAAGGACTTTCGTGATAGCAGCGGTCAGTGTGGTTTTACCGTGGTCAACGTGACCGATGGTCCCGATGTTTACATGGGGTTTGGAGCGGTCAAATTTTTCTTTTGCCATTTGGGGTCCTCCTTTTTATTATCCGATTATAAGTTTCTAAAAGCTACTTAATGGTAATATTCTAGCAACAAAAGTCTCAAAAAGCAAGCGCATTTTAGCCTTTACTCTGACTTTTTCGCACGGCTGGTAATGATCTTCTCAGAGATGTTCTTCGGAACCTCAGCATATTCTCCCGGCTCCATTACATACTGGCCGCGGCCCTGAGTCTTGGAACGCAGGTCAGTTGCATAACCGAACATTTCCGAGAGCGGAACACGCGCACGAATTTGCTGTGCGCCCGGAATCGCATCCATGCCTTCAATCATGCCGCGGCGAGAGTTCAGGTCGCCCATAACGTCGCCCATATACTCTTCCGGAACAATGACTGTAACCTTCATAATCGGCTCAAGGATAACCGGTTGAGCCTTTGCCATAGCGTCTTTGAACGCCATAGAAGCGGCAATCTTAAATGCGAGTTCCGAGGAGTCGACTTCGTGGTAAGAACCATCATACAGCGTGACCTTTACATCCACAACCGGATAGCCAGCAAGAACACCGGCCATCATAGCGCCCTGGATACCTTGGTCAACAGCAGGAATGAATTCCTTCGGAATTGCACCGCCTGTAATCTGGTTGACAAACTCATAACCCTTACCCGGGTTCGGCTCAATTTTGATCTTAACATGACCGTACTGACCATGACCGCCGGACTGCCTTGCGTATTTGTTTTCAACATCTGCAGTACCGCGGATGGTTTCTTTGTAAGCAACCTGCGGCTTACCGACGTTTGCTTCAACATGGAATTCACGCATCAGTCTGTCAACGATGATTTCCAGGTGAAGTTCGCCCATGCCTGCGATGATGGTCTGGCCGGTTTCCTCATCGGTATAAGCCCTAAAGGTCGGGTCTTCTTCCGCCAGTTTGGAAAGGGCAATGCCCATCTTCTCCTGGCCAGCCTTCGTCTTCGGCTCAATTGCGACGCGGATAACAGGCTCCGGATACTCCATGGATTCGAGAATGATCGGGCGCTTCGGGTCGCAGAGTGTATCACCGGTAGTAGTTGCCTTCAGGCCCACTGCTGCGGCGATGTCGCCGGCATAAACGGTCTCAAGGTCTTGCCTGTGGTTTGCATGCATCTGCAAAATACGGCCCATGCGCTCATTCGTGTCTTTCACGGAGTTATAAACCGTAGCGCCGGCATTGAGAGTTCCGGAATAAACACGGAAGAAAACGAGCTTTCCGACGAATGGGTCCGTAGCAATCTTGAATGCCAGAGCGGCAAACGGCTCGTCGTCGGACGCATGGCAATCTTCTTCTTCACCCGTATTCGGGTTGGTTCCGCGGATAGCGGCAACGTCAGTCGGAGCGGGCAAGAAAGCGACAATTGCGTCAAGCAGTTTCTGAACGCCCTTGTTTCGATAGGAAGAACCGCAAGTGACAGGAACCATCTTATTGGCAATCGTAGCCTTGCGGATGCCGGCTATAATTTCTTCCTTCGTGAGTTCTTCCCCGTTCAGATATTTCTCCATGAGGTCGTCGTCCTGCTCGGCAACAGCCTCAATGAGCTTTGCATGATATTCTTCGGCAAGGTCTTTCATGTCTTCCGGAATTTCCTCGACCTTCATGTCCTTGCCCATTTCATCATAATAGACGTCAGCTTTCATATCGATCAGGTCAATAATACCCTTGAAGGTATCTTCACTGCCGATCGGAAGCTGAATCGGAACGGCGTTGGCTTTGAGGCGCTCGCGCATCATATTGACGCAGCGGAAGAAATCTGCGCCCATGATGTCCATCTTATTGACATAAGCCAAACGCGGGACACCGAACTGCTCGGCCTGACGCCACACCGTCTCGGACTGCGGCTCGACGCCACCCTTAGCGCAGAATACTGTTACAGAACCATCCAGCACGCGAAGGGAACGCTCAACCTCGACTGTAAAGTCGACGTGGCCCGGGGTATCAATGATATTGATACGATGGCCCTTCCAGAAGCATGTTGTTGCTGCGGAAGTGATGGTAATGCCGCGCTCCTGCTCTTGCACCATCCAGTCCATGGTAGCAGCGCCGTCATGAACTTCGCCGATTTTGTGGTTGATGCCCGTATAGTAAAGGATACGTTCCGTCGTGGTTGTCTTTCCTGCATCGATATGCGCCGTAATACCGATATTGCGGACTAAATTTAGTGGTACTTGCCTAGGCATAATTCCCTCCTACATACTGAAAACGTGCAGAACCGCATTTACCAGCGATAATGAGCAAATGCTCTATTCGCTTCCGCCATTTTATGCGTCTCATCGCGCTTCTTGGCGGCACCGCCCGCACCATTCACAGCGTCGAGAATTTCGCCGGCAAGCCGTTCTTTCATTGTTTTTTCTGATCTCTGGCGAGCGTAGTCAGCCATCCAGCGCAGACCCAAAGTCTGTCTTCTCTCTGGCCGAACCTCAATCGGAACCTGATAAGTTGCACCGCCAACACGGCGTGCCTTTACTTCCAGGGACGGCATAACATTCTCCATTGCCTGCTCGAAAACTTCAAGCGGATCTTTGCCTGTTTTGTCCCTGACAATATCAAATGCGCCGTAGACGATTTTCTGGGCTACGCCCTTCTTGCCGTCATACATAACATTATTAATCAAACGTGTAACTAATTTGGAATGATAAAGTGGATCCGGCAAAACATCACGTTTCGCGGTTGAACCTCTTCTTGGCACTTTACTTCCCTCCTTCACAGAAATGATATCATCGGTACTCGAAAGCGACAAACTCCCGTGGCCAATACAGAGGCGTTAAATCTATATTCAAACGCCGCTGCATCCTGTTTTTCAACATGCACAAATATGCAGCCGTAAGGTTTCTGTCTTAAAAATCAACCGCTTTACTTAGCGGCTTTTGCAGCGCCGGCTTTCGGTCTCTTTGCACCATATTTGGAGCGACCCTGCATACGTCCTGCAACGCCCTGTGTATCGAGGGTTCCGCGGATGATGTGGTAACGCACACCAGGCAGGTCCTTTACACGACCGCCGCGGATCATCACAACACTGTGCTCCTGAAGGTTGTGGCCGACGCCCGGAATATAAGCACTAACTTCGATTCCATTGGAAAGCCTAACTCTTGCAATCTTTCTAAGTGCGGAGTTCGGCTTCTTCGGGGTCGCGGTCTTTACGACTGTGCAAACACCACGCTTCTGCGGAGAATTCTGATCGATCGGAACCCTTTTCTTGGCATTCCAGCCTTTCAGAAGGGCAGGAGCCTTCGCCTTGCGCACGGGGACTTCTCTCCCTTTGTTGACGAGCTGATTAAAGGTTGGCATAGTACACCTCCTCACACGAAAATATCTATGTTCAACGGCCGAAAAGACCGCAAAACAACATATTTGGGTCTGTTCTGCCATACCTCGGCAGAACAGACCATCACAATTCGTTAGTATATCACTATCCCGCGTTATCTGTCAAGTTGTCGTTTACAACCTCAACTTTCGTGTCGCGATAGCATTTCATACCAGTTCCTGCAGGAATCAGCTTACCAATGATGACGTTTTCCTTCAGGCCGAGCAGCGGGTCAACTTTGCCTTTGATCGCCGCATCGGTCAGGACGCGCGTTGTCTCCTGGAAGGAAGCAGCAGACAGGAACGAATCCGTAGCAAGAGACGCCTTGGTGATACCGAGGAGCACCGGCGTAGCCGTTGCTTCTCTGAGTTCGGTTTCACCGGCAGCGATGCGCTCACGGATAATCTCGTTTTCGGCCTCAAGTTCGCTCTTCTCCACGAGGGCACTCGGAAGCAGAGTTGTGTCGCCCGGGTCGTCAACGCGAACCTTTTTCATCATCTGGCGGATAATGACCTCAATGTGCTTGTCGTTGATATCAACGCCCTGCATGCGGTAAACCTTCTGAACTTCCTCAATGAGGTAATCCTGGACAGCTTCGGGTCCGCTGATTGCAAGAATATCGTGCGGGTTGACGGAACCTTCCGTCAGGCGCGTACCTGCCTTGATTTCATCGCCATCGTTCACGATGACGCGTGAACCGAACGGAATCAGGTATGACTTGCTCTCGCCGGTTTCGTCATTGGTAACCACCACATGGCGGCTCTTCTTGATTTCCTCGAAGGAGACCTTGCCGGAAATCTCGCTGATGATGGCAAGATGCTTCGGTTTTCTGCCTTCAAACAATTCATCAACACGCGGCAGACCTTGTGTGATGTCTTCTGCGCTAGCGACACCGCCGGTATGAAACGTACGCATGGTAAGCTGCGTACCCGGTTCACCGATGGACTGAGCGGCGATGATACCGACAGCCTCACCGACCTTGACCGGCATGCGTGTTGCAAGGTTGGAGCCGTAACATTTGCGGCAGACACCGTGCTTTGCACGGCAGTTCAGGATGGAACGAATTCTGATGCGCTTGACGCCATGGCTTTCAATGATGTCTGCATCTTCGTCGTCCATCATCTTATCTTTGGAAACAAGCACTTCGCCCGTCTTTTCATCGACAAAGTCTTCTACAAGATATCTGCCGATGAGGCGTTCGTGCAGGGACTCGATAACTTCCTTGCCTTCCTTGATGTCGTAGACTTCAAGGCCTTCATTTGTACCGCAGTCGTCTTCGCGAATGATAACATCCTGCGAAACATCGACAAGGCGGCGGGTCAAGTAACCGGAGTCAGCCGTTCTCAAAGCCGTATCGGCGAGGCCTTTACGAGCACCGCGCGATGAAATGAAGTATTCGAGGATATTCAGGCCTTCACGGTAGTTTGCACGAATCGGAATTTCAATTGTTTTACCGGACGTATTTGCAATCAATCCGCGCATACCGGCGAGCTGACGAATCTGGCTCATAGAACCACGGGCACCGGAATCCGCCATCATGAAGATCGGGTTGTAGCGGTCAAGGTTCTTCTGCAGCGCGTCGGAAACATCATCCGTTGCCTTCGTCCATGTTTTCAGAACCGCATCATAGCGCTCGCTGTTCGACAGAAGACCGTTCTTATAGAGTTCGGTAATCGTATCAATCTTCTTTTCCGCTTCTGCGATGATTTCCGCTTTCTGTGGCGGAATTGTCGCATCGCTGACGGAAACGGTGATGCCGCTCTTAGTGGAGTATTTATAACCCTGAGCCTTAATGGCATCCAAAACCTCGGAGGTCTTAGGCACACCATGAACCTTAATGCAGCGGTCAATAATCTCGCCGAGCTGCTTCTTGCCGACCAAGAACTCAATCTCAAGACGGAATCTGTTTTCCGGCTTGGAGCGGTCGACAAAACCGAGGTCCTGCGGAATCGGCTGGTTGAAAATCATCTTACCGACAGTCGTTTCAATGACGCCGGACTCAATCTTTCCGTTTACTTCAACCGTTCTGCGAACTTTAATCTTTGCATGCAGGCCGATAATATGATTGTCATACGCCATGATGGCTTCTTCAAAGTTACGGAACGCTTTGCCCTCGCCCAATTCGCCGTCTTTATCCAGCGTGAGGTAGTAGGAACCGAGGACCATGTCCTGTGTTGGAACCGTAACCGGACGCCCGTCCGAAGGCTTCAGCAGGTTTCCTGCCGCAAGCATGAGGAAGCGGGCTTCTGCCTGTGCCTCGGAAGAAAGCGGCACGTGAACAGCCATCTGGTCGCCGTCGAAGTCTGCGTTGTATGCTGTGCAGGCGAGCGGATGGAGCTTCAAAGCACGGCCTTCTACCAAAACCGGCTCAAATGCCTGAATACCGAGGCGGTGCAGCGTAGGTGCACGGTTCAGCAGAACCGGGTGATTCTTAATGACAATTTCAAGTGCGTCCCAAACTTCCGGTTTTGCACGTTCCACCGCTTTGCGGGCCGCCTTGATATTGCCGGATGCACCGGTTTCCACAAGGCGTTTCATGACAAACGGTTTGAACAGTTCGAGAGCCATTTCCTTCGGCAGACCGCACTGATACATTTTCAGGTCAGGTCCGACGACGATAACGGAACGGCCGGAATAGTCAACACGTTTACCGAGCAGGTTTTGACGGAAACGTCCCTGCTTACCTTTCAGCATATCGGAAAGGGACTTGAGCGGACGGTTGTTCGGTCCGGTGACAGGACGGCCGCGGCGGCCGTTGTCAATCAGGGCGTCAACCGCTTCCTGAAGCATACGCTTTTCGTTGCGCACGATAATATCCGGCGCACCGAGTTCAAGAAGTCTCTTCAAGCGGTTATTGCGGTTGATGACGCGGCGGTACAGATCATTCAGGTCGGATGTCGCGAAACGTCCGCCGTCAAGCTGTACCATCGGGCGTAAATCCGGCGGAATGACCGGAATGCAATCCAGAATCATCCACTCCGGACGGTTGCCGGAGAGGCGGAACGCCTCCACGACTTCCAGTCTTTTCAGGATGCGCACGCGTTTTTGTCCCGTGGCATTTGCGAGTTCCGCTTTCAGTTCCGCTGAAAGCTCATCGAGGTCGATTTCGGCGAGAAGCTTCTTAATCGCTTCCGCGCCCATTTCCGCCTGGAAATCGTCCTCATATTTTTCACGCATATCGCGGTATTCTTTTTCGTTGAGGAGCTGCTTCTTCTGAAGTTCGCGGACATTTCCCGGGTTCGTTACGATGTAAAGTGCAAAATAAAGCACTTTTTCCAGCATACGGGGAGAAATGTCAAGCATCAGGCCCATGCGGGACGGGATGCCTTTGAAATACCAAATGTGGGAAACCGGAGCAGCCAGCTCAATGTGGCCCATACGCTCGCGGCGCACCTTGGAGCGTGTGACTTCAACGCCGCAGCGCTCACAGATTTTTCCTTTATAGCGGATTCTCTTATATTTTCCGCAATGGCACTCCCAGTCCTTGGTAGGTCCAAAAATCCGTTCACAGAAAAGTCCGTCGCGTTCCGGTTTCAGGGTTCGGTAGTTGATCGTTTCCGGCTTCTTAACCTCGCCATGCGACCACTCACGGATTTTCTCCGGTGAAGCAAGTCCAATCTTAATGGATTCAAAAGTATTAAATTCCATGCCCTGGCCCCTTCCTGTCAATTAATGCCGTCGTCTGAATCAGAATCGAAATCGAGCATTTCGTCTTTTTCAAACAAAACGTCGTCGTCCTTTTCTTCGGAGAAATCGTCTGAAACATCAAACAAGTCATCGCCTTGGTCGACATCGCCGCTTTCGTCTCCCTCAACGGAGTAGCCCTCAAGGTTATCCGCGACGTTCGGCTCATCGAAGTGGTCTTCCTGCGGATTGAACCCGATATCGTCGTCGTCAAAGGTTTGTTTCAGGTCGATCTCTTCGTTGTTTTCATCCAGAACCTTTACATCGAGCGCCAACGCCTGAAGTTCCTTAATCAAAACCTTGAAGGATTCCGGAATACCCGGCTTCGGAATATTCTGGCCTTTAACGATGGCTTCGTAGGTCTTAACACGGCCGACAACATCATCGGACTTCACGGTCAGGATTTCCTGCAGGGTATAAGCAGCACCGTAAGCTTCAAGCGCCCAAACTTCCATTTCGCCGAAGCGCTGACCGCCGAACTGAGCTTTACCGCCCAAAGGCTGCTGCGTAACCAGCGAATACGGTCCGGTGGAGCGAGCATGAATCTTATCGTCAACCAGATGGTGAAGTTTGAGGTAATACATATAGCCAACGGTAACCGGGTTATCGAAGTATTCTCCGGTTCGGCCGTCTTTCAGCATAATTTTTCCGTCTGGGCGCATTCCCGCCTGCTTCAGGCACTCTACGATGTCGTTTTCATGCGCACCGTCGAACACCGGCGTCATAATCTTCCAGCCGAGCAGCTTTGCGGCAAGGCCGAGGTGAACTTCCAGAACCTGACCGATGTTCATACGGGAAGGCACGCCCAACGGGTTCAGCACGATGTCGAGTGGGGTACCGTCCGGCAGGAACGGCATATCCTCAACCGGCAGGATGCGGGACACAACACCTTTGTTACCGTGGCGGCCGGCCATCTTGTCACCCACGGAAATCTTACGCTTCTGCGCAATATAGCAGCGGACGACTTTATTGACACCCGGGCTCAATTCGTCGTGGCTGTTCTCGCGGGTAAATACTTTAACATCAACAACGATGCCGTATTCGCCGTGCGGCACACGCAGAGAGGTATCGCGCACCTCACGCGCTTTCTCGCCGAAAATAGCACGGAGCAAGCGCTCTTCTGCGGTCAGCTCGGTCTCGCCCTTCGGGGTAACCTTGCCGACGAGGATATCTCCCGCACGGACTTCAGCACCGACGCGGATAATACCGTTCTCATCGAGATCACGGAGGAGGTCTTCATTCACGTTCGGAATATCACGCGTAATTTCTTCGGGCCCGAGCTTGGTATCGCGGGCTTCCGTCTCATATTCTTCAATGTGAATCGAGGTAAATACATCCTCACGGACAACTTTTTCGCTGATCAGGACAGCGTCTTCGTAGTTATAGCCTTCCCAGGTCATGAAGCCGATGAGCACATTTTTGCCAAGGCTGATTTCGCCGTCTTTGGTGCCTGGGCCGTCAGCGATGACATCGCCGGCGTTGACACGGTCATTGACGGAAACAATCGGGACCTGGTTAAAGCAGGTTCCCTGGTTGGAACGCATGAATTTAATGATGTGGTAGGTATCAATCTCACCATCATCGGTGGCAATCTTGATTTCATCGGCGCTTACGCTGCGGACAACGCCGGAGCGTTTTGCGAGGACGCAGACGCCGGAATCGACGCCAGCCTTATATTCCATGCCGGTGCCGACAATCGGGGATTCCGTTTTAAGCAGCGGCACAGCCTGCCTCTGCATGTTGGATCCCATCAACGCACGGTTCGCGTCGTCGTTTTCGAGGAACGGAATCATTGCCGTTGCGACAGAAACAACCATCCGCGGTGAAACGTCCATGAAATCTGCTTTTTCACGTTCCACTTCAACGAACTCGCCGCGGTAACGGCCATTTACTTTCGCATGGACGAAATGTCCTTCTTCATCGAGCGGCTCATTCGCCTGAACAACAATGTAGTTATCCTCCACGTCTGCCGTCATGTAGACGACATCTTTGGTAACAACACCGGTTTTCTTATCAACGCGGCGGTACGGCGCTTCGATAAAGCCGTATTCGTTGATGCGTGCGAATGTGGCAAGGTAGGAAATCAAGCCGATGTTCGGGCCTTCTGGTGTCTCAATTGGGCACATACGGCCGTAATGGGTGTAATGAACATCGCGGACTTCAAATCCTGCACGGTCTCTCGACAGACCGCCGGGGCCAAGGGCGGAAAGACGACGCTTATGCGTCAGCTCTGCAAGCGGGTTGGTCTGATCCATGAACTGCGAAAGCGGTGATGAACCGAAGAATTCACGGATTGCAGCAACAACCGGACGAATATTAATAAGAGAATGCGGTGTGAGGACTTCAAGGTCCTGAGCCTGAAGCGTCATACGCTCGCGGATAACACGTTCAAGGCGTGAAAAACCGATGCGGAACTGATTCTGGAGCAGTTCGCCGACCGAACGGATGCGGCGGTTGCCCAGGTGGTCAATATCGTCCACATTGCCGAGGCCGACAGCGAGGCAATTCAGGTAGTTGATGGAAGCGAAAATATCGTCAATTGTAATATGCTTTGGAACAAGGTCGTCAGCTCTTGCAATGAGCTGTTTCTTGATCTCCTCGTCAGAAGAACAGGAATCGAGAATCTCGCGCAAAACTTTGAACGAGACGCGCTCATTGATGCCGCACTCTTCCTTTGCATCGAAGTTGACGTACTTGGAAATGTCCACCATACCATTGGATATGATTTTGACTTCCTTGTCTCCAACTTCCACAAAGGCTTCGGTTACGCCGGCATTGTCAATGTCCGCTGCGAGTTCGCGGGTAATGACAGTGCCCTCTTCCGCCATGACTTCACCCGTGTACGGGTTGACAATCGGTCTTGTAATCTTCTGACCGGTCAGGCGGCCGGCAAGTGCCAATTTTTTGTTGTATTTATAACGGCCCACGCGGGAAAGATCATAACGGCGGGCGTCAAAGAAAAGGCCATTCAAATGAGCCTGTGCACTTTCAATGGTAGGCGGCTCGCTTGGTCTGAGTCTGCGGTAGACTTCAAACAGAGCATCCTCCATGTTTTTGCATGGGTCTTTTTCAATGGTAGCGTTAATTCGATCGTCATTGCCGAAGAAATCGCGGATCTGCTCATCGGTTCCAAGGCCAAGGGCACGGATGAAAACAGTTACCGGAAGCTTACGGTTCTTATCAATGCGCACATAAAAAACGTCGCTGGCATCCGTTTCATATTCCAGCCAAGCGCCGCGGTTCGGAATGACCGTGGTGCTGTAAAGCTCTTTGCCCGTTTTGTCATACTCCATTTTATAGTAGACGCCAGGAGAACGAACGAGCTGTGAAACAATAACACGCTCAGCGCCGTTGATAACAAAAGTGCCGCTTTCCGTCATGATCGGAAAGTCACCCATAAAGACTTCGGATTCTTTGATTTCGCCGCTTTCCCTGTTCAGCAGGCGGGCAGTGACGCGCAGAGGAGCCGAATAGGTAGCATCGCGTTCCTTGCATTCTTCCACACTGTAATTTGGATGGTCGGAGTCCAGTTTATAGTCCACAAAATCCAGGACAAGGTTGCCGGTGTAATCGGTGATGCCGGAAACTTCCTTAAAGACTTCCTTGAGGCCTTCATCGAGGAACCACTGATACGACTTTTTCTGGACCTCAATCAAGTTCGGCATATTTAGGACTTCGTCGATACGCGCAAAACTCATGCGTGTATTCTTGCCGACCTTCACCGGTTTGACATTCACCATCGGCTCAATCACTCCATTCATAAATTTGACATTCCGCGGCATAAATCAGGTTTTAAAAGGCTGTGCATACACCATTGCTGAGAAGATTTGCTTGCCTTTTTGGAATTCCTGTGTTATGATAGTACAGAACCATTTGTGACAATTTTCCATGATGATGCAGTTTACTATTTTACTACAAGATTCCTGCTGTGTCAAGGCTTTTCTTGCATAACGAATTGTCAAGCATCATACTGTTATTAGAACGATAAAAGCGTCGAAGGGATAACCTTCGGCGCTTTTTGTTATTTCTTTGTTTCGCAAGCCGTGCCCTGCTTTGCTGCAGCAAATGTGTAAGAATCGAGTTTCTGTCGAACCAATCCGGAAATCTCGTCATAAATTCCGTGGAAGCGGCAACCTGCCGTATGGGCACAGCCGTACTCCGTCTGCTGACATCGGCTGATCATATAAGGGCCTTCCACCGCTTCAATTACCTGACGGAGTGTAATGCGGTCCGCACTTCTTGCAAGCGCATAGCCGCCGTGAACACCTTTGTAGGAAACAATGATCTTTCCGGCAACAAGTTTCCGCAAAATTTTCAAAGCAAACCGCAGCGGCACCTGTGTTTTCGCAGCAAGCGTTTTCGCATCGACTTTCTGGTTCGACTGCGAAAGTGCGTCCACAATGCGAACCGCATAGTCGGCTTCAAGCGTCATAACCATAGAAGCGGCATCTCCTCATCAATCCAGAAAATCTTTCAGCTTCTTGCTGCGGCTTGGATGACGCAGTTTCCGCAGAGCCTTTGCTTCAATCTGACGAATTCGTTCACGGGTAACGTTGAACTCCTTACCGACTTCCTCAAGGGTACGGGAGCGCCCATCTTCGAGGCCGAAGCGGAGACGCAGAACCTTTTCTTCCCTCGGTGTCAGCGTATCGAGCACATCAGCAAGCTGTTCTTTGAGCAGTGTGTGGGAAGCGGCATCCTGCGGCGCCGGAGCGTCGTCATCCGGAATGAAGTCGCCGAGATGGCTGTCTTCCTCTTCGCCGATCGGCGTTTCCAGTGAAACAGGCTCCTGTGCAACGCGCATAATTTCACGAACCTTATCGACCGGCATGTCCAACTCTGCGGCGATTTCCTCTGCCGTCGGCTCATGCCCGTTCGTGTGAAGCAGCTGGCTTGAAACCTTCTTTACCTTATTAATGGTCTCGACCATGTGGACCGGAATACGAATGGTTCTTGCCTGGTCTGCGATTGCGCGGGTGATGGCCTGACGAATCCACCAAGTGGCGTACGTCGAAAATTTGAACCCTTTGGTGTAGTCGAACTTCTCGACTGCTTTAATCAAGCCGAGATTTCCTTCCTGAATGAGGTCAAGGAACTGCATTCCGCGGCCGAGGTAGCGTTTGGCGATGCTGACAACGAGACGCAGGTTTGCCTCGGAAAGGCGCTTCTTCGCGCTTTCATCGCCATTCTTGATGCGGACGGCGAGATCAATTTCCTCTTCCGGCGTCAAAAGCGGAACGCGGCCGATCTCTTTCAAATAAACCTTGACCGGGTCGTCGATTGCGATGCCCTCTGTGCTCAGAGCGGTGTCGAGGTCTTCGATGTCATCGTGGCCTTCCAAGCTGATGTCGTCAATGGAATCATCGCCGAAATCTTCCACGATTTCCACGCCCTGTGCTTCGAGGTTGTCGTAGAACTTTTCGATCTGTTCCGGTTCAAAGTCCAGTTCGCCCAGTGCATCCAAAATTTCTTTGGTCGTGAGCTGACCTTTGCTTTTGCCCTGTTCGATTAACTCCCTAATTACCGTTTTCTTATCCGGTACCGGCATACTTTTGCCTCCTATTTCTTTTGCTGTTTCAACTTTTCCAGATATTTCTCTATTTCCCCTAGCTGTGCCTGTGCGGCATTGCCTAATCTGCGGTTTTCGTCTTCCTGCCGGATTACATTCACATATTCTAGAGCGTCTTTCCATTCAGCGGAGACGCCGTCGTGCTTTGCGAGAATGCCGGCCAAGTAGGAAAGCTCGTCCGGCGAAAATTCTTCGGCAAGATCGGTCAAACTTACAGACTTTTCCTCTTTCATTCTTCCCACAATTCGCGCATATACACGGCGATTGAATTCTGTGATAAATTTTTCAGGTGGTAAAAGTTCGTAAATTCTTTCAAAACTGCCAGGATTCTTCATTAAATAAGCAATAAGTGCTTCTTCTGCGGCTGCCGCACGGAGATGCTGTGCCTTTTCGGGATTGATGTTATCCCTGTAACCGACTGCTTTCTGGCGGATTTCTCGGAATTCCTGCCGACGGCGGTTTTTTTCGATTTTTCGCCTTTCGGCATTAACCTGACTGAGCAGCGTTGCCGTTTCGATTCCCGTTTCCTCGGCGACCTTGCCGGCATACACCTCGCGCTCCACATTATTGTCCAGAGCCGCAAGCACCTGCACCGATCCGCGCAGGTAAGCAACTCGCCCTTCCGCGGTTTGAAGGTTACAGCCTTCCTTTGCCTTCTGCAGCTGGTACTCCACATCATTGCCGCAGTTGTCAAGCATCTGCTTGAACCTCAGCGCGCCGTAAGTCTTTATGTACTCATCGGGGTCCTTGCCGCCTGCGATGCTGAGCACCTTCACAAGCAAGCCGGCCGAACGCAGCATTGGGATTGCCCTTGCCGCCGCTTTCTGGCCCGCGCCGTCGGAATCATAAGAAACGACGACTTCTTTCGCATAGCGCGACATAAGCCTTGCTTGGGACGGGGTCAGCGCCGTTCCGAGCGTTGCCACGGCGTTTGTAAAACCCGCTTGATGCAGGGAGATTACATCCATGTATCCTTCGCAGAGAATCAGGCGGCCGCCGTTGTTGTTCTTGGCAAAATTCAGTGCAAACAGCATGTCCCCTTTATTGAAAACCGGCGTATCCGCTGTGTTGAGATACTTCGGTTTATCGTCGCCGAGCGTTCTGCCGCCGAAAGCAACCACATTGCCGCGCAGGTCAATAATCGGGAACATGACGCGGCCGCTGAACCTGTCTACGGCTCGGCCGCTGCGAGACTGAAAGGCTACATTGGCGAGAATCATCTCCTGCTGGGTGAAGCCCTTTTTCTCGAGGTGGTCCACCAAAGCAAAGCGACCGGGCGGAGAATACCCCAGCCCGAAATGGCGGATGGTGGATGCCTGAAGCTGACGCTTTGAAAAATATTCCCTGCCTGCCGCTCCGGCTTCCGACATCAAAACCGAATAATAAAAGCGCGCCGTTTCACGGTTCAAAGCCAGAATGCGTGTCCGGAGCTTGGCCATGCCGTCATCGACCTGATTCTCCGGAACCGTCAGTCCGGCACGCTGTGCAAGAAAGCGGACAGCCTCCATGTAGTCAAGATTCTCGATGCGCCTTATGAATGTGATGACGTCCCCTCCAACACCGCACCCGAAGCAGTAAAAAGAACCGTTATCCGGGTATACGTTGAAGGATGGTGTTTTCTCACTGTGAAACGGGCAAAGCCCCACAAGGTTCTTTCCGCTCCGCTTCAGATTGACATAGGACGACGCGACTTCTGCCATGTCGCATCTTGCTTTGAGTTCTTCCAGAAATGATTCCGGCAATGGCATGGCATCATCTCCTTGCCCGGCTCGCCCTATCCGCGAAAGCACGGTTATAGCTTCCACGACTTCGGGACGTAGATTTTCTCAAAAAGCTGAACCGCATAGTGGTCAGTCATTCCTGCAATAAAATCGCAGACTGCGCGCTCCATCCCATCGCGCTCCGCGATGGGAAGCATATCCTCGGGCAGGGCACCCGGTTTGTTGAGGTATTCGTAGAGGGCCTCAATCAAAGCCGGCACCTTTTTCTCCTCGGACTTTGCGTAGGGATTACAGTAAACATGCTCATCCATGAACGCCGCCAGATCATCGAATGCTTCTTTCACAGCCGCATCCATGGCAATGCGACCTTCGACACTGTTCTCAACGACCGAATGAACAAGCGTATCAATCCGTTCGGATTTGCTCGTGCCGAGCACATCGGTAATTCTGCGCGGAATATCACGTTCGCGCAGGACTCCCGCGCGTTCCGCATCGTCAATATCATGGTTCAGATAAGCAATGCGGTCGGCAATGCGGACGATGCGTCCCTCAGGTGTTTCGGCTTCTCTGCCTTTGGTGTGGCACAGGATTCCGTCACGAACCTCATAGGTCAGATTCAGGCCCTTGCCGCCTTTTTCGAGCTTCTCCACAACACGTTTGCTCTGCTCGTAATGGCGGAACCCGCCGGGAAAAATCGCATTCAAAGCCCGTTCGCCGGCATGTCCAAACGGCGTGTGACCGAGGTCATGTCCCAGAGAAACCGCTTCCGTAAGGTCTTCGTTGAGCCTGAGCGCCCGCGCAATGGTGCGGGCAATCTGGGCAACTTCCAGTGTATGCGTCAGGCGCGTGCGGTAATGGTCGCCCTCCGGGGAAAGAAAAACCTGCGTTTTATGTTTCAGCCGCCGGAATGCCTTGCAGTGGATAATCCGATCCCTGTCGCGCTGATATTCGGTGCGCAGGGTGCATGGTTCTTCCGGCATTTCACGGCCTTTTGTTTTCTTGGAAAACGATGCGTAGGGTGCTAAAATCATTTCCTCGATTTCTTCGGTACGTTCCCGGACAGTCACGGGCAGACCTCCTTACGCAATTTCTTCTTTCCTTTTGGTTTTCTATAGTAATATACGCAGGAAGGACGCTTTTTCCCTGCTTTCGAGCGAAAAATTACGGCAAAACAGGGTAATATTTTTTCTGTCCTAAAACCGCATCACAGGTTCCGCAGGTGGCGTCAGCCAATGCTTTACGGAATTCTTCCGCATTTTCGCAAGGCAGATGGAACCGTACTGTAACCTGTTCGGTAAAATCCGTGGCATCAATGGTTCCGCTGTGCGCGGCAATCAGCTGCGGAATTCTTCCGTAGTTTGCATAGTCACAGGAAAGCTCCGCCTCAAAACAGGGCGACATGGTAACAATCTGCGCCGCATGGAGCGCGATGGAGGCGCCGTGCGAATAGGCGCGCACAAGGCCGCCCGCCCCCAGAAGGATTCCGCCGAAATACCGTGTTACAACAACGGCAGTGTCCGTAACACCGGATTTCTGAAGAACATCCAGTACAGGGACTCCTGCCGTGCCTTGCGGTTCCCCATCATCGGAGTACCGCTGAATATGGCCGCTGCGAAGAATGTAGGCATAAACATTATGGGTCGCCGTGCGTTCGGCTTCCCGCACGGAACGAATGAAGGCAACTGCCTCCTCTTCCGTGCTGACAGGTTTTGCCCTGCCGATAAAGCGGGATTTCCGCTCCGTAAACTCGTCTTGCGCTTCGCGGAGCACCGTTTTATATGCTTCCATGTTTTCTCTCCGGAAAAAACAGGCGGCGCTTACAAAAGCGCCGCCTACCGTGCAGATGCGAAAAATAAATCACTTGTCGAGTCCATAGCGTTTTTTGAACATATCGACACGGCCGCTCGTATCAACCAGCTTCTGCTTGCCTGTGAAGAACGGGTGGCATTTTGAGCAAATTTCTACGTGAATGTCTTTCTTCGTAGACCTTGTATGAATCACATTGCCGCATGCGCAGGTGATTGTTGTTTCCTGGTACGCCGGATGAATCTTCTCTTTCATTTCTGTCACCTCTTTGTCCGAACTACAACATAACAGTGGAATTATATCATACATTATTTCCGAATGCAAGTTGTTTTTGGGTTATCGGTTTTATTTTGACCGATTGCCCTAAATTACCTTTTTTGTCTTCCACTTTCCGCTCCGATAACGGATGGTAAAAACAATCATGCGCACGGACCAGTCGATATACATGGCGCCCCACACGCCCTGAACTCCCAAATGGAACACTTGGGTCAGGATAAAGCAGAAGCCGATGCGGAAGACCCACATGGAAATTGTGGATGTGAGCATCGTAAAGCGCACATCGCCCGCCGCGCGAAGTGCATTCGGCAAAAAAAACGACGGAATCCAGATTGTGGCGCTGCAAAACGCAAAAAGCTGAAGAATCTGAATTGCGGTTGCCGACGCGACGGGGTCAAGGCTATAAACGCCGACCACAGCTTTCGATGCAATTAAGAGCATTATATTCATCGTGCCCATCGAGATATACGCGGTGCGCATCAGGCGCTTGGTATAATACTGTGCCTGGTCATAATCTCCCGCGCCGAGGCACTGCCCCACGATGGTGATAAGTGCAAGGCTGCACGCGTTGCCCGGAATATTTGCCACACTGGAAATGCTGCCTGCAACCGCGTTGGCCGCAATGGCAGAGGTGCCGAATGTTGTAACGACACGCTGAACAATCAGCTTGCCAATTTGGAACATACCGTTTTCAAGGCCGTTCGGAACTCCTATGTGCAAAATTCGGAACACCATATCCGGCAGAAAGCAAAACCGGAACGGATGATCAACATAAATCGTATTAACCGGCCGGCAAATCAGAATTAGCATAGCGATTGCAGCTAAGATTCTCGCAAAAAGCGTTCCAATGCCTGCGCCCATCGCTCCAAAGCCGCAGACAAATATGAGAACCGCGTTTGTGCCGATGTGGACAACATTGTCAATGAGCGAGACCATCATGGAAATTTTACTGTTGCCCATGGCGCGGAACAGAGCCGCGCCCGCGTTATAAATTGCCAGAAAGGGGTAAGACAATGACGTGAAGAAGAAATAAATCTGCGCGTTCTTCATCACCTCAGCATCAAGATCTCCATAGACGAGATAGATAATCTGCGTCCGGAACGCAAGGCAGAGGGCCATAACCATTGCAGCTAAAAAGGTTATAGCATAGAGGAGCTGCTTTGCTGCAGTGCAGCCCGACTCCTTGTCTCCCCTCCCGATATACTGCGCAGCAACGACGGCTCCGCCGGTAGCGAGGGCGGAAAAAATCTGAATGAGTAAGACATTGATAGCGTCGATGATAGATGTTCCGGAAACGGCTGCTTCCCCTACATTTGCAACCATCATGGTATCGGAAAGTCCGATGGTAACTGCTAAAAGTTGTTCCCCAGCAAGCGGAAGAATCAGATTGACAAGCTGCTTACGGGTAAACATTGGGTTTTTTATTTCCTCTTTTTTGAA
This sequence comes from Thermocaproicibacter melissae, assembly GCF_024498295.1. Taxonomy (NCBI): domain Bacteria; kingdom Bacillati; phylum Bacillota; class Clostridia; order Eubacteriales; family Oscillospiraceae; genus Thermocaproicibacter; species Thermocaproicibacter melissae. Next base: position 1,079,085 of record NZ_CP101827.1, read on the forward strand.
ACTCGTATGGCATCTCTTTCCTATAAAATGTTGATGTATTGAAAGAAGCGGTTTCAGGCATTCCGCGCAGAAACCATTGAGAAGAAAAATACAGAGGAGTGTCTCATCCTCTGCTCGAAAGGTATTGTACATACTCTTCCAGACTCATCGAATATTCCCGCATCTTCAAAGCATTGTCGCGACCTACATAACGGTAGCAGGAAGAATCGCCGATATGCTTTGTTTTGCTGTTGATTCCATCCGCGGCGGAAGGATCATCCGGATAGCGCAGGATAAATCCGTAATCGGCAGCATAACGCTGCAGCCAGCGGTATTGAGCCGTCTGACGGAACTGAGATTTCTCTGCTCCCTTCGCGGTAAAACAGACAGAAAGGCCCGTTTGGCTGTCGGTGTATCCGCCTTCGCCCACGGTGGCCTGTGCCTTGTCCTCTGCGCGGATTCGTGAGAGTTTCTGTTCGGTCATCAGCCGCTTTACTTCCGCCTGGAATTTTTGGTTCTGCGTCTGTTCATCAACATAGCCGGAAGTTATGGTGAGCGGACATCCGGCTGCTTCCGCCGCCTCCATCATCCTGCGAAGGGCCGGAACGATTCTCGCATCCACTTGAACCGAACCATATTCCGTCAACTGCGGCCGGTAATCGTCCGGAATCTTCTGGGATGAATTGACAAGCAGCAGATTCAGCGAATCATCATATTCCGGCAGGCCGTCATCCGCAGAGGAAACGGAAGATGTCATATATGCGGAAACTCGTTTTTTCATCTGATCCGCGGTATTCTTGACATTCATCAGGGCAAGAACAACCCCGGCGGCAACAGAAATGCCAAGAAACACAGCCACAACGGTCATGATGATGCGAAGCTTACGCACTTCATTTTGTCTGCGCCAATCGTCATGGCTTTTTATGACTTTTTCACGTTTTATGTACAAGGCACTCTTTTCCTCCAAGGAAGGCATCCGTCATGATTCGTGAACATTCTTGAACATTAATTATTGTATAACTTATCGGATATGTTTGCAACCGTGAGCCCTAAAAACCCCAACAGGGTATAAATTGATTTGATTGGCTTCGTGGAGTGTGGTATGATGTATGCTAGATATTTTTTATTTGTGAATAGGCAAAATAAATAGTAGATATTCCAATCGAAAGCGAGGCTGACCTAATGACCAGAAAAACAAAAATTATATGCACACTTGGGCCCGCTACAAAAGATGAAAATATTATTCGCCAGCTGATGCTGAGCGGTATGGATGTAGCACGATTGAATTTTTCTCATGGTACGCATGAGCAGCAGAAGGTCTATTCCGACGCGGTGAAGAAGTTGCGTGCGGAGCTGAATCTTCCGATCGCCTTGATGCTTGACACGAAAGGGCCAGAAATTCGCACCGAGGAATTTGAACATCCGGTGGTTTTGAAAGAAGGAGACAACTTCACGCTGACTTCACGCGAAATTCTGGGAACCCAGCAGGGGTGCTCTGTTTCGTTTAAGAATCTTCCGGCAGAAGTAGCCCCCGGGAACCGAATTTTGATTGATGACGGGCTGATTGAGCTAAAGGTCATTTCCGTCAGTGGCCCCGACATTCTCTGCACTGTCATGAACGGCGGAGAGGTTTCTTCGCACAAAAGCATTAACGTGCCCGGAATTCGTCTCTCCATTCCGTTCATCAGCGAGAAAGACAGGCAGGACATTGCCTTCGCCGTACGGGAGGATTTCGACTTTATTGCGGCATCCTTCACCCGCTGTGCGGAGGATATCATGAGCCTGCGCAGCGAACTGGAAAAACTCAACTGCCACAAGATTCGTATTATTGCAAAAATTGAGAATTCCGACGGAGTGAACAACATTGACGAAATCATCCGTGTTTCCGACGGCGTCATGGTGGCGCGCGGCGACCTAGGTGTTGAAATTCCGTTTGAAGAAATTCCGAGTATTCAAAAGAAGATCATCAGCAAGGCCTCCAATGCAGGAAGGCAGGTCATCACCGCCACACAGATGCTGGACTCCATGATTAAGAATCCTCGCCCAACCCGTGCGGAGACAACCGATGTGGCAAACGCAATCTACGACGGAACAAGCGCCATTATGCTTTCCGGTGAGACAGCAGCCGGCGCGTATCCAGTACAGGCCGTAAAGACTATGGCAAAAATTGCGGAGCGCACGGAAAGCGACATTGATTATTACGACCGCTTCCGGAAGCGCGCCATTACCGAGCGGCCCGACGTTACTTCCGCCATTTCGCACGCGACCTGCACAACTGCGCACGACCTCGGCGCCACCGCAATTCTGACGGTAACGAAATCGGGACGTACGGCGCGCATGATTTCAAAATACCGCCCCGCCTGCCCCATTATCAGCGGCACAACAGACCCGACGGTTTACCGGCAGATGAATCTTTCTTGGGGTGTCATTCCCATTATGGTAGAGGAACAGGACAACACCGACAAACTGTTCGACCATGTTGTTGACGTCGCGCGGCGGAATCACCTCGTGAAAGACGGCGACCTTGTTGTCATTACGGCGGGTACCCCGATTGGGCTTTCCGGCACGACAAACCTCTTAAAGGTTCAGCTTGTGGGCAACGTACTCGTAACCGGAATCGGCGCTTCCAAGGGTTCCGTGTGCGGCAATGTGTGCATCTGCAAAACACCGGACGAAGTTGCAAAGTATTTCAAGAACGGAGATATTCTGGTCATTCCTAAAACCTCTAACGAACTTCTTCCCTATTTGAAAGCCGCTTCCGCCATTATTACCGAGAAAGACGGCGTGAACTCCCACGCTGCCATTGTCGGCATGGCGCTCGACAAGCCGGTGATTGTGGGTGCAAAAAATGCAACCCTTATTTTGAAGAGCGGCACCACGGTAACGGTTGACGGCATGCGCGGCATTGTTTACAGCGGCAAGGAATGCAAAATCGCAGATAACTCCTGACCCATAACACCGATGCATAGAAAAATCCGGTTTCCAAGCAAGGGAAACCGGATTTTCTTTGCACATTTTGTCGACCGATATTATACTGGAACTAACATGCGGCATATTGCAAAAGAAGATGGAGCACACTTGTGCTCCAGCTTCTTATCTTTTACAGATTAACCGGAACTTTCTCGGAGTCTTCGCTGCCGACCACCGCAGGCTGCTTTGCCTTGCCGGAAGAGAAGAAATCCGGCATATCGCCTTCTTCGTGAGAAGCCCCGTTGAAGTAAACATCATACCAGACGAGGAAGGCAAAGATTGTCCAAATCTTACGGCTGTTGTCGTATTTGCCGCTGCGGTGAGCATCGAGCAAATCGACCAAGAAATCCGTGTTAAAGAACTGTTCCGCTGTTTCTGAAGTAAAGGCAGATTTGACAATGCTATAGTATTTATCTTCCCGCAGCCATACGCGAATCGGCACCGGGAACCCAAGTTTTTTGCGCTGTGCCGTTTCTTCCGGCAGGTGACGCATTGCCGCTTCACGCAGCGCGTACTTGGTATTTTTTGCGTTTACCTTGAGACGGCGCGGCAGGCGCGACGCCACTTCAAAGACGCGGCGGTCAAGGAACGGGACACGAACCTCCACGGAGTTTGCCATGCTCATACGGTCTGCCTTCAGAAGGATATCGCCCGGCAGCCAGACATTGATATCGAGGTACTGCATCTTCGTTACGTCGTCAAGGCCCTGTGCACGTTCATACACCGGCTTTGTTACAAGCTGAGGTGCCGTAACCGGGATATTCTCTTTCAGCAGGCGTTTCTTTTCCGCCATAGAGAACATGCTACAGTTACCGATAAAGCGCTCTTCCAGCGTTTTTGAACCGCGAATTAAGAAACTTCTGCCCTTGACGGCGGGCATCTTTTCCGCAACTGCTCCCAGAGCACGGCGCAGTCCGCGAGGAAGGCGCTGGTAAGAAGCAAGGTCGTCCGGCTCATGATAGATGTTATAGCCGCCGAACAATTCGTCGGAACCTTCTCCGGAAAGCACGACTTTTACATATTGGCGTGCCATCTTCATCACGAAATAAAGCGCTACGCAGGACGCGTCAGCAAGGGGCTGGTCCATAAAATACTGTATCTTGCGGAAATTGCCCCAATACTCTTCCGGAGTAATGACATGGTAGTGATGCTCTGTTCCAATTTTTTCGGAAAGCTCCTGAGCATAACCGATTTCGCTGTATTTTGCACCGCCTTCAAAACCCACAGTAAATGTTTTTTGACCGGAAAAATAGCTTGCAACATAGCTGGAGTCCACTCCACCCGAGAGGAGGCACCCTACCTCAACGTCACTGATGCGATGTGCCGCAACGGAATCTTCAAACACAGCTTCAATTTGAGAAACTGCCTCTTCTTCCGTCATGGTTTCATCCGGCTCGAACTTCGGTTCCCAGTAACGGTGCAGCTCCACTTTGCCGTTGCGGTACCAGAGGCAATGGGAAGGCGGGAGGCAGGAAACACCTTCAAAGAAGGTCTCGGTTATTGCCGGATATTCAAAGGAAATGTAATGGTTGAGAGCATTCTTATTCAGCTTTTTCTCAAAGCCGGGGAAATCAAGGATACTTTTAATTTCAGAGGCATAAATGAAGTGGCCGTTGACCGTTGTGTAATGCAGCGGTTTGATGCCAAAATAGTCGCGCGCCAAAAACAGGGTTCCGTCCTTCTTATTCCAAATGGCAAATGCGAACATTCCGCGCAGCTTGCAGAGAAGGTCTTCGCCCCACTCTTCAAAGCCGTGCACGAGCACTTCGGTGTCCGTTTTTGTATAAAATTGATGGCCTTTTTCCACCAATATTTTCCGAAGCTCACGGTAGTTATAAATCTCACCGTTGAAGGTCACAACTAGTGATTTATCTTCATTGTAAATCGGCTGATCGCCGGTGTTCAGGTCAATGATGCTCAAACGGCGAAAGCCCATGGCAATGCCGTCATCGGTGTAAATTCCGCTCGAATCCGGCCCGCGGTGCGTGATTCGGTCGGTCATCGTTTTAATTACCGCGTCACGGTCAATTACTTCACCTGTAAATCCTACAATTCCACACATAGAAATGCTCCTATCAGCAATTTTGTTTCTTCCGCTTCTGTGTTCATTCTAGATAAGTATGAGATTTGGTTTGTTAAAATATTACAGCATCCTCAGTGAACTTAAAATCTATTCCATATTTCAGCACATGATTAGCGCTGAAAACATACCGAGAATCTGTTAGATGATACCATAAATATTCCGAAAAGGCAAGCGCACGAATTTGTGTGTTGCGACGATTAGAAAAAGGAGCCTCTTGCTTTCCGGCAAAAGGCTCCTTGATTTGTAATTTACGATAAATTCACTGGAATCAACGAATCCGATACTCACCGCTAAGTGCAAGGAACGCAAAGAAATAGAGACAATTATCATAATAGCGGCGGGCGCCAGTGCGCAAAGGAGTATTCCAGAAACGCCTGACACATTCTTCGGCATAAGGGCCGTTTGCAGCGAGGCTTGCTTCCGCATTCACAGCGCATATTGCAACCGGATGCAGCGCCTCGCCATCCAAAATCGTTCCGTCTACCGCATAGATTCCCGTGGGATGGTCTTTCACGGTTTCACAGAAGAACTTCTGCACGCGGTTTGCCTCTTCAACAGCCCAGTCATCTCTTGCAAACCAGCTGTAATCCAACGCAATGTTCGCGACCGTCCGGTAGGCATCGCTGTAATACCAATCGTGGCGTCCCCATATCTTGGCATCTTTTGTATAAGGTGTGCCGTCAAATTCGGAATATTCCGGGCTGAGACCGGTAACGGGGTGACATGCTTTTTTCAGGTAAGCACGACTCGCCGCAGCCGCCTGTTTCCAAAACGGACGGTCCTCTTCATTTGCCCACTTAGCGAACAGCTCATAGAAATGAGGCAAATGATAGGATGGATCGGTGAAATCTGCTTCTGCAATAAACCGAATCAGCTTATTGTTCGGATCCCACATAGCGCGACCGGTTTCTCCGGGCTTTTCGCCCTTATGTACGCAGATATGAAGAAGTTCTCTTGCGCATGCACTGTAATTATAGATTCCTTCGCCGTCTCCCCATCTATGAGAGGCAAACAGTAGTGCCATTGCAAAGTACTCTTCCCCGTCCGGCGCAGCACCGTAGGCATTTTTCGAGCCATCCGGTGCGCAGGACCACGCAAAGTAACCGGCATTTGGCCCTTTTGACAGGCGCATGTAGGTTACCGCCCATTTCCAGAGCCTGTCGAACTCCTCTTTACGGTCCATCTGAACGCACATCATCATGCCGTATGACATGCCTTCCGTGCGGACGTCAAGGTTTCCGGTATCTTCGATATATCCCATATCGTCGCCTACCGGGTGATAGATTCTTTCATCCTCCGAACCGTAAAAAAGAGTTTGAAAAATTTCATCTCTGCGTTTTCTGATTTCGCTTTCACTGTAACCGTATTCCGCAAATACGTTGCGGTAACGGCCTGTTTCATACGCACCTTGCATCTTTTATTTCCTTCGTTTTGTAATATTTTTTGTGATTATCCTTATTCTTTCACTGCGCCGAGCGTCATACCGGTGATAAAATACCGCTGCAGGAACGGATAGAGACAAACAATCGGGAGCATTGTGAGAATGGAACCGGCTGCACGGATGGATGCCGGTGTAATCATGTTACTAGTTTGTTTTTGGCCGTAGCTGCCGCCTGCTGACGCGGTCGTTGCAGCAGAAAGGAGCTTCATCAATTCATACTGAAGTGTCGTGTACTCATCATTCATGCGGTTGTACAGCATCGCATCGAACCAGCTGTTCCAATGAGCAACTGCAATGAACAGCGCAACAGTTGCCAGAACAGGCGTACACAGCGGCAGGATAATTTTGAAAAAGATCGTCATATATCCTGCACCGTCAAGCTGAGCGGATTCCTCAAGGCTTGCTGGAAGGTTCTCCATGTAGCTCCGAATGACCATCATATTGAAAGCTCCCGTCAAGCCCGGAACAATATATACCCAAAAGCTGCTTGTCAGGCCAAGATCTCTGTAAAGCAGGAAGACAGGAATCAGTCCGCCGTTGACATACATCGTGATGACCCAGAAAAGGTTCATCTGTTTCTTCCAAAGATATTTCGGTCTGCTGCAGATGAAGGCAAGCAGGGCCGTCACAAAAAGGCCCAAGACTGTTCCGAGCACAGTACGTTCAACACTAACCCATAAACCGGTCACAAGGTTTTGTTTATTGAGAACAGCCTTATAGTTTGCTGTTGACCACATGCGCGGCCAGAGATAAATTCCGCCGCGAAGTGCGTCTGCTGCGTTATTAAAAGAAATCGCCAACTGGTTTAAGATAGGATATAACGTGAGAGCGACAACAAGTGTGAGAAAAATGGTATTGCAAATAACAAAGGCACGGTCTGCCGGTGATTGCTTGATTTTTGATTTACTTCGCGTTTCTGCGGCAGCAGCAAGAGTTTTTTCCGCCATGTTGATTCCTCCTTAGAACAGCCTTGTATCGCTGTAACGCTTTGCAATTGCATTTGTAATCAGGATCAATATAATAGCTACGGCACTTCTGAAAATACCGGCCGCAGTACCGAGGGCGTAGTTACTCTGACTGATACCCCATTTCAAAACGTAGATATCTATTGTTTGGGAGAAATCCCTTATAACGTCATTCCCCATGATATATTGAACTTCAAAGCCCGAGTTCAAAACATTGCCGACATTCAGAATCAAGAGAAGGATGATGGTATTTGCTATGCCAGGAAGCGTTATGTAACGCATTTTGACCCAGCGTCCGCCGCCGTCAATAGCTGCAGCTTCATAAAGGCATGGGTCAATAGAAGTAATCGAAGCGAGATATATAATTGCATTCCAACCGGTTTCCTTCCAAACTACCGCAGCGGCAACAAGCCACCAAAATGCCGGTCCGTTTGAGAAGAAGTTAACCGGAGAATTCACTACATGCATTTTCATGAGTAAGTCGTTAACAATTCCGGTGTCGCTAAGAGTATCAAAAAGAATTCCGCACGCTACTATCCAAGAAAGGAAATGCGGAAGGTAAGATACCGTCTGCACAAACTTCTTACCGATAATGTTGCGAACCTCATTCAAGAGAATTGCAAATAAAATGGCAAAAAAGGTGCTGAAAATAAGATTCAGCATGCTCATTGCTATGGTATTACGAATTGTCAGCCAAAAATCATGATCTTCAAATAATGTTTGGAATACTTTAAGCCCAACAAATTTCGAGCCAAAGATGCCATCTGCCGGGCGATAATCTTCAAAACCCATCAACCAACCGACTAACGGTAAATAGCAAAAGATAAAGCCATAGATAAAATATGGAATTGAAAGAATAAGCAGCGTTTTTTGAGATTTTGCTTCCTTCCACCACGCCTGCCGTGCCAGCTTTCGCTGTAACTTCTTGTCTGCAGTATTGGCGTTCATAGAATTCACCTCTGAGCAATCTTTGAGTAATCTTAAGGAATAAATGGGAGAATGCAACTATAAAGAAGCAAGCGGCGGGCCAAACCATGCCGCGCCGCTTGCTGCCACTAGTTCGGCGATTTTGACGTTTTATTGTAGGAACGCCATACTTTACCGCTGATTATTTGTTCTCCTCTGCGAACTTAATACGGTTATCCAGTTCTTTCTGCATAGCATCGAGGAAGTCCTGAGGTTTGCAGTTGTTATAGTCCTTCATATAATTGTTCCATTCGGTTTCAAAATCTTTAGCCATAACAACTTTCGGCAGATCCTTGTGCTTGATTTCACCCATCTTCGTCCACGCAAGGCCTTCTTTTGTCGAAGAGTTCAGCGTGTTGGAATATGTGTACATCGGGTACCAGTCACCCGGCTTGTCGTTGTAGCCGAGCATATCGCAATAGTTCTTCGCACCATAGGCCTTGAAGACTTCCTTAACGTCATCATTCAAAGTCTTTTCAAACAGGGCAGGCTGACGATCCGGAAGAGCAGCATTCTTGCCATCCGACAGCATGCCGCCGACGGTCGGGAACCAACTGTACGGGCAGAGGTTTGCGGCTGCATAATCCTGGTTGCTGCAATTTGCGATCTGTTCATCTGTGCGGTTGAAGAGACCATTTTCATCGACATAATAGTCTTTGTCTTTAATGCCCCAGTTACGGAGAATAATAGCTTCGTCACTGAGAAGGTCATTTACAAACTGCAGAGCGCCATCAACATCTTTGCAGTCCTTTGTGATGGCAAGACCGCTGGAAACATTCAGAACGCTGCCATCTTTGGTGTGCCACTGGTTCTTGACACCGTCTCTGATGGTGATCGGAAGAGGAACATAGTCGCAGCCCTCTTCATAGAGTTTCTGAGTTTTGATGGACGCGTTAACGCTACCTGAGAAATCCCACCACTGGTCAATCATACCGAGCACACGGCCGGTGGACAGCTTGGAGATGTACTGGTCATACTTCTGAGTAAAGCTCTCCGGGTCGATAATGCCCTTATGATACTCTTCGTTCAGTTTCTTGAAGTACAGTTTTGCGGTCGGCGTGGTGTTGTAGTCGATGATCTTCTTTTCTTTCGGATCAACGATAACAGAACCATCGTTCGGATAGCCATCGAGGAATTCCGGAGCATTCTCGAGGCAGAAATAACGCCAGTCATCGCAAAGAATGGTGTAGCCGATATTCGGCGTACCGTTCTTCATCTTCGGGTTAGCCTTCAGATAACGCTCAATCAGATCAAAATACTGATCCATTGTCGTAATCTTCGGGTAATTCGCCCATTTCAGAACGCGGCACTGAATCCAGAATGCTTCGTCGTTATGTACAGTTTCATTCGGCTTCCCCCTAAAGCTACTGAACTGCGGGATGTAGTAGATGTGGCCATGTACCTGTTTGATCTGCGCCCACTGCAGTTTTGTAAACTTGTCCTTGATGTTCGGATACTTGTCAATTTTGTCATCCAGTTCAATGAGTGCGCCAGCCTGAATCAGCTGAGAAGTAGCATCGGAACCCTCAATGAAATCCGGGTAATCGTTGCCGGCAATCAAAGTACCGACAGCTTCTTCTGCTGCCTGACCAGTAAGCCATGTTTCCGTTGAAGTAGCCCCAGTAAGTTCATTAAGCTTTAGCTTAGCTGCGCTATCCTCTTTCGTTTCTGCACCGGCCAGCGGCTCTGCGAAGAATGCCTTAAACTTCTTCAGCTCCCCACTCTTCTTGCTAGAAGCAGTAGTGCCCGCGCCGGTGTTGCCGCCAGCAGAAGAGGTAGAGTCTGACTTTTTGCATCCAACGCAAGCACCGGCCATCAGTGCTGCGCAAAGAGCAATTGCCAAGGCTCTTTTTGCACTTTTCATAACTTATCCCTCCATGTTGTTGTGATTTTGCAATCACCTTATTCATGCTGCTAGGCTAATTATAGACGAATTGCACAAACCCCACAACGGGGGAAAGTTTTGTTCCATTCGGGGGAAAATATAGAAGTTGTGAAAAGTACTACATTTCTGTTTTGTGAACTAATCATTTTTGTTTCTTTGCGTAGAGTTTGCCAAGCGGCGGAATTTTGTTGGCGTACAGCCTTTCAATTTCACAAAACGATCAATGAAGTAGTCGATATCATGATAACCGACTTGTTCGGCAACCTTGTAGACCTTTTCATCGGTGGTGAGAAGCAGCTGGGCCGCTTTTTCCACGCGCAAAGCCGTTAAGTAGCTTTTAAAACTGACGCCGAACTTTTTCTTGAAAACCTGCCCCAAATAGGCACTGTTCAAGTAGTATTTTTCACTCAAGGTTTTCAGGCTTATGTCATCGGCATAATGCATCTGGATTTCCTGCTCAATTTGGCCGAGCACGCCACGGACGCTCCTGTTCCGGATGGAAGCCAGATATTCCGAATATTCTGTTACAAAATTTAGAAAAATTTTCTCATTGTCATAGGTTCCGTCAGTATTAAAGGCATTTTCGGTTATGTAGTGAAGGATATCTTCCTGATTGATATTGTCATCCTGCTGAATCGCAAGGTGAATCAGTTGGAAAAGGAAATAATTCATATCAAGTGCAATTAAATCCTCATCAACATTGTTGACGCGGAAACGGGTATAAAGTTTGGAAACGCACTCCTTAATTGCCTCTTTGTTGTTCGCTGAAACCGCGTCAATCAAGGAATCAATAATTTTCTTGTCCGCGGAAAACGTACCGGAATCCGACTTCATCCTGTTCTCCGCCAGATTGGTGTCATGATTAACGGTAAAGGCCCGGCAAGTCTTGGCGATTGTGGCGGTTCGGTAAGATTCCGAAAGTTCCGTTAATTTCTGAACTTGCGAACCTACATAGTACAAAATGGGATGCCGGACCTCCTGAGAAACAAAGGAGCGGAGCTTTTCCAAAAAATCAGCAGAGGTCATGCCAAGATGAGAACACAGTTCTCGGCAACAGATGATGCCGACATCGTAACAACCTTTTCGCTGCGAGACCCCAAAGATGCAGTATAGTCCTCCGTCTTTCCCGATGAAATCAAGGCAGGCGCGGTAGAGATTCCTCTGGATAGTACGTTTTTCTTCGTCGGTCATGGATGCATATTCGCTGTCGTTTTCTGCTTCCATTCCGACATATTGTAAATCCGTCGCATTGCCCAGCCTCTGCTGAACATTCTCCAAGTCTGAACTGTCATATTTCCCCATCAGAAGCGCGACCATGCTTCTTGCGTAGAAGGCATTCTCCATGAGGGCACTGGTCTTTTTTTCTTCATGTTCTTTTTCTACACTGCTTGAAACCTCATTCAGGAGCTTTAAAAGATCATTCTTCTGCACCGGCTTTAGAATATATTCTGTGCAATGAAGCCGGATGGCCTGCTGTGCGATTTCAAAATCCTTGATGCCGCTCAAAAAGACAAAGCGGGCGTCAGATATCTTTTCCTTCCGAATCGTTTCAAGCAGTTCTATCCCGTTCATCTGCGGCATGCGGATATCGGCTATAATCAAGTCGACATGGGTATGGCGCAGTATTTCAATGGCCTGCAATCCGTTTTCTGCCGTGGCTTCAATATGAAAGCCCTGCGCCTTCCAGTCGATTATTTCGCGAAGTCCTTGAAGAATAAAAGGTTCATCATCAACAAGAAGGACTTTAAGCATCGACTAATTCTCCTCCCCTTTTTCCGAATTTTCGATTGTCCCCGGAGTGCCTTCAGTTTTCTGCGCTTGTACAAATTTAAGCGGAATATGTATCGAGACCGTTGTTCCGATTCCCTCTTCACTCTCAACATAAAACCGACATTGATTCTGGCTGAAAGATTTCAGCCGGACACAAGCATTCATAACGCCGATTCGGCTGCCTTTCTGCCTCAGGCGTTCAACGCTTGCGTGGTTCATATTGTCCAGCATCACTTTAAGCTCCGCTTCGGACATACCGATTCCGGTGTCCTCCACCTCAAGTATCATTTCATCTTCCGAAGAGCTTACATCAACAAAAACCCATCCAGGGCTTGTTTTGGATTCGATTCCATGGACGCATGCGTTTTCAACAAACGTAACAATGGTTAACTTTGGAATATTTCGATTCGCACAATCAGGATCGACATGAATGCGGTAAGAAAGCTGGTCGCCAAACCGATATTTCTGGAGCTGTAAGTAAGCTTCCGCAAAGCGAATCTCTTCGGCTACCGTAATAATATCCTGAGACCATTCCACCGAGCTTCTCATCATCAGCGAAAGCTTGCAGATCATATCCGCGGTTTCGTCTTCATGGCGGATAACGCTGTGCATGCGGATACTTTCCAAAGCATTGAAAAGGAAGTGAGGATTAATCTGGCTCTGTAATGCAAGCAATTCGGCGCGCTGGCGGGCGATGTGCGCAGCCTGTTCTTCCAGCCTTCGTTTATAGACAACATGAATCAATTCATTGATTCGGACGGCCATTCTGTTGTAGCTGTGCATGAGTTCGCCAATTTCGTCGTGCCCTCGGATATCCGGAATCTTTTCGATATGGCCTTCGTTTCTGCCGACCGTTGCAAGATGTTTGCTCAGTTTCGTGAGGCGGTAGGTAAAGGAGCGGTTAATTAAGTACATGAAAGCAATCGGAACCAATAAGCTAAACGCAATGGTTATCGTAATCAGCATGGCATTGTTTTGAACTACCTGCATAATACTTAGGTCTTTCTTCAGGACATAAATGTCATACTGTTTGGAATAGAGTTGAATGGATTGCTTAATTCCGATTTTATCTCGCTCTTTTTGTGTCAGTGTATCAAACGGCGCATCCTTTGAAGTATTTCCTTGGTTAGAAAAGAGAATCGTGTCGCCGCTGCAGACATAAACGGCATAGTTAAAATCCGCATTCAGAATTGCATTTTCAATTCCGCTGTAATCAAGATCCAATTTCATGAGTTTATCGCATCCCGGCGACCAGTTCATTTTGCGGATAATGCTGATTGCCCGCACCGGGTTCCGCCGATTGCCTTGCTCATCCGTATCCGAAATATAAGCGGATATTTTGAGTAAAAGGCCAGAATCAATAAAATCCTTGAACCACTTCTGATTGCGGATACTGTTGTAATTGCCGAATTCACCGCCGGCAATGATGGTGTCGTTGTCGGCGTAAAAGTGCAACGTAGCGCCCCGGGCTATCGTACTCACATCTCCAAAGGAATTGTTTTTGATTTCTGAGTAGCGTACATAAAAATCGTAGGGAGAAGAAAATTGAGTATTCAAAAAATCATTAATGGTGCTGTTCATCCAGAAGTCTTTTGTAATAAACACTGCATCGTCGAATTTTTGCCCTATGGTGTATTTGACCGCGTTAGAGACATCTTGCATCTCATCTTCCTGACGGCGCGTTTCCATATTCAACAAAGTCGTCAACAACAGTCCGTCCAACATCGTCATCGGGAGGATCACACACACAATATACATCAGAAACAATTTCTTTTTTAATGAGAAATCATCTAACTTTCTGTAAAGCATATTCAGAGCGTATTGGATCCGCGCACTGAGTCTCATTTTCCTACCTCCCCGCCCAAAAATTATCCTGGAAACGGCCTGTCTCTATACATCCGTTATGATTTATAATAATTATATATTAGCATATTAATAGATTTTTTGCAATATTTTTAGTGCATTTGCACAAATAAAACTGTGAATATTTTGATTTTCTCCCTTTTTTTCTAAAAAAAGAGTCAAACGTCTAAAAAAATCGAGGCAACAAAAAACAGGTGTCCCATATTGGACACCTGTTTCTTCTACTCTTGTTCTTGCCGGATATCGGTTCCCATGCAATGTGAAAACTTCTGTTAACCGGTGCAATCAGCAAACACCGCACCGGTATATTCTTCAAATTCTTTGACAGCCGCCTGCTGCAGAATATGCAGCGTTTTCGGGTCTTTTCCGCCCACGGCTTTCCCGTCAATTTCACAAGCGGCATTGCAGAGAGTACCGGAACTATGGACAAGCACCTCATCGGCATTCATCATTTCATCAAGCGTAAAGGCCTTCTCCTCAACGGCGATTCCGTTTTGCTGGGCCAGCGCTATCAGATGCTTGCGCGCTGTGCCCGGAAGAATCAAATTGCTCAGCGGTGCCGTACGGAAAACGCCGTCTTTGAGAATGGAAATGTTGCTGTGTGCACATTCTGTTACCATATTACCGCGGTGGAACACAGCTTCATCGCAGCCGGCTTCCTTTGCCTGCTGCGCAGCCATGACCGATGGAATCAGATTAATTGTTTTAATATCACAGTGAAAAAAGCGAGTGTCCTCCACTGTAATTAAGCGATATTTTTTATCAATTGCAGTAAGAGTGGACGGCGTAACGGTGATGAGCAGATTTGCGGAACCGTTCTCCGGAAACGCATGATTGCGCATACCGGTTCCGCGTGTGGCCTGCCAATAAACAAAATAGCAGTTTGCTCCGTCTACGCGGTCCACGCAACTTTGCAGTATCTTGGCTAATTCTTCCGGCTCGATATTGAGATTGATGCGCAGTTTTCTGCAGCTCGAATAAAAACGGCTGATATGGTCTTCAATCTTAAAAATCACATTGTTTGCAGCGTATGTAGCGTCATAAACGCCGTCGCCAAAATATACGGCACGATCGTTCATCGGGATGGTCATTGTTTCAATCGGTCCGGTTTTTCCGTTATAATAGCCAATGTTCTGCATAGCAGCCTCCAAATGATATAAATTTACTCTTTGCCCGCATTGATAAAGTCGACACCGCCGCCGTAGGGGTGAAAGATAATTCCTGTAACACCCTTCGCGATGGCATAGTAACTCTTCCCATAATAAAGCGGGTAGAAAATTGCCTTTTCATTCAGGTATTTCTCTGCACTTGCATATTCGGCAGCTTCTTCACTACCACCCGTTGACTGCGCTGAGGCAATTAGGGCATCGTAGCTTGCATCCTTCAAGCCAGCGGGATTGTTTGAATTCGTGCTCAAAAATTGCGAGAGTAAAAAATACGGCCCGTCTGCGGAAGGAGTGAGCGGATAAATTGCAAGGTCATATTGGCCAGATTTTACCGCACTCAGAAGGCTTGAAGTATCCATCGGCTTGAGATTGAAATAATTGTTGAATGTATCATTCCAAGCGGCAATCATTTCATTTGCAACAAGCTTGTTGGCAGAATCATTGGGGCACAGCAACGTAACGGAGTCCACTTTTGCCCCGCCGAGTTCGTTTAGACCTTGCGCAAGAAGCGACGCGGCATTCTCGTCCTGCCGCAAATAAAACGGCCCGCCCACCAGTGAGCGGTAAAGTTGACCGTTCAACCTGGTGTTGGGCAAAATGATATTCTCGGCAGGGGAAGTATCGGCGGGTAGATGCGCAAGCACTGCCGAACGGTCCAAAGCCTGTATAAATGCCCGGCGAACCTTCTCATTTTGAAACAGGCTCGACTGCACATTAAAGCCAAGCCCCCATGTGGTATCTTCCACAGAAGCGATGGTGCAGCCTGCCTTTTTCGCAGCATTCACCTTAGAAGCCGCAATCGGGACTGCATCCAGAGAAAGGGTCTTCATAGAACCGATTGGGTCGGTTTTAACCGCTGAACTGTTGTCTATGGTGAAGATAATTTTTTCCGGAAGAGGAGTTGTTCTGCCGGAATAGGAAGAACGGCTCACAAGATTCACGCTTTTCCCCTGCGTCCATCCGTAACTGCCGTCAATGCGGAACGGCCCGTTCCCCATCACATACTTTGTCTTAATCCCATAACGTCCTTTTGTGCTTTCAAAGAATTTTTGATTGCACGGCATGAAAGCCGGAGAAGCCGTAAGCCTCGGAAAGTCGGGACAAGAATATTCAAGAGTTACAACAAGCGTACGAGCGTCCTTTGCTTCCACACCGATGGAACTTACAGGCACTTTGCCTTCGTGGGCGCTTTTCGCATTTTTGATGCAATAAAACTGTGTGCAGGCGGGCGAACCTGTTGCCGGGTCAACAGCACGGCGGAATGCGTAAACAAAATCCGAAGCCGTTACGTCGCCATAGTCGGAATTGGACCATTTTGCCCCTTTGCGCAGATGGAAAGTAAACTGGGTGCTGTCGGAATTCGATTCCCATTTCTCCGCGACGCCCGGCTGTACTTCTTCCTTTTCGTCAAGCCTTGTTAAGCCTTCAAAAAGAGACTGAACCACGATGAGCGAAGAAGAATCGGAAGCGACCTGCGGGTCAAGCGACTGCGGGTCCGATTCCAAATAATAGCGGATTGTTTTTCCGGCTTTTTTCGCTTTGCCGCTTTTGCATGCGGTAAAAGAAAAGGCCATGACGGCTGCCAACAGCAAAGCAACCGCTTTTTTTATTTTCACAGGTAATGCCCCCTGAACATTGTTCCGTATTATGTATACATAGTAATAATTTTAGCATTTTTGACGGTCGTTTTCAACAAACGTCTCCGCATTTCGGCTACGTCAAAACCAACTGTGTCCAATTCTTCCATAGATATGCCGCTGCTTGCGTTCTCAGCGCTCCCGTTTCAGCATCAGCAGTGCGGCAAGGTAACAGACGGCAAGCAACAGAGTAAAATTCCAGCCTGTTTGAATCAGAATAAAAAAGCCCGCTGTCGCCAAAGGGAGCAGCAGACTCAAAGAAACCGCGGTAACAATCCGATCCGCTTTTTCGGGCTCCGTTTTTATGCAGAGAAATGCGCGAAGGACCTGCCCGCCGTCCAGCGGGGCAATCGGCAGCGCGTTAAACGCAAACAGAACCAGATTGGCATAGAAATGGATGCTCTGCCTTGTTTGAGGAATGCAGAAAAGCAGCACAGCAGCCGCAAGATTCGCCGCAGGGCCGGCAAGCGACACCAAAGCGTCCCGCTTGTAGCTGCGCTGCTCGTTCTGCCTGACGATGTCGATGCCAAACGCAGTAAAGCGCATCTGCTCCGGCACATTTCCGAGCAGCTTCATGGCAAGAATGTGCGCCGCCTCATGCAGCACTCCGCTGAGAAGCCCGGCAAAGGCTATGCCGCTGCTGTCCAGTGCAAGCACCAGCGCCACCACAGCAAGGAACGGGACGCCTACCGTTACGCAGCACTTTCCGACTCGAAATGTCATTCCGATGCTCCAGCGGAAGTTTGCGCCTGTGAAACACCGGACTGTGCACCGGTTTGCGAACCAGCCTGAGACGCACCGGACTGCGTACCGGCCGCCGAATCCGCCTGAGAAGCACTAGGCTGCGCACCCGCAGCCGAATTGCTGTTCTGCGCGGAACCGGTTCCAGCAACGGAGGCCGCTGCTCCGCTTTCTGAACCGACGACGGTTTTCGGCCCCGCCGCCGAAATATTATTCCAGAGTTCGACTACGGTTCGTCTGGCCTGATCAATCTGTTCGTCCGCAATGATGGTATCATTCACTGCCTGAACATACCACGCGCGCACGGTCTGAAAAAGTTCTCCGCCGAGCACGCGAAGGACAAGAGCCGCAACAAGGACGGCGATGCTTACCGAAATTTGGATGACGGTCAGCAGTTTGATTCCCCCGCGAGGCGCATTTTCAGGTTCATTTTCTTCTTCCGGTTCCTCGTCATAATCAAAGTCGGAGAGGTACTCCTCATTCAGGGATTCCTGATCCATATCGCGGTCCTGCATAACATCTGCCTCCTGCGTTTCATTTTTCCGATGAACATGCCTCTCTGAAAAGATATGTTCGTTGTCCGGAAAAGATAACAGGACAACAAAAAACACCGAAGAGCTTTAGGCCCTTCGGTGTTTTGCTATGGTTCGATTATTTCTTGGAGCGGATGTATTTGTCAATGGAACGGGCTGCTTCTTTGCCGCCACCCATTGCGAGAATTACGGTCGCGGCACCGCTGACGGCGTCACCGGCAGCGAACACGCCCTCGCGTGTTGTCTCCATCGTGTCGTCTTTCACGACGATGCAGCCATGGCTGTTTGCCTCAATGCCTTTCGTGGTGGAGCGGATGAGCGGGTTCGGCGAGTTGCCGATTGCCATTACAACGCAGTCCACAGGAATCTTGAAATTGGAGCCTTCCACCGGAATAGGTTTCCTGCGGCCGGAAGCGTCCGGCTCGCCGAGTTCCATGCGGATGCACTCGATTGCATTGACTTTGCCGTTCTCATCGCCGAGAATCTGAACCGGATTGCACAGGAGGTCGAAAATGACGCCCTCCTCTTTCGCATGGTGAATTTCTTCGCGGCGTGCAGGCATCTGCTCTTCCGCACGGCGGTAAACGATGTGCACGCTTTCCGCGCCGAGGCGAAGAGCGGTGCGCGCAGCGTCCATTGCCACGTTGCCGCCGCCGACGACGGCCACGTTCTTCGGGTGAATAATCGGGGTATCGTAATCCGGCTTGTAAGCCTTCATCAGGTTGACACGGGTCAGGAACTCGTTGGCCGAATAGACGCCGACAAGCCCCTCGCCCGGAATGTTCATAAAGTTCGGCAGGCCTGCGCCCGTTCCGATAAAGACGGCCTCATAGCCGTTTTCAAACAATTCGTCCACGGAGAGGACTTTGCCGATGACCATGTCGATTTTAATCTCGACGCCCTTTGCTTTGAGCGTATCGATTTCCCGCTGCACAATCTCTTTCGGCAGACGGAACTGCGGAATGCCGTACATCAGCACACCGCCTGCGGCGTGAAGCGCTTCAAACACGGTGACGGAATAGCCCATAGCTGCGAGGTCTCCCGCGCAGGTCAGGCCGGCAGGGCCGGCTCCGACGACAGCGACCTTATGGCCGTTGGGCTCAACCTTTTCCGCCTCATCTTTGCCATGCTTCATGTGCCAGTCTGCGACAAAGCGCTCCAGGCGACCGATAGCGACCGGCTCGCCTTTGATGCCGCGCACACAATTGTGCTCGCACTGATTCTCCTGCGGGCAGACACGGCCGCAGATTGCTGGCAGGGAGTTTGTCATCTTAATGGTGCGGTATGCACCCTCATAATCTCCCTCGGCAACCTGCTGAATAAAATCAGGAATATGCACAGCCACGGGGCAGCCTTTCATGCAGGGCTTGTGCTTGCAGTGGAGGCAGCGTTCTGCTTCGTTCTTTGCCATTTCTTCGGTGTAGCCGTAAGAAACTTCGTCAAAATTTTTGTTGCGTACATTTGGCTCCTGCTCCGGCATCGGAGTCTTTTTCGGATTCATATTAGGCATTTTTTGCGCCCTCCATCAAACGACAGTTAAATTCACGTGCAGCCTCGCGTTCCATTTCGTAATAAGTTCTGGAGCGCTTGATGGCTTCATCAAAATCGACCTCATGTCCGTCGAAATCCGGGCCGTCCACGCAGGCGAACTTTGTCTTTCCGCCAACGGTAAGCCGGCAACCGCCGCACATTCCGGTTCCGTCAATCATAATCGGGTTCATGCTGACGATGGTTTTGATTCCGTATTTCTTGGTAAGCTCACTGACAGCACGCATCATGACAAGCGGCCCGATGGCGACAACGACGTCATAATTTGCGCCACCCTCGATTTGCTCGCGGAGTGCGTCGGTTACAAAGCCCTTGTGGCCGTTGGATCCGTCGTCCGTCATGACAATTAGCTTATCGCTGACACTGCGCATTTCGTCTTCCAGAATGATTAAGTTTTTATTGCGGAAACCGGCAATCATATCGACTTCGGTCCCCTGCGCATGCAGCGCTTTTGCCTGCGGATAAGCAATGGCGCAGCCGGCGCCGCCGCCGATTACCGCGGCTTTCTTGTAGTCAGTGAGGTTGCTTGGCTTGCCGAGCGGGCCGATGAAATCGAGCAGTGCATCTCCCTCGCCTAGCTGGTCGAGAAGCATCGTCGTTTTTCCAACGATCTGATATATGATAGTTACTGTCCCTTTTTCACGGTCATAGTCGGCAATGGTCAGCGGAATTCGCTCACCGTGCTCATTGACACGAAGAATAATAAATTCTCCTGCTTGTGCTTTTTTCGCGATGAACGGTGCGTCGATTACCATGAGCGTCATGGAATCGTTCAGTTTCCGCTTTTGCAGAATTTGAAACATTGCGACACTTCCTATGCAGTAAATTGTTAAAATCCGGACAATCCGGATACTTCATTATACACATAACAAACATTCATTTGCAACCGCTTGAGGCAAATTGCACCAGTTTGTTCAATGTAAATTCTATCCAATAATTCCATTATATAAAACCAAAATTGTCTTTTTTCTTAACCCTTAAGTGAACGGAGCGTAACAAAGGAAAGACTCTCCAACACTTCATCTTTCGTGCAAAGCTGTGTGCCCTGCTTGGACGCGGTAACGGTGCCCGCAGCTACCGTAATGCGTGCAATGTCTTCGAGCTCCGCTCCGCGAAGCAGTGCTCCAGCCAGTGCTCCCACCATCGAATCACCAGCACCGGTAGCGCTCGCCGCGGTAATCTTCCACGGCTTGGCGCAAAACGCCTGATGCTGATTCATCACAACGGCACCGTCGGCGCCCATGGAGATGATAACAACAGAAATTCCGGCAGTCGTCAGCTCACGCCCGGCATCGAGAATACTCTGCATCGTTTCGAGGGAACGGCCGGTCAGCCTGCGAAGCTCCGCGAGGTTCGGCTTCACGGCATAAGGGACTTTACAGATTCCTTCCCGCAGCGCCTCCCCGTCTGCATCAAGAATTGTACGGACGCCGAACTGCCTCGCTTCATCAAGCAGACACGCGTAATAGTCTGCCGGAACAGCAGGCGGCAGGCTGCCGCTTAAAACGACAAGCTTCGCTTTTCCGCAGAGTTCACGGAACTTTGCCTCAAACCGACGAAGGTCTGCCTGCGCAATCTCCGGCCCCCTTTCGTTAATTTCCGTCATGCTGCCCGTTTCTTGATCGAGAATCTTCAGATTGATGCGTGTTTCGCCCGATATATCAATCAGCGCGTCGCCGATGCCTTCCTTTGAGAGCGACTCATGGAGCAGACTTCCTGTATTCCCGCCTGCGAAACCGACAACTGCGACTTGTGGGCCAAAACTTTTTAGAACGCGTGCAGCGTTGATTGCCTTTCCGGCGGGGTCAACGCGGGAAGAGACTGCCCGGTTCAGTCCACCCGGAGTGAAATTCTTTACTTCTACCGTTCGGTCAACCGATGGATTCAGTGCAACTGCAACAACTTGTGCCGCCATTTCATTTCCCGCCCTTCTGCCGGTGTTATCTCTGCACACCGGATTTCTTTTATTTTCCTCCGGAAAGGATTATTTTGTCAATCGCTTGCTGCAAATGACCGGTTCCGACGCACCAGTCAGTAGAAATATCTGAATATGCCAAAAAATGCAGAAACATCTGCTTTTCTTATTCGGCCGAAAAATGTATTTTAAGAACTTAATGTCCATTTATTTCCTTTTTTCGTGCTATAATATTCCGGAAGGGATGTGGAAACCATGCAGAAAACAGAAAAGCAAAAAATGAAGCTGCTGTACTTAATGAAACTGCTAGTTGAACAGACAGACGAAGACCATCCGCTAACGATTGCGCAGATTATTGATGAACTTGCGAAAAACGGTATCCACGCCGAACGCAAAAGCATTTATGCCGATATCAATGCGCTCCGCGAGTATGGGCTCGACATCACTTCCCGAAAATCCAAAACGACCGGATATTTCATAGCGAGCAGAACCTTTGAGCTCCCGGAACTGAAACTGCTGGCCGACGCGGTGGCTTCGTCAAAATTTATCACGGAGAAAAAATCGAAACAACTGATTCAAAAAATCGAAAGCCTAACAAGCTGTTACGAGGCAAAACAGCTTCAGCGGCAGGTTTATGTAACCGGCAGAGTAAAAAATGCCAATGAAAAGATTTATTATAATGTTGATTCCATTCATCAGGCGATTGCGCAGAAAAAGCAAATTTCCTTTCGCTATTTTGAGTATACGGTGGATAAAGAAAAAGAATACCGCCACGGCGGTGATCTTTATTATGCTTCTCCCTACGCGCTTTCTTGGGACAACCAAAACTATTACCTCATTGCCTATTATGAGCGGTATCAGAAAATTTCGCATTTCCGCGTAGACAAAATGGAAAACATTGAGCTGCTGGATACACCGGCGTGCGAATTGCCGGAAGGAGAATTCGATGTTGTCGAATACTCAAGAAAGCTGTTCGGAATGTACGGCGGAGAAGAAGAACTGATTCGCCTGCAGTTTGACAATTCGCTCATCGGCGTTGTTCTGGACCGGTTCGGCATGGACGCGGACATTCAAAAAGCTGACGAGCACAGCTTTATTGTGACATTCCATGCTTTCGTCAGCCCTACCCTGCTTGGATGGATTTTTGAATTCACCGGAAAAGTGAAAGTGCTGGAACCGGAAAGTCTAAAGCAGAAGCTGCGCATGAAAGCGATGGAATGTTTGAAAATGAATTCCGATGACAGAACATTATAAAATGAAAACGAGGCAGGGAGATTTTTGACCCTGCCTCGTTTTCTTTAGCTTAGCTTTGCGCTTTCTGACTTGCGTACTGCTGCTTTGCCTGATTGACTTTCTGCTGGTCAGCAGCCGGTGTCTGATACCAGCCGCGCTGCTTCATCATGTCAAACACTTCTGCCTGAATCTGATGCTCTTCATTCAGAATCGACATGAAGCCGTCGCGTACATTCGGCGTTGCACATTCATTGGTAAAAGTATTGTAGGTGTCGGTAATAAACTTTTGGGAGGACAGAACGTCGTTCATCAAGTCACGTTCTTGTAGATTGCTGCTGGGCTGATTTCCGCTTACTTGTGAAAAATTCATTTTCTCCTTCTCCTCAGTTCAAAAAACTCATGAGTCTGTCATAATGTGCCTGATGCTTTTGGGCAATTGCATCACATTTCTGTTTCAGTTCTTGGTCGGTGCACATTTGAGAATAGGCTTTCATCTTCGCAATGAGCGTCTGCTCGCTGGAAAGCTCATCCTCAATGGCAGACAATTCTTTTTCGGTAATTTGTGCCAAAATCGCAACACTCCTTCTTTTTCCGCAGCGGTTTCGCTGCTGTAATTTCGCTTTTTATTATCCGATGTTTTGGGCAGAATATGCAGTGCTACAAAAATCGGCGGGTTTATGTAGTCCCCTGCACTTTCTGCCTATCTGTTAGGCCAAAACTTACAGAAAGAGCTTTATCCACTTCACTCATCGCTTTGGAGTCGAGGCTTCCCATGCGCTCCTTCAGGCGATGCTTATCAATGGTGCGAACTTGTTCCAGCAGAACAATAGAATCTTTTGCGAGACCTGACGTCTTCGCATTCACGAATATATGTGTTGGGAGATTTGCTTTGGTACGCTGGCTCGTAATTGCCGCCGCAATTACCGTAGGACTGAACCGATTGCCAACGTTGTTCTGAACGATCAATACAGGACGAATGCCTCCTTGCTCCGAACCGACAACCGGACTAAGGTCGGCGTAAAAAATATCGCCCCTTCGGACAATCATAATTTTCACGCTCCGATTCTATAATCAAAGATTTTCTGGTAGGTATTTTTGTCAGCTTTTTCTGCAAATATACCAAGCATTTAGCTTGATATCATAATATTAATGAATCGGCCGGCTTGACATGGAACAAGGCATTTTTCGCGTACTTCTCCGCACAGGATTTTGGGCATGAAAAAAGCACCGGTGTGTAAACCGGTGCCGAAATTTGAAATTTTTATTGGTAAGATTCCGCAAAGGCCGACTCGAAAGCCGGCTGTGTAAAATCGTGAAATTCCGCGGCAATATTCAAATCCGAAACAGTAAGCTGCGTGATATTGCCCGTGCTCCCGTCCGCGGTAATGGCAAAGGAAGTTCCCTCCATGTTTCCGCGGAACACATTGCCGTCCACGCTTTCCAGCGCGTTCGTCTGCTGCACCCAATCGAGGATTCTTACGATGACAGATGCAAAGGAATTGTCGGGCAAATCACAGGTTTGGCTTTCGTCTTCCAAACCCTGATAGGTCTGGCGGAATCCATCGCCGTTCCAGTACCATTTCAAACCCGCGCCGTCTCCCGAAAGGATTTCGATGGAAACAGAACGCAGTCCCGCCCGCTCAATGGCGCAAGTATACTTGCCGTTCGGCGTGGTTATGTCTGCCTGACAAGAAAAAACGAGATTTAGGTCTTTCGGGCTCATCTGCTTCTGTGCCGCGGAACAACCGGCAAACGAAAGCAGACAGCAGACAAGTAAGACCGCAAAAATCCGCTTCATAACCGCCTCCCCAGAAGGCGGAAAGCGCTTTCGCGACTACCGCCCAAGTTCCCGGAACAGTTCCGGCAGCATATTGACTAGGTCTGTTGGTAGCATGGCGCTCTGAGAAAAACGAGCCGCGCAGCGGTCGCCAGCGAGTCCGTGCAGCCAGACTCCGCCTGCCGCAGCCTCAAACGGCTGGATTCCCTGAGCCGCGAACGAAGCAATCATTCCCGCAAGCACGTCGCCGCTTCCGCCCTTTGCCATGCCCGGGTTTCCGGTATCGTTCCGATATAGCTTTCCGTCCGGGGACGCGACCAGAGTTCCGGCTCCTTTGAGCACAAGAATGACGCCGTGCTCTTTGGAGAATGAACGGGCGGTCTCCTCCCGGTGAGACTGAATCCAGCGGGGCGTCGTATTCAAAAGGCGCGCCATTTCCCCGTGGTGCGGCGTGAGGATGACCGGTGCTTTGCAGACCTGCAGTTCATCTATATGCTCTGCCAGAAGATTTATTCCATCCGCGTCCACAATGACTGGAACCTGTGACTCCGCAAGCACATGCTTTAATGCGCAGCGCGCCGCATCGCTTTTCCCGAGGCCGCAGCCAATGAGCACGGCACTGGCCCGGCGGATTGCCGCCGAAAGTGCAATTTCGTCTTGGGGTGAAGCCGAGCCGTTCGGATTCGGATGCAAAATGGTAAAGACAGGTTCCGCAAGGCGCGAAGCTACAATGGGATAAATGGAATGCGGCAGCGCAGCTTCGACGATTCCCGCGCCGCAGCGGAGCGCCGCGCTAATGCTCATGGCTGCAGCGCCGGCCATGCCTTCGCTGCCGCAGACGCACAGCAGTCTGCCGTAATCTCCTTTATTGCTTTCCAAAGCGCGGGGCTTTAAAGCATTGCGCAGAATCTGCAGGCCTTCCGACTCCGGCAGCGGAGGAACGTCGTCGTCTTCACGCACCACAACGGCAGAAGCATACCGGTCGGTGTGGGTTAGGCTCACGCTGAACCGCGAATTGCCTGCCAGTTTAAGCGCTCTTCCGGAAAGCTGCAGTACAGGTTTGCCGGTCCGTTCCTCGTGTATAACCTGAACCTCACGCAGCGAAAAGGCCCAAAGGCCGGTTCCAATCGCTTTGGAAAAAGCCTCTTTCGCGCAAAACGCTGCGGCGGCACTTTCAACGGAAAATCCGCGCTTCGCTAGCCAGGCGAGTTCGGCAGTGCCGAACACCCGGCTGCAAAAGCGCGGATTCTGCATGGATTTTCGGATTCTTTCAATTTCTACAAGGTCAGTGCCTACCGAAAACAACGAAAGCCACCTGCCTCGGCATGAACGGTTTGATCGCTTCCAAAACACGCTCTTCGGGGTCAAACACCACAAGAACGTTGCCGTATTTCGATGTATGCGCGCAGAAATACCAGCTGTTTTCACCGGAATCTGTCTGTGCGGTATAGTATGGCGTATATCCGCTCTTGTTCTTTACAATTTCCGGCCGGAATTTTCCCATGTCTTCAATGTCATGCGCATCAACGGAAACGACACGCTTGCGGCTGCGGCGGTTAATGATTTTGTCGATGGTGATATCTCCGTTGGTTACGCTGTATTCAAACTCAACATTGCGGGCGGAAATCAGGTAATAAGCACCGAAAATGACACCGACAATGACAAGAAAGCTGATTGCAGGAATCAGGAATGATGCAAATATGAGAGCAAGGCCGCCAATAATAATGGCAGCAATAATGAGATAATCTTTCGTACTGAATTTTTTCTTGACAATTTGTTCCACAAAGATATCCATTTTCGTCCTCCGAAATTTTATTCATAATTCGCAACACTTTTGTAACTTTATTTATTGTAGCATGATAAAATAAGTTTTACAATTATGTTTTTACAGTTTCCGGAACACATCCTCTCCGATTTCTGCGCTTGCATTTTCTCCCACACCGTGCTATATTACTATAATACTAGGAAATATTCTCAAACGCTGTGAAAAAGGAAGTAACCGTTTTTCCCCGCCTTCAAAAGAGAAGCATGTCACCGGCTGAAAGCATGCTGTTGGCTGAAATTCGGCGAAGTTCCCTTTGGAGCGGCACGGCTGAACCTTTCAAAGCAGTAGGCCGTGACGGGTGGCTTCGTTAAATAGCCGCAAGAGTAAATTTTAGGGTGGTACCGCGAAGTGAAGCCTTCGTCCCTTTGGGGATGAAGGCTTTTTGTTATTCCACCTTATTTGAAAGAGAGGAACCGAGTTTATGAAAGAGCAGTTGGAAACAATCCGTAAAAAAGCGGAACAGGATCTGCTCCGTGCGGCCGATAAAAAAGCGCTTGAAGATCTTCGCATCCGCTACCTCGGCAAAAAAGGCGAGCTGACAGCCATCTTAAAACAGATGGGCAGCCTGTCTGCGGAAGAGCGCCCTGTCATCGGCCAGCTTGCAAACCAGATTCGCGCACACATCGAAGAAGAACTGACGGCGCGCGCCGCGGAAATCCGCGAAGCCGAAACCGAACGCCGTCTGAAAAAGGAAAAAATTGACGTTACCCTTCCCGGTAAGCGCCGCGAGCTGGGGCACAAACACCCGCTGAACATCGAGCTGGACGAAATCAAAGAAATCTTCATCGGTCTTGGGTTCGACATTGTAAGCGGGCCGGAAGTGGAATACGACTACTACAACTTTGAGGCTTTGAACCTGCCGAAAGACCATCCCGCGCGCGACACGCAGGACACGTTTTATATTACCGACAATATTCTGCTGCGCACACAAACCTCACCGGTTCAGGTGCGCACCATGGAGAAGCAGAAACCGCCGATTCGCATTATCTCGCCCGGACGCGTTTACCGCTCCGATGCGGTAGACGCCACGCACTCCCCTCTGTTCCACCAGATTGAAGGACTCGTGGTCGACAAGGGCATCACATTTGCCAACCTGAAAGGCACGCTCGAAGTCATCATTAAGCGCCTGTACGGAGAAGATTCCGTTGTTCGTTTCCGCCCGCACCACTTCCCGTTCACGGAACCTTCCGCCGAAGTTGACATTCAGTGCTTCAACTGCCACGGCGAGGGCTGCCGTCTCTGCAAAGGGGAAGGCTGGATTGAACTTCTCGGATGTGGAATGGTTCACCCGAAGGTTCTCTCCAATTGCAACATCGACCCCGAAGTTTACAGCGGCTTTGCGTTCGGCATGGGACTGGAACGCCTTGTCATGCGCAAATACAACATTGACGACATGCGTCTGTTTTTTGAGAACGACGTCAGATTTCTGAAACAGTTTTGAGGAGGCGCGGATATTATGAATCTTTCCATGAAATGGCTGAAAGAATTTGTTCCGCTTGACGATATGCCGATCCGCACGTTTACGGAAGCAATCACCATGAGCGGGTCTAAGGTGGAAGGCTGGGAAAAGGAAGGCGAAGAGATTTCAAACGTAGTCGTTGGCAAAATTGTCTCTTTGGAACGCCACCCAAACTCTGACCACCTCTGGATTACCAAAACGGACGTCGGTTGCGGCGAGCCGCTTCAGATTATTACCGGTGCGCAAAACCTCAAGGTAGGCGACATTGTTCCGGTGGCCCTGCATAATTCCACGCTCCCCGGCGGAAAAAAGATTAAGAAGGGAAAACTCCGCGGCCTTGAGAGCAACGGGATGCTCTGCTCCCTCGGCGAGCTTGGCCTGACTAAGCACGATTTTCCCTATGCCATCGAGGACGGAATCTTTGTTCTGCAAGAAGACTGCTACCTTGGTCAGCCGATTTGCGAAGCGCTCGGCTTAAATGACACAAAGATTGAGTTTGAAATTACAAGTAACCGCCCTGACTGCTTCTCGGTCATCGGTCTTGCCCGCGAAGTTGCAGCGACGTTCCACAAGCCTTTGAATTTACACACACCGGTGGTAAAAGGCGGCCACGGTTCCTGCGCGGACCTTTTGAAGGTTCGTGTGGAAGCCCCCGACCTCTGCCCGATGTACTCCGCCCGCGTTGTAAAGAACGTGCGCGTGAAACCTTCTCCACGCTGGATGCGCGAACGCCTGCGCGCAATGGGAGTACGCCCCATTAACAACATCGTTGACATCACGAACTATGTGATGTTGGAATACGGTCAGCCCATGCACTCCTTCGACTATTCGCTGCTCGCCGGCCATGAGATTCATGTGCGCCGCGCCAAAGATGGTGAGTGCATCCGGACACTCGACGGAACCGACCACAATCTGACCAGCAACAACCTTGTCATCGCCGACGCCGAAAAACCGGTGGCTGTTGCCGGCGTTATGGGCGGTGAAAACAGTGAAATCACTGACAGCACGACGACGATTGTGTTTGAATCCGCCTGCTTCAACGGTCCGTCCGTGCGCCGCACGGCCCGCAGCCTCGGCATGAGGACGGATGCCTCCGCGCTCTATGAAAAGGGCCTTGACCCAAACAACTGTCTGCCCGCGCTTGACCGCGCCTGTGAATTGGTGGAGCTGCTGGACGCAGGCGATGTGACGGACGGCGTTGTAACCGATGTTCACTACACCCCCGAGCATCGCAGAATTCCGTTCGATGCAGACTGGATTAACCGTTTCCTCGACACGCATCTTTCCGCGGATGAGATGAAGGAAATTCTCGAAAAACTCGAATGTACCTTTGACGGCAATGACATCATTGTGCCGACCTTCCGTCCGGACCTCGTACACAAGGCGGATATTGCCGAGGAAATTGCACGTTTCTACGGCTATGACAAGATTCCCGCAACGCTCCTGAGCGGCGGTGCGCAGGGCAAATATACCCCGCGCCAGAAATTCGACAAAGCCTTAGGGGAAGCGATGATTTCGCTCGGTGCAAGCGAAATCATGACGTACTCGTTCATCAGCCCGAAATACTACGACAAAATTTGCCTGCCAGCCGACTCGCCGCTTCGCAAATCCATTACCATTCGCAACCCGCTCGGTGAGGACACTTCCATCATGCGCACCACTGCCCTTCCGTCCATGTTGGAATCCCTTGCGAGAAACTACAACAACCGCAACGAATCCGCTTGCCTGTATGAACTTGCAACCGTTTATCTTCCCACGGAAGAAGATAAGTTGCCGGAAGAACTGCCGAAGCTCATCTGCGCCATGTACGGCGATGGCTACGACTTCTTCACCGCAAAGGGAATGGTGGAAGACCTGTTTGACCGCTTCGGCATCACCGACTGGGACATTGAAGCAACCTCAGAGGACCCGAGCTACCACCCGGGACGCTGCGCAAAGCTGAGCGTCGCAGGCGAAGACCTCGGCATCATCGGCGAACTGCACCCGAAGGTGATGGAAAACTACGGCATGGACTGCCGCGCCATCAGCTTCACGCTTGACGTCAACACCCTGTACCGCCACGCACAGCTCGTGAAAACGTATGTTCCGCTGCCGAAATTCCCGGCGGTATCGCGTGACTTTGCACTGCTTTGCGATGACGAAACACCGGTGAGAACACTTGAGCAAGCAATCCGCGCGGGTGCCGGCAACCTTCTGGAGAAAGTCAAGCTGTTCGACGTTTACAAAGGGGAACAGATTGAAAGCGGCAAGAAAAGCGTTGCCTTCAGCGTTACGCTTCGCTCCAGCGACAGCACCCTCACCGAGGAACGCGTTTCCGGTGCAGTAAAGAAAATCATCCAGGAACTCGAGAAGGTCGGAGCCTCGCTACGCCTCTGATTTCGCCGCATCACCCGTTATCACATCGGCAAAATTCTCTTGCATTTGACCCATGTATGTTGTATGATAATGGAATACGGGGGGTGTTTCCATGCTGGATAAGACGATGACTTTTTCTCTCGGCCATGACCATGAAGATGACATCCGCAAGATTCTTATATCGGTCTATGATGCGCTGAAAGAAAAGGGATATAACCCGATTAATCAGATCGTAGGATACATTTTGTCCGAGGATCCCACCTATATTACGACCCACAACAATGCTCGCAGTCTTATCTGCAGGATAGACCGCGACGAACTGCTGCAGGTATTGTTGAAATCATATCTCGGTGAATAAAGCGGCTGATGGCCGCTCCGTTCCCGATACGGCAGGAAGGATGAAACGAATGGCTGAAAAATCCGCAAAGGAACCGCAGTTCCCCACTTACAAAGGGAAGCCGCTTGTGCGCTGCGGCGATGTGCTGTATTATGGAAGCATGGCCGACCGTTATGTGGTTCGGCTTGAAGTGAAAAGTAAGAAAAAGGTTAAGGACATGGATGTGGCCGACAAAGTCTCCGTTCAGCTGATGCTGACCGACCAGACGAACCGAAGCCGCAAGCAAATTGTAAAAACGAGTGAGAAAAGCGGTCTTTATCTTGCCATGGACCTCGCAGAAGTTTGGCTGCGGAGAGCCCTCGCCGAAACCTGACCGAAACAGCACGGACTCGGAGCGCAAAAACGCGCACCGAGTCCGTTACTATTTTACAGGAGGAGTATCATGCTGAAAATCGGATGTCATCTCTCCGCATCAAAGGGTTACCTCGCCATGGGAAAGCAGGCCGCGGAAATCGGAGCGAACACGTTCCAGTTTTTCACGCGCAATCCGCGCGGCGGCGCTGTGAAAGCCTTTGACCCGGAAGATATTGCGGCGTATCGGACTTTTGCGGAAGAACACGGGTTCTTCCCCATCCTTGCGCACGCGCCCTACACGCTGAACGCCTGCGCGGCAAAAGAAAACCTGCGCACGTTTGCCCATGAAACCATGGCGGACGATCTGAACCGTCTCTCTTATATTCCGGGAAGCATGTATAATTTTCATCCCGGAAGCCACGTTCAGCAGGGTGCTGAGGTCGGAATTCAGTACATCTGCGAAATGCTCAACGAAATTTTGAAGCCGGACCAGCCGACAACCGTTCTGCTAGAGACCATGGCCGGCAAGGGCAGCGAAGTCGGGCGTTCGTTTGAAGAAATCCGCGCAATCCTTGACGGAGTGGAACAGCAGCAGGTTATGGGCGTATGCCTCGACACCTGCCATGTCTTCGACGCGGGTTACGACATTGTGAACCGGTTGGACGACGTTCTTGAGGAATTTGACCGTGTCATCGGCCTCAACCGGCTGAAGGCAATTCATCTGAACGACAGCATGAACCCGTTCGGCAGTCACAAAGACCGCCATCAGAAAATCGGACAAGGTACCATCGGCCTTGAGGCCATGGAAAGAATTATAAACCATCCCATTCTGCGGGACCTTCCGTTCTACTTAGAAACGCCGAACGACGTTTCCGGATATGCGAAGGAAATCGCACTTCTGAAGGGACTGTACCATGAAGAGGTATGACGGGAGCCGATTCTGCAGGTGGCACTCTCCGATTGGAACGCTTGTGATTGTGGAAGACGGCGAAGGGATTACGAAACTTTCCCTCGCAGAAAACGCTCCGGCCGATTCGCGTGAAGAAATGACGCCGCTTCTTTGGGAAGCGGTGCAGCAGCTATCGGAGTACTTTGTGGGAAAGCGAAAAGAATTCTCACTGCCGCTGTCCCTGCACGGGACTCCGTTTCAGCTTGCTGACTGGGAAGCGCTGCGCACCATTCCCTACGGGGAAACGCGAAGCTACCGGCAGATTGCCGAGCAAATCGGAAAGCCCAAAGCCTGCCGCGCGGTCGGAATGGCAAACCACAAAAACCCGATTGCAATCATGATTCCGTGCCACCGCGTCATTGCGGCGGACAGGAGCTTAGGCGGCTACGGCTATGGGCCTAAGGTGAAGCGTTTTCTGCTGGAACTGGAAAAGCGGCATATCGGCTGACAAAAATACGGGCTTCGGAAGAATACTTCCGAAGCCCTTGTTTTGAATTATCTGTCCCACTTGTCGCACAAAGCAAGGATCTGGTCGGCAAAGCGCGCGAGGTCTTTGTTGGCGCCGCCCTCGTTGTGCTGAATCACACGCATCAGCCGCTGGCCTGCGGCAATCAGGCGGCTGAAAGCGGGCGAAGTCTTCCCCGCTCCGCGAATCGGACGGCGTTTTTCCGGCGCAATCCCTTCGTCAAGGATTCGGTTCGCCGTAAGGTCGGCAACCGCACGGAAATTCGGGACATAGGAAGGAAAGCCGCGCTGCTTCAGTTCGTCCGCAAAATCCTGTGCGGTGAACTGCTCGCCGTGAACGACGAAAACGCGCTTTGGTTTCCGCTCAAACGATTCAATCCATTTTACCAAACCGGTGTGGTCGGCGTGGCCCGAAAGCGCTTTGAAATTGTATATCTGCGCCTGCACCGCAATCTGCTCGCCGAACAGTTTGACTTGCTTTACACCGTCGATGAGCATTCTGCCGAGCGTTCCTTCCGCCTGGAAGCCGACAAAAACAATGGAGCACTCCGGTCGCCACAGGTTGTGCTTGAGGTGGTGGCGGATACGCCCGGCTTCGCACATGCCGCTTGAGGAAATGATGACCTTCGGCGACGGGTCTTCGTTCAAGGCACGCGATTCTTCGGTTGTGGAGCAGGTATGCAAATTAGAAAACTCCAGCGGGCGGAATCCGCTGCGGATTACCCGAACCGTATCCTCATCCGCGTAGCCGGTGAGGTCGCCGCTGTAAATCTTGGTTGCTTCCGCTGCGAGCGGGCTGTCGACATAGACCGGAAAATCCGGCAAACTCTTTACGATGTGCTGCTCTTTCATCTCACGGATAAAATACAGTAGTTCCTGCGTGCGGCCAACCGCAAAGCTCGGAATGACAACATTCCCGCCGGCGGCAAAGGTTTTGTCGAACACTTCGGCAAGTTCCGGTATGTAGCTGGCAATCGGGTCGTGTTCGCGGTTGCCGTAAGTGGACTCCATCACCACATAATCCGCCTCGGTCAGGTATTGCGGGTCGCGGATAATCGGCTGGTTCACATTGCCGATGTCTCCCGAAAACACGACGGTCTGTTTTTGCCCGTTTTCCTCCACATGGAATTCAATCGAGGCGGAACCGAGCAGATGGCCCGCGTCAATCATGCGGAAGCGAATCCCGTCAAAGAGTGGAACCGTCTCGCCGTAAACGCAGGGCACCAAGTGTTTCAAAGTTTCTTCGGCGTCATCGAGCGTGTAGAGTGGTTCTTTGGCCGCTTCCCCCGCACGGCGTTTCTTGCGGTTTGCATTCAATGCGTCAACCATCTGGATATGCGCGCTGTCGCGCAGCATGATGCCGAGCAAATCACAGGTTTTGCCCGTGGCATAGATTTTGCCCTGAAAGCCTTCTTTCACAAGCAGCGGAAGGCGGCCGCTGTGGTCAATGTGCGCATGTGTGATGACAACCGCGTCAATCTGCGAAGGGTAAAACGGAAACGAGCGGTTCTCCGACTCGCTTTCTCCCTGATAAAGTCCGCAGTCGATTAGAATTCTTTTCCCGCATGCTTCCAGACAATGACAGCTTCCGGTAACTTCTTTGTCCGCTCCGTAAAAAACAAGTTGCATCTGTTTTCCCCTCATTTCGTTTGATTCCGCACCATGCGGGAAACATCAGTTTTTTTCTTTTTCTGTCATTATAGCATACACGGAGTCGAACGGCAAAAAAATCTTGTGCCACCCTCTCATCGGAGATATAATAAATTATATATAATGAGTTAGAATGCGCTTTAAAATCTACATGGAGGTTTATCAATGCGATACCCTATTGTTACGATGAAAACATCCGGCGGCACCGTGGAAATAGAGCTTTACCCGGACATTGCGCCGAATACCGTAATCAATTTTATTTCCCTTATTAAAAAAGGTTTTTACGACGGGACGATTTTCCACCGCATCATCCCGAAATTCATGATTCAAGGCGGCGACCCGAAGGGAAACGGCACCGGCGGCCCCGGTTACTGCATCCGCGGCGAGTTCACATCAAACCATTTTAGGAACGACCTGCAGCATACACGCGGCGTCGTTTCGATGGCGCGTTCCGTCAACCCGAACAGCGCCGGCTCCCAGTTCTTCATCATGGTGGACGACGCGCCGTACCTGGACGGCGAATATGCCGCTTTCGGCCGCGTGATTTCCGGCATGGAGGAAGTCGACCGCATTGTTTCGGTTCCCCGCGATTATGACGACAGGCCGCTGATTGAGCAAAAAATCATCTCGATGACGGTCGAAACCTTCGGCGAAAACTACCCCGAACCCAAAAAGGTCTGAGAAGATGCATTTATTCCGCAGATTCATAAGCTACTACAAACCTTACCGGGCAATCTTCTACTTTGACATGTTCTGCGCCCTCCTGCTTTCTGCGATTGATGTTGCTTTTCCGCAGATTCTGCGCAACCTGACAAACGGACTTTTCGCAGGCTCCGGCGACGAAATTCTGCGTATGCTGCCGTGGATTGGCGGCTCCTTGCTGGCAATGTATTTGGTCCGCTTCGGGTGCCAGTATTACATCACTTCGTGGGGGCACATCATGGGCGCACGCATGGAAAGCAACATGCGTCAAGACCTTTTCGACCACTACCAGCGGCTTTCCTTTTCCTACTATGACCGGAACAACACCGGCGAAATGATGAGCAAGCTCGTCTCCGATTTGTTCGACATTTCGGAGCTGGCGCACCACGGGCCGGAGAATATTCTGATTTCCATTCTGAAAATTGTCGGTTCCTTTATCCTCATGCTGATGATGAACGTGCCGATGACACTGATCCTCGCAGCGGTTACCGTCGTTATGATTGTGTTCAGCGTCCAGAAGAACAAAAAAATGCGCGCAATTTTCCTCGACAACCGCAAAAAGATTGCCAGCGTCAACGCACAGGTGCAAGACAGCCTTGCAGGCATCCGCGTGGTGAAATCATTCGGCAACGAGGATCTCGAGCGCAAAAAGTTCGAGAAAAGCAACCTGCGCTTTCTTGACTCCAAGGTCAGCAGTTACCGCATTATGGGCAGCTTCCGCGCAGGAAACGCCTTTTTTGAAGGTTTGCTTTATCTCACCGTCGTCGTCTGCGGCGGAATCTTTGTCGCAAACGGTACTTTAAGTATAGCAGACTTATCGATATACGCTTTGTATATTGGAATCTTCATCAATCCGATTGACGTATTGGTGGAATTTACCGAGCTGTTCCAAAAGGGATACTCCGGTTTCCGCCGTTTTGTTGAGGTCATTGAGACCCCGCCCGAAATCAAAGACAAACCCAATGCAAAGCCTTTGAATTCCGTAAAGGGCGAAATCGAATTCAAAGATGTTTCGTTCCGCTACAATGAAGACGAATCCGTGCTGGAACACATCAACCTGCACATTAAAGCCGGCGAAACGTTGGCGCTTGTCGGGCCTTCCGGCGGCGGCAAAACGACGCTCTGTTCTCTCATTCCGCGCTTCTACGATGTGGCCAGCGGTCAAATCCTGATTGACGGCCATGACGTCCGCGATGTAACGCTCAAGTCCCTTCGCAGCGCAATCGGCATTGTGCAGCAGGATGTCTACATGTTCTCCGGAAGTATCCGTGACAACATCGCTTACGGCAAACCTGACGCTACGGACGAAGAAATTCTGCGTGCTGCCAAAAGCGCGGGAATTCACGACTTCGTGTGCAGTCTGCCCGACGGCTACGACACCTACGTGGGAGAACGCGGCACACGTCTGAGCGGCGGACAGAAACAGCGCATCGCGATTGCCCGCGTGTTCCTAAAAAATCCGCCGATTCTGATTCTCGACGAAGCAACGAGCGCGCTGGATAACGAAAGCGAGCGCTACATTCAGGCATCGCTCGACGCGCTATCGAAGGGCCGCACAACGATTGTGATTGCACACCGTCTTTCTACGATTCGCAACGCAGATGAAATCGTAGTCATTGCAGACGACGGCATCGCGGAGCGCGGCACACACGACGAGCTTCTTGCAAAAGGCGGAATCTACGCGAAATACTATAACATGCAGTTTGAATCCTCGGCGGCCGTGTGAGCTGCCGTTCAACAGAAACGGAGCGTACCAGATGCACGAACTTCCCATCGTCCTTGACATTATCCGCGTGATGAAGGACGAAGCCAAAAAGCACGGATTCCACGAGATAACGAAAATCACGCTTGTCATCGGTGAGCTTTCTTCCGTTGTGGATGAATCCGTACAGATGTATTTTGAAGTGGCGGCAAAGGACACACCCTGCGCAAATGCAAAGCTCGTCTTTGAGCACCGCCCTGCCATGCTGAAATGCACTGTATGCGGAACCGAATTTCCGCACGAAAAAAGTTTCGACTGCCCCGCCTGCGGCGGGAGCTCCGTTCTTATTAAAGGTACTGGAACGGAATTTTATATTAAATCTTTCGACGGAAACTGACACCACCGCCGAAGTACGATTGAGAAAAGGAGTTTACACATGGAAGTTATAATCATGAAAGAACTTCTGGAAGCGAACGAGAAGCTTGCAGAAGAAAACAGAGCCTATTTTTCCGGAAGGCATATTCTTGCCGTCAACCTGATGGGTTCCCCTGGATCCGGAAAAACCACACTGATTTCGGCGCTTGCAAAGGAGCTTGCCCCGATTTCGGTCGGCGTTATTGAAGGCGACATCGCATCCTCCATCGACGCGGAAAATCTTGAGAAGCAGGGAATCCGTTCCTCGCAGATTAACACCTGCGGCGAATGTCATCTCGATTCGCGCGTTATCCGCGACGGCGCCGAGAAAATCGACCTGCGTGACGCCATTGTCTTCATTGAGAATGTTGGCAACCTGATCTGCCCGGCAGAATTTGACTTGGGCGAAAACGTGCGTCTGCTCGCAGCAAGCGTTCCGGAAGGCGACGACAAGCCGTTCAAATATGTTCCGATGTTTAGCTATGCTGACGCTGTTGTGCTGACGAAATGCGACCTCAAGGAAGCTGTGGGCTTCGACACCGAAAACTTCAACAAGGGTCTGCGCGCAATTTCTCAGGCGCCTGTATTTGAAGTCAGCCTCAAGAAAGGCCAGACTCCTGCCGGTGTGAAAGAAATTGCCGACTACCTGAGGGCAAAGTACGAGGCGCTCCCCAAAGCATAAGCCTTTTTCCTGCAAGCGGAAATATCTTCGTAAATTATTGACAATTTTATTCGTTGTTATATAATAATATTCGTAAGATATTTACAACTAGTCGGGCGATTTCGGGAACAGGAGTGGATTAGTATGAGCCATTATGCAATTACCATCGCACGCGGCTACGGAAGCGGCGGACGCAGAATCGGGCAAAAACTTGCCGACAGGTTGAACATTGATTTTGTTGACCGCGAGCTGCTGCAGCTTGCCTCCATTGAAAGCGGAATTAACGAAGAATTGTTCGGCGAGGCAGACGAACGCCTGACAAAACCGCTGTTGTTCAAAAATCTTCGGAAAAACCGCGTGGGCAATGTACTCACTCCAGAACAAAACGGCTTTATTTCTGACGAGAACCTTTACAATTACCAAGCAAAGGTACTAAGGAGCCTGCTGGAACGCGAGTCCTTTGTGGTAATGGGCCGCGCTGCCGACTTTATTTTCCGTGATTATCCGAACGTCCTCACCGTCAACATTCAGGCTTCGCGTGAGTTTTGCGTAAAGGCCACCATGGAGTACAACGACCTTTCCGAAAAAGAAGCCGAGGCTTTTGTTGCGAAAACGGACAAATACCGCGAAGACTTTTATCGGTACTACACCGGTCAGGAATGGAATGTTCCGTCGAACTTTGACTTGTGCTTAAACAGTGAACGCCTCGGGGACGAAAACTGCATCCGACTGATTATTGAAGCGGCAAAGCTGAAAATCGGCTCAGACTTTGTTGTTCCGAAAGAATAAACCGTTAAAGGAAACCTCCCCGCCTTCGGAAACGGAGGCGGGTTTTTTCCGGGCTATACGCAGGGAGGATTTGAACCATTGAGAAAAGCGATTGACTGGCACGCTCAGTATTTCATTCCGGAGCTGCTGTTCTTCCAGAACGGTTGTGTTTTCACCGGCAGTGTAAACAATGACGGCGAAAAGGAATTCCGCTACAAGCTGTCTCCTGCCCAAGAAGCGGAAGAAGGCGCAGATAGTGACCCTCCGCGCAGAGTCATTCTGGTGGAGGTCTGGTACGGGCCTTTCTGCTATGAAAAAAGCACAATAGAAGACCGGCACAGCTTCCCCATGGACGAAAACGGGCGGCAGGAAGCCATCAATTGGCTGGCTGCAAAATATGAGGAAATGATTCCGGGCTAAAGCCTGCATCTGCCAAAAAAGAGCTGCGCTCCGACGGAAATTAAGTCGGAGTGCAGCTCTTTTTACGTGTCATCGACGATGGATTGGAGGCATTGGATCAAGTCCTGCAGATTCTTGATTTGGACATTCTTCTCGAGAATGGCGTTTTTCAAGTCAATGGACAGCGACTCGAACCGGCTGCGCATACTTGGATCAATATAAGACGCCATTGCATCACCTCTTTGCATTATGTTGCCCGAAGAAGGCAATTTCAAACGCTGTTTCTAAATTTTTTCTATTTTTTGTATGAAGTGAAAAAAGCCTGCATAGCATAACGCAGAGGTGAACTGCAATGGATTATTCCGGATACCAAGAATTTCCCTTCCCCTCGGAACTCACAGAGCAGGAAAAAAAGGCAAAGAAGTTTTTCCTTTCCTTGCCGGACGACGAACAGCTTGCCATGCTGAACGGGTGCTGCTCCTATGAGGAGTTCCGCAACCGCGTTTTCGCGCGGATGTCGGACATAGACGTCCGTGCGTAAGGCACAAAAACAAGGCAGACGCCAATTGGCGCCTGCCTTGTTTTGTTTCCAGTAATCTGGAGGGAATGACGATGATTAATACGCACCGCCCATGTCGCCGCCAGCAGCTGCATTATTCTGAGCAGGCTCTTTCTTGTCAGCAACAAGGGATTCGGTGGTGAGAACCATAGAAGCGACAGAGGCAGCGTTCTGCAGTGCGGAACGAGTTACCTTGGTCGGGTCTACGATGCCTAAGGAAATCATGTCGCCATACTTGTTGTTCGCAAAGTCGTAGCCGTAGCCGATCTTGCCGGACTTCTTGATGGCGTCGATGATGATGGAGCCTTCGAGGCCAGCATTGTAAGCAATCTGACGAACCGGCTCTTCCAGTGCGCGGAGAACAATCTTTGCACCGGTCTTTACGTCGCCTTCGGATTTGTCAACAAGGGCTTGGACAGCCGGAATGGTGTTGATGAGAGCAACGCCGCCGCCCGCTACAATGCCTTCTTCAACAGCAGCTTTCGTAGCAGAAAGGGCGTCTTCCACGCGGAGCTTCTTCTCTTTCATTTCGACTTCTGTTGCAGCGCCGACTTTGATGACTGCTACGCCGCCGGACAGCTTTGCAAGGCGCTCCTGGAGCTTCTCTTTGTCGAAATCGGAAGTTGTTTTTTCAATCTGAGCGCGAATCTGAGCAACACGGTCAGCAATTGCTTTCTTGTCACCGGAGCCGTCAACAATAATGGTGTTTTCTTTGTCAACCTTGACCTGACGTGCATGGCCGAGCTGATCAAGAGTTGTCTCTTTCAGTTCAAGGCCAAGTTCAGAGGAGATAACCTGACCGCCAGTGAGAATAGCAATATCCTGAAGCATTTCTTTGCGTCTGTCACCGAAGCCCGGAGCCTTAACAGCAACGCAAGTGAAGGTGCCGCGGAGTTTGTTCAGGATCAGAGTGCTGAGTGCTTCACCTTCAACATCTTCTGCGATGATGAGGAGCTTCTTGCCGGCCTGAACAATCTTCTCGAGGAGCGGTAAGATTTCCTGAATGTTAGAAATCTTTTTGTCCGTAATCAGAATGGAGGCATCGTCAATGACGGCTTCCATCTTCTCGGTATCCGTGACCATGTAAGGAGTAACATAGCCGCGGTCAAACATCATACCTTCAACAACTTCGGAATAGGTTTCAGCAGTCTTGGATTCTTCCACGGTGATAACGCCGTCGGAAGTAACCTTCTGCATTGCTTCCGAAATCAGTTTGCCGATAAAGTCATTGGAAGCAGAAATCGAAGCAACACGGGCAATGTCGTCCGGGCCGGAAACCTTCTTGGAGTTCTTCTTCAGGGTCTCAACTGCTACATCAACAGCAGCCTGAATGCCCTTGTGAATCTCCATCGGGTTAGCACCGGCAGCAACGTTCTTCATGCCTTCGCGAATGAGGCACTGTGCAAGGAGGGTTGCGGTGGTGGTACCGTCGCCAGCCACATCGTTCGTCTTTGTGGCAACTTCCTTGACGAGCTGAGCACCCATGTTCTCAAACGGATCGTCGAGTTCGATTTCCTTTGCAATGGTTACACCGTCATTGGTGATGAGCGGTGCGCCATATTTTTTGTCGAGAACGACGTTACGACCCTTCGGTCCGAGTGTAATTTTAACGGTATCGGCAAGCTGATTAACGCCGCTAAGAAGTGCTTTTCTCGCATCTTCGCCATATTTGATCTGTTTCGCCATAATCTATTCCTCCAAAATTTTTCTCAGTATTTTAAGCTATGCAATTACTCCACAACTGCAAGAATGTCGCTCTGACGGACAAGTGTGTATTCTTCGCCGTCAATCTTAACTTCTGTTCCAGCGTATTTGCTGGTGATGACACGATCGCCCTTTTTGACATACATCTTGACCTCTTTGCCATCAACAAGGCCGCCCGGGCCAACCTCGATCACGTCTGCGATCTGCGGTTTCTCTTTGGCGGAGCTGGCAAGAATAACGCCACCTTTTGTTGTTTCTTCCGCTTCTTCCATTTTGATCAGGACTCTGTCAAGCAATGGTTTGATCGTCATAATATATCCTCCTTGAAAATTAACGATTTGTTAGCACTCAATGTTCCCGAGTGCTAACATATATTTTATCGACTTCCCTCTGAAAAATCAAGAGTTTTTCTATGAAAATCGGGAAGTTAATAATTTTTTTACAAATAAAAAATGCCGTTCTGTCGCTGTTCCGCTCATTTTTCCTGCTCGTTCTTTTCTTTGAAATACATATAGTATTGGCAGCGAATCATTCCATTATAAAGTTTTCTGCGTTTTGCGGCCCTTCTTCCGAAACATTTTTCAAAGGTTTCATCCGGTGTGATGAAGGAGTAGCTCCAACCGCGGCGCGGAACAAACACCTTACCCATTGTACGGTAAATCTCCTCGGCTGCGCGAAGGTCAAGCAGGCGCTCTCCGTATGGCGGATTACAGATAACGCAGCCGAAATCTCCTTCTTCGCGGAAATCTGCAATATCGCGTCTTTCAACGTGTACGCAGCCGGAAACTCCTGCTTTCTGCGCGTTTTCCGCCGCAAGTGCTACCGCCGCGGGGTCAATGTCGTACCCTTTGGCGATAAAACCGGTATCGTGCATTTCGAGGGAACGGGCACGCTCGCGTTCCTTTTTCCAAACTCCGCTGTCGATGGTGTTCCACCCCTCTGCATCAAACCGGCGCGAAACGCCCGGCGCAATATTCAGCGCTGTCAATGCTGCTTCAATCAGAAGAGTGCCGGAGCCGCAGAACGGATCTATGAAATTCGCGTCGTGACGAACGCGCGAGAAATAAACCATTGCCGCGGCAAGTGTCTCACGAATCGGCGCTTCCGTGGCGTTGGCGCGGTACCCGCGTTTGTGCAAACCCGGGCCGCTCGTGTCAATCATGAGGCTGACCATGTCTTTCAGAATCAGAAAATGAATTTTGCGCGGAAGGCCTGTCTCCTCAAACCAGTTGACGGAGTATTTGCTTTTCAGCCTTTCCACGACCGCTTTTTTGATGATGGACTGGCAGTCCGGAACGCTGGCAAGCTGCGAATTGAGGCAGGAACCGTTGACTGGGAAAGCATCGGTTTTGCCGATCCAGCGCTCCCACGGCAGATTTCTGACGCCTTGGAACAGTTCCTCAAAACTCCGTGCCGGGAAAGTCGCCATTAAGATTTGCACGCGCTCGGCATAGCGGCTGCAGATATTGGCGCGCGCAATCATTTCGTCGGAACCGTCAAAAACGACACGGCCGTTCTGGGGTGCGACATTTTCAGCGCCCATTTTCCGCAGTTCATCCGCCAAAGGTCCCTCAAGCCCAAACAGGCAGGGACAAACAAGCTGAAAATCACTCATTACGTCCTCTTCTCCTTTGATTCAAAAAAAGGGGCTGCTTTGCGCAGCCCCGCACAATCATAAGTTTCTTAAGCCGGTTCCGGTTCCAGCAGGCCGTAACCGCCGCCTCTCCGGCGGTACACAACGCTGATGTCTCCGGTTTCTTCGTTGCGGAACATAAAGAATTGATGGTCCAGAAGTTCCATCTGCAGAATTGCCTCATCCACACTCATCGGCTTCACGGCAAAGCGCTTTCTGCGAACAATTTGAAAGCTGTTCTCCTCATAATCTTCCTCCGAAGAATCGCTTTCGGGAATCAGCAGTTCAGCAGAGCTGAATTTCTTGTTCAAGCGCTTTTTATTTCTTCGGATTTGACTGCCCAAGGAAGCAATGACTTCATCGAGAGCAACATTCATTTCATTTGCGCGAGCTTCGGCGCGGTATATCATTCCCCGGGAAAAGATGGTTATTTCGACGGTCTGGTGGTTTTTCTCCACTGTAACCACGACTTTCGCTTCTGCATCATCGCCGAAAAGACGGTCGAAACGGGACAATTTCTTGGCTGCAAGTTCCTTGAAATTATCTTTCAGGTTAACCTTTCTTCCGATGAAAGTAAGTTTCATGCCGTAAACCCCCTTCTTTCCAGTGGGAAACACAGCTCCCTGCTACTTTCATCATACCATAATTATGATAACCAATAAAGACTCCATGATTAAATTAATACAGATTTATGCCGTGTTACATGGCAACCCATATTGACCGCAATCGGGAGCCCGGCAATGTGTGTGGCATACTGCTCGATATTCACGGCAAGAGCCGTAGTGCTTCCGCCGAAGCCCTGCGGTCCCACATTGAGCTCATTTACGCGGCGCAGCATGCGTTCTTCCAGTTCCGCATAAAACGGGTCTGCATTGCGCTGCGAGACAGGCCGGCAGAGTGCTTTCTTTGCGAGAAGCGCACACAGCTCAAAATCTCCGCCGATTCCTACGCCAATCACCACAGGCGGGCAGGGACGGCCGCCCGCGAGCTTCACCGTTTCTGCGACAAACTCAATCAAGTCATCTTGCGACGCGGCAGGGGTAAACATCTTCAGGCGGCTCATATTTTCGCTGCCAAAGCCCTTTGGCGCAACGGTGAGCGCAATTCTGTCGCCGGGGACAATGCGGGTATGAATCACCGCAGGGGTGTTGTCGCCCGTGTTGCCCCTTCGGATGGGATCGGCTACAACCGAGAGACGAAGGAGGCCATCCAGATATCCGCGCCGCACGCCCTTGTTGACAGCGTCTTCAAACGCGCCTCCGGTAATATGAACATCTTGGCCGATGTCGGCAAACACGACCGCCATACCCGTATCTTGGCAGACGGGCAGATTGAGTTCCCGTGCCGCATCCATATTCGCACCGAGGTCAGCGAGAATGGATTTGCCGATTTTTGAGGTTTCCGTCTTTTCCGCTGCACGGATGACCTGCTCCAAATCTTCCGGCAGTTCTTTATTGGCTTCGATGCAGAGTCTTTTCACTTCTTCTGTAATCTGCTCCGCACGGATTTCTCTAAGTGACATGACTTTTTGCTCCTTCTTTCAAAGTGGTATTCCGTGTGCGGGTAAATCCGGAAACAGGCTTGTCCCCGCTTTTCGCTATGGCATGTTTTCAGCATTGATAACAGGCATAAAATTCTCCGGTATAACAAAAGGCGGAGTGCAAGCACTCCGCTCAACGGAACAAATCCGAATCATTATGTCATTACCGTGTAGAACCCCCACGTCTTGAAAAGCCGCCCCTCTTTGCCTCCATACAGCGCTTGAGGTCAGACATTTTCTCATCGCTTGTCTGCTTAAACTTTGCCATCATGTCCTCAAAACTTGTAGGCTCGTTGCGCCGACCGGCCTGCCACTCGAAATTGCCCGGTCTGCCGCTGCTGTGCTGAGCAGACACTTTGCCGCTTTGGGGAGCTTCATTCACCCTTTTCATCGAAAGGCTGATCTTCCCGTCCGGGTTAATGGCAAGGACTTTGACCTTGATGACCTGATTTTCTGTCACATAATCGCGGATTTCCTTCACGAAAGTGGATGCCACCTCTGAGATGTGCACCATTCCCGTTTTGCCGCCAGGAAGTTCCACAAAAGCCCCGAACTTTGTGATGCCTGTTACTTTCCCCTCAAGAATCGCTCCAACCTCAAGCTGCATAAATAAGTATTTTCCTCCTCAGTCAGGAATGTTTATTTTCCGGCTATATTAACAAAAACGCGCTCTCCGGGTTTCGAGTAGCCCAACGACTCGCGGGCAGCTTTTTCAATATAATCGCTCTGCCCTGAACCCAATGCATTTCTGAGATCATCGTTTTTGATTTCTTGAATTTTGATTTGTTGTTCCACGGAAGCGAGCTCTTGCTTTTTCGCGTTGATCTCCGCCTGCTGCTGCACGAGGAGCATGATGGCGTAAATTGCGAAGGCGACGATTGCGACGCGCAGCAAAATGCTTTTCCGAGGTTTT
Organism: Thermocaproicibacter melissae; assembly: GCF_024498295.1. Taxonomy (NCBI): domain Bacteria; kingdom Bacillati; phylum Bacillota; class Clostridia; order Eubacteriales; family Oscillospiraceae; genus Thermocaproicibacter; species Thermocaproicibacter melissae. Next base: position 1,123,946 of record NZ_CP101827.1, read on the forward strand.
TGACCTTTGATCAGCTTCATCATGGCGCACGCCTCTTTTTCTTGCCTTGCGTTTTTTACTTTTCCGTTTCGCTTTACGTTGATTATACACTACCGAACAGTGATGTTTCAAGCTATTTTTCCAACTTTGAAGCCGCTTTTGCCCCGATTTCGCACATTTCTTTGCTTTTCGTAATAATTTTCCCGAAGTGCGACGAAGCCATGCCGATGCCGGGTCAAAAAACTTGCGGTAGAGAAAGTCAAAAAGCCTGCGGAAGAGGCCGACCGTCACACGGCCGACCGTCCAGTGCCAAACGAACCATCCGAGCGTCTCGCCCGCAAAGAGATAAAGCCGAAGTTCACCGTAATTCACCGCAAGATTCACGAGGAACGTGAAATATGCGAGGAGGACCATGTAGAAAAAGTCCTGAAAAAAAACGGTGCGGCGCTCTGAACGGAACATTGCCCGCCAAATGCGGAGAATGTCATAGGCTGCACCGGCCACCGCACCAGTCGCAAAAAAGATGAGAAAACCGACAAGCTGAGATGTGAGAGTCAGATTCAAACTGTCTCACTCCCCTATTTGAAAAGCCTGGAAAAAACGCCTCCCCCGGAGGAACGGTTTTCCGTGTATGTCATAGAGGTGATGTCGCCGTCAAGCGTTAATTCTCCGGTTTCCAGGTTCAGCTTGTCGATATGTAGGTTGCTTCCGTGCACGGTAAGGTCGCCAAGATCTGTAATGGCAACAACCGTCTCATCGTTGAAGCTGTCAACATTGGACACTCCCGTTGCTGTCAGCGTTCTGCGGTTCTCCAGAATCAGGCTGTGAGGCATCTTTCCGTTTTTCTGCTGCCCAGCAGTTTGCGCGGATTTCTGTTCGCTCATGGAAGTCCCTCCCGCATTGTGTCTGTATCATTCTTATGCAGACGCGGTGGGACATATACTTTATTCGTCAGAAAGGATCTCGTAGAGGGAAGATGCATCCGCTTTGGAAGCGTACTCATCCACGCTCAAAACTTTTGCGCGGATGTTTTTTGCCCCCAGCGCGATTTCAATCACGTCGCCCGGCTTCACATCGTAAGAAGCGCGTGCAGGCTTTCCGTTGACAGAAACGCGCCCGGCGTCGCAGGCTTCGTTGGCAACGGTTCTGCGTTTGATTAAGCGCGATACTTTCAGGTATTTATCCAGTCTCATAGGTTTCTCCCAAGTTCAAGATTTCAGAAAAAATGATAAGAGGGCTGTAACAAAGCAAAGCTTTGCTGCAGCCCCAAATTTAATTTACAAGAATTTTATTTTGCAACAGCGGTCTTGAACGCTTTGCCAGCTTTGAACGCCGGTACACGAGTTGCAGGAATAGTAATCGGCTTATTCGTGCGCGGATCGCGGCCCTGACGCTCGCTGCGGTTATGAAGCTCAAATGTGCCGAAACCGACAATTTGAACTTTTTCGTTCTTGGCAACAGTCTCAACAACCTTATTGAGGAAGGCGTTAACCGCTTTGTCAGCATCCTTTTTGGAAATGCCGGCCTCGTCAGCGACAATAGAAATCAGTTCGGTTTTATTCATAGTTTTTGACCTCCGTAATTTTATTATTCAACAGCTGACGCTGAGAATTTTGTATCAACCACACCCTTGTGGCGTGGTATGACGGAAAATCATTTATCTGCTTTCTGGTAGCTTGCAACAATAGAATCGCAATACTGTGCAAGTGTCTGTTCGGCCTCAACACCAAGCGCCTCGGAAAGCGACACAGCAGAAAAGAGAAGTTTTCCAATCGTCTGCATTTTTTCGCTTTCCTCCGCCGTTTCCGGAAGCTGTGAGACGTTTTGCACTGCTTCTTCCAACTCAGAAAGACTAACCGCCTTATCAGGAGTTTTCCCATCCGCTTGCAAAATTTTCTTTCCAATTTTCTGCGAACGCATCAGTGCGGGCAGTGCGGGGGAAACGCCTTCAAGAACCTGAGAAACGGTTTTGCGACCTTTGGTGCGTCTCTTAATGGCATCCCAATTTTTAAGGACTTCGCTGCTGTTTTGAACAGTAACATTGCCAAAAACGTGGGGATGTCGCTCAATCATCTTTTTGGCCACGCCATCAACCACATCGGAAAAATCGAAGTTGCCGTTTTCCTTTTCCAGTTGAGAATGAAAAACAACCTGAAGTAAAACGTCACCCAACTCTTCCTCTAGCAATTCGGAATCTTCCTTATCAATTGCTTCTACAGCTTCGTACGTTTCTTCAATCAGATTATTCCGAATTGTTTTGTGGGTTTGCTCGCGGTCCCAAGGGCATCCTTCCGGTGAACGGAGAATCGTCATGATTTGGAGCAAATCATCCATTGTATATTTGTTTTTCCGTTCAAACCGCAAAGCTATGCAGCCTCCACGTCAGTAATTCCCTAAAACTGCTCCTATTTTACCTTATCCAATTATGATTTTCAAGTATTTTCACGATTTTTTGTCCTTTTGGAAGCATAGAAATGTCGTGTTTACTTAAAATTCGGAACCACAGCACACAAACGGCGTATAAAACCACCGCGAGAACCATCGCAAAGCAGACTGCAATCTTCTCCGAGATAAACACAGACACAGCGCGGAAGATCAAATAGGAAAATCCGATGCTCAGCAAAGACGCGAGCAGAGGCTTAAAGAAAATCGCAAAATAATTCATGCGGATCTTCGTCACGCGGAACAGGAAATAGAGCTCCAAAACCGTTGCAATGAGGTAGCACAGAAGCGATCCGGTTCCGGCTCCGAGAATATTGACTTCGGGGATTCCCACGAGGGTATAGTTCGTAATGATTTTGATAACAAGGCCGACTCCGAGCAGCTTCACCGGAATATCGACTCTGCCGACCGCCTGAAGCATACTGTTGATTGGGGTGCTCGTAGCCGCGAAAGTCGACGCAAGGCCGAGAATTACAAGAATCCGCCCGATGATTTGTGTCCCCTGGTCACGGCCGGGGTAAATGAGTGCGGCAATCGGCATTGAAAACACAGAAAGGCCGATACCGCTCGGAATCGTAATCAGCGTTACGATTCTCATAACGGACTCCATGCTGCGGCGGATATGCTTCGGGTTGCCTTCCGTCCACGCTTCCGTAACGCTCGGCAGCGCGCTAACGCCAAATGCCTGTGTAATCGCCGGAACGAGCATGAAAAGATTTGTGGCGTTGCCGAAGCATCCGTACAAAAAGGACGCCATCTTGTCCGTGGAGGCATACTCCTGCGGAATCAAAGAGGAATACATATTCAAAAGGGTATCCGCGTTTGTCTTTAATAAGTCGCCGATACGGCTCTGAAGCAGCATGCCGTCAACAAAAGACGAAAGGTTAATGGCAAGGGAACCGAGCGCAACCGGAATTGCGGTGCGTACAAGGCGCGAAATGGTGATCTTCATAGGTATTGGGCGCGGCGAGCTCAGAAGCATCTCGCGCGTAATGCCGTCGCCGTTTTTCTTATGGTAAAGGAACAGGTACAGGAACCCGAAGAAGCCTCCGAGCGTGACACCGAAAATTGCACCGGCCGCCGCGTACGGGAGTGTGGCTATTTTGGCATATGTTTCATTTGCTTTTTTGATGCCGTAGACGGTTCCGTATTGGGCATATTCCTTGAGGCCGGAGTTGACAATCAAAATTGCCGCGGACAAGCCGAACACAAGCCTGCTGATGGCTTCGATGACTTCCGAAATCGCTGTGGGCGTCATGTTCCTGAGGCCTTCATAATAGCCGCGGTAAATCGACATCATGCTTGCGAAGAACACCGCAGGAGTAACCGCGTAGATTGCCGGCAAGGCAACCTGCTCATTGCCGCGCAGCACGAAACGCGTGTACGGTTCCGAAAGGAGAAGCATCAGGGTCAGGGATAGAACACCCAGAATCAGAAATATTCTTACCGATGCACGGTGAATCTGGCGAATGTCGCGGTAGCGACCGTGGTAATAATTTTCAGAAACCATGCGAGAAATCGCAACTGGGAAACCTGCCGTTGCGATGCTGAACATCGGGCTGTATACCGAATAGGCATTTTGATAGTAACCATATCCGAGGGAGGTAATGACCCACGAAAGCGGTATTTTATAAATCGCACCGATAATTTTTACTATGACGAGTGCAACAACGAGTATCAGAGCACCATGCAGGAAGCTCTGGCGATGCACCTTTTGTTTTTTTTGCTGTTCCATCGCGACACATCCGTTCTATCCTATATGTTTTAGAGGTTTGCTGTCATAATTTTTATGCACAAGCAGCCGTTTTCATTGCCTCTGAAGCGTAAATCAAAAAAGAAAAGGAGAGGCTTCCCTCCCCTTCTTCGTAAAATGCCATTTCCCGTTATTCCCCGGACTCATCTTTCGGTTCTTCCCCGGAAAGCCGGTGGCCGCATTTTCCGCAGAAGATATCATCCGCATCGTTTTCATGGCCGCAAACACTGCAAACTGTCTTCTTACGAGCTGACGAAAGCTGTGCATTCACTGCTGCCAGCTGCTCTTTCAGGTCGTCAATTGCTGCAATCGCTTCGGAGACTTCTTGTTCCGAGACGCTGCCAGCTTTGCGCCCTGTATACACCGTGCGCCCAAGCGATTCGTACCTGCGGTTAATTTCCGCATTCAGATCGGCAGCACTGATTCTGAGCTTGGAAATATCGACCAACTTCGTAGCTGTCTTACTCACAGCATCGGCTGCAGACTTGGCGTTGATAATTATATCATCCAGCATACTCACAGCAATCTGCTCCTTTCACAGCTGAACATAATATTAGATTATAATTATAACACAGTATATCACAGAGCGGGCAAAAAATGCAACAGCTATTCCATATTTCCCCCGCCGATAAATTCTCGGATCATGGAGGACTCTGGGACAAACTCCGGCGAAAGCGGTTCAAAGTAGGAGAGGGCCTTTTTCAAACGCACCGCCGTCGGATATTCAGGGGATTCCGGCGGTACTGTGGAAAGCAATTGGAGCGCCGGTTTTACCAGAACATTCAGCTCGTAGTCATGAAACGAATTGATGGTGGTATTCGCATCCTTGCGGAACGGTTTGATATATTGATACTCGCCGCGCATGACATTGGGCCACATGGAAAGCGTCGTCTGCGGCTCGGTGCCGCGGAAGTGATAATCGCGCACAAGGCGGCGCACAAGTCGGACATCGTTCGGCCCTAGAATATTGCCCTCATTGCTGTAAACGCCCTGCTTGACGCTGATATAGATTCGATGAACGCGATACTCCGGCAAGAGGCTGATGAGTTTCGGGTTCAGCGCGTGGATTCCCTCCACAACGGCAACCTCTCTGTCCTTCAGCTCGACATGCCTGCGGTACGGGAAGGGAACGTGGTGTTCAAAGTCGAACACGGGCATGTCGCAGCGATTGTTCTTCACCAGCTCATAGAGACATTTTTGAATCTCCGGCACATCAAGAGCTTCCAAAGCTTCATAATCGCGCTCTCCGTTCGGAAGAAGCGGGGCAATGTCCGCGCCGAGGTAAAAATCATCCAAGGAAACACTTTCACAGCCGACGCCGGCCTTCTCAAGCGCTTTTTTCAGCATATGCGCCGTCGTCGTTTTGCCGCTGCTGGAGGGCCCGGCAATCATAACGAGGCGGCAAGCGGGATTTTCCGCTGCGATTTCTGCGGCGATGCTTTCGATGTTCGTCTGATAGTCGGCCTCGGCAGCATCCACAAAAGAGGCTGGGTCCTCTTTTATCAAACGGTTGATTTCTTCTACTTGGTTACGGTATGCAACATATTCAGCGGTCTTTTTTGGGGTCGGTTCTTTCATAGAATTCAATCACCCGCTCTTTCCGGCCTAAAATTTCCTCATATCGGTCAATATATTCATAAGGATACTTGAAGTTGAAAACCCGCTCGATTCTGTCGGTGTCGGGGTCTCTGAGCTTCGTGACGGCGCCGGCCCCGCAGGCTAAAATGGACTGGCACTCTTCCATGATGAAAACATTGTACAGATTCTCAAAGCCGGGTTTCGCCCACCCCGTGTTTTCGAGGTTGCCGACCATGCGGCTTTGACGGTAGAGATAATATGGCCGGTAACCGGTTTGCATCAGCGCATCGTACGCAAAGGTGAGCATTTGCTCCGCTGCATCTGCATTTCCCGATTTTCCTTCTTGGTTCAGGCGCGCAGCCCGCTTCAAAGCAAGGGTGTGCACCGTAATGCTTTCGGGAGAAAGCTCCAGCACGCGTTCCATCGTGCTGCGGAAACTCTCGGGCGTGTCCTTTGGCAGGCCGGCAATCAAGTCCATATTGATGTTATTGAACCCGTGCTCCCTTGCCAAGGCAAAAGCTGAGAGTGTTTGTGCCGCCGTGTGCTTTCTTCCGATGGCCTGAAGGACTTCGTCATTGAGCGTCTGAGGATTGATGCTGATGCGTGAAACGCCGCCGCGTTTCATGGCATCGAGCTTATCGGGAGTTATCGTGTCCGGCCGGCCCGCTTCCACCGTGAACTCCCGGCAATCCGAAAGGTCGAAGCTCTCCCGAACGGCGGAAATCAGCGCTGCAAGCTGGTCGGCAGAAAGCGCCGTGGGCGTGCCGCCGCCGAAGTAGACCGTCTGCAGACGCAGGCGAAGCCGGTTCGCAACCTGCGCGGTACGGCGGATCTCTTCGCACAGGAGCTCTACATATTTCGGAATCAAGTGAAATGTTTTTTCCACCGAAGAAGAAACAAACGAACAGTAGGCACAGCGCGTGGGACAAAACGGAATCGAAATGTAAAGGCTGAAGCCGTCTGGGCGCGCAAGGGAGAGAATCTTTTCTTCATTCTTCCAAGTTGTACGCGCCAGCTCCGTTTTTTCCTTGGAAACAAGGAATTCCTCTTGGAAATACTTTACAGCTTCTTCGGTTCCGCGCTCCGCCGCAAATTTGCCGAATAATTTCACCGGGCGAATTCCGGTAAGGATTCCCCAGCTCGGGCGGAAGCCGAACTGCTCCGAGAACAGCTTCCAAAGCGTCACGGACATACGGAGCTTCTGCTCCTCTTCCTGCGCCCCGGCAGGCAGCAGCGCTGCTTTGCCTTTCGAGGAATCACCGATAACCAGACGCACCGTGAGCAAAAAACTTCCGTCGTCGCACTTTTTCAGACCGGTGTAAACACACAAGCCGTCTTCTTTCGGTTCCTCTGCATTCTCCAATACAACAATCTTTTCCTGCGGGCAAAACAGGCGGCAGAGGTTTTCCATTTCATAATGAAATGGATGCCCGTCAATAATTAGTGTCATTTCATCGAATCCCCATGTAGGAATTATTGCGGCGCTCGTAGTCAAGCGTCGTCGCAGAGCCGTGTCCCGGGAAAACGCGGTAATCGCCGGGCAGTTCCCCTAGGCGGTGCAGAGAATTCAGAAGCTGAGAATAGTTTCCCGTCGGAAAATCCGTGCGGCCGCAGCTCAGCTTCATTAACGTGTCTCCGGAAAAGATTGCGTCTTCTACAAGAAAGCAGCAGCTTCCCGCCGTATGGCCCGGCGTCATCAATACCTTGACTTCAAGTTTTCCGACGTTTACCGTTTGGCCGTCGCTGAGCGGAACATCCACATGGAATGGAGGTACCGACTCACCGAAGAACATACCGGCAAGGTTCAAGGAACCATCGGTTACAAAAAGCTGTTCGTCCGTGGGAAGGTAGATTTTTGCATTCGTCTCCTCCCAAATCTTGCGGACACCGGAAATATGGTCAAAGTGCCCGTGCGTCAGGAGAATGGCCTCCACATTTCCATCCTTCCGCACAAGCTCGGAAAGCTCCTCACTCTCGAAGCCGGGGTCAATGACGGCGGATTTCCCAGTTTCGTCATCCTTGAGCAAATAACAGTTTGTCGGCAGCGGACCGCCGGAAATTTTCGTAATCTGCATGGAAGCACCTCCTGCTTCACACCGTCAAGTACGGCGAATCGAAAGTACGCCCGGTACAGCCGATAGGCGTGACATGATTGTTTTCAGTTGTTCGATACCATGGACAGAAATGGATGCGGAAATAAACGCCGAGCCGTCTTTTGTCTCTCTGGAGTTCAGCGAGTGAATGAACAGATGCATATTGAACAGCTGCTGCGTAATATCCGCGAGCAGACCGGAGCGGTCCTCTGCGACGATTTCGATGGTCGTCTTGAATTCTTCGTTCACTTCACCGGCCCAGTGCACCTTGACCCAGCGCTCTGGCTCCGGAGCTTCGCTGATGTTCTGCGGAACATTCGAGCAACTGCGCTTGTGTATGGAAACGCCGTAACCGCGCGTAATAAAGCCGATAATCTCGTCACCGGGAAGCGGGTTGCAGCAGCGCGAGAATTTGACAAGGCAGTTGTCCATACCGTCCACAATAACGCCTGCGGCGCTTTTGCGCGGCGCGGGCTGCCGCTGCTTTTCCTGTACATCCTGCTGCACGGCCGGGGCGGCCTGCGCGTGCTCCTTCTGCCAGGCTTCTTTCAGCTTCGGCATGATTTTCCACATTGGGATACCACCGTAGCCGATAGCGGCGTAAACATCTTCTACCGTACGGCAATTGTTGCGCGGTGCCAGTTTCAGGAGGATGGCGTTCAGCTTATCCTTCTCAAAGTCAATTCCGTTTCGGCGAAGCTCGCGCTCCATTTCGCTTCGGCCTTCGGCAATGTTCTCATCGCGTTTTTCATGCTTAAACCAGGTGCGGATTTTGTTGCGCGCTTCACTGGTTTTGACAATCTTGAGCCAGTCGCGGCTCGGGCCGCGCGCTTCTTTTGCGGTGAGGATTTCTACGATTTCGCCCGTCTTGACTTTGTAGTCAAGCGGGACAATGCGCTTATCAACCTTTGCACCAATCATGCGGTTGCCGACGGCACTGTGAATCGCGTAGGCAAAATCAATGACCGTGGAACCCGCCGGAAGGCTGATGACGTCGCCGCGCGGAGTAAAGACGAAAACCTCCTCCGGCGCCAAGTCCGACTTAATCATGCGCACAAGGTCGGTAGCGTCTTCGCTGTCTTTCTGGCTCTCCAGCATCTGACGAATCCAGGAAAGACGTTTTTCAAACATATCTTCCTTACCGCTTGTTATGCCGAGCTTGTATTTCCAGTGCGCCGCGATACCATACTCCGCTGTATGATGCATCTCCCAAGTGCGAATCTGCACCTCAAACGGGATGCCTTCCTTGCCGATGACCGTCGTGTGGAGAGACTGGTACATATTCGGTTTCGGCGTGGAAATGTAGTCTTTGAACCGGTTCGGCAGTGGACGGAACATATCGTGAATAATGCCGAGCACGTTGTAGCAGTCATTCACGGTGTCCACGATGACGCGAACCGCGTAAATATCATAGATTTCATCCATCGAACGACCCTGAAGGAACATTTTGCGGTAAATTCCGTTGATGCTCTTGACCCGTCCCTCAAGGTAAACATTCGGAATGGTCTGCGAAACGCGTTCCATGATGCGCTTCTTTGTCATTTCAATAAACGCATTGCGCTCACTTGCCCGCAGTTCCAACCCGTTTTCAATTTCGTGGTAAGCAACGGGGTCGAGGACGCGCAGCGAAAGATCCTCAAGTTCCTCTTTAACCGTTCGGATACCGAGACGGTGAGCGATAGGAGCGTAAACCTCCATGTTCTCACGGGCTTTGTCGCGCTGTTTCTGCTCATCCCAGTACTCGCTCGTGCGCATATTGTGAAGGCGGTCCGCCAGCTTGATAATGATAACGCGGATGTCCTCATTCATGGCAATCAGCATCTTGCGGAGATTCTCTGCCTGCTGAATTTCACGGGAAGAATACGGAATTCTGCCGAGCTTTGTCACTCCGTCCGTCAGGCTGGCAATTTCGCTTCCGAACTGCTTGCGCAGCTGTTCAAGCGTAATTGGCGTGTCCTCGATGACATCGTGCAAAAGGCCAGCGGCAACAGACTCGGTGTCCATGCCCAGCTCCACCAGAATGCACGCTACTGCCACCGGGTGGGAAATATACGGCGCGCCGGAAAGGCGCTTCTGTCCTTTATGGGATTCTTCGGCAAGGCGGTAAGCTCGCTCGATGACGTCCATGTCATACTCATGCTCGCTTGCCGCAATGCTTGCTTTTAAATCATCAAATGTTTTAAGAGGCGATGCCATTACTGTTCACCTGCTTTCCCCGCGGAATGGAGCGATACCAAAAGCGGGGATTCCTCAAGATTCACTTTTCCGCTTGTCCGCATAACCCTGACCCGGTATGTATTGGATTCTCGGTCTTCCTCAATCAGCCCGCAATCTTGAAAAACGGCAAGCGCAGTTAGAAATGCGGCAAATCCGCCCGCGCCGGAAAGGCGGCTGAAGAAATACTCCGGTTCTCCGCAAAAGCCGCCGTTATCCCGCAGTGCACGGTAAACCGTTGAAAACACCTCACGTGTTGGGAGAAGTTCTGCCGTTTCCTCAGGGGAAAGCAGTTCTCCCCGCAGAGCTTTCTCATACAGGGCGCGGCCGGAGATAAGCGCTTCCTCGTCCATTCCGGCTAATCGGATATCCCGTACAATGACCGAAAGAGTCAAATGTCCTCCGTACGGTCTTGCTTTCAAAACCACAGCAAGGTCGACGGTATCCCCCACACGAAAAGCGAACTGTTCCAGTGTTACGCCGAATTTCATGCAGGAAACGGATGTGTTGCCTTTTTTTACCGTTAAACGCAGATGTTTTCCTCCACCGACGGGCGTAATGTCCGTTATGACGACGCCGAAAAGCCCAAACAGCGGGAACGGATTGCCTGTTCCGAACGGTTCCAGCATTTGCAGGCTTTGCGGTATATCAACAGAAAGTTTCTCCGGTTTCAAAACGCAGTCAATCCGCAAAAGCGGAACGGGCATAGGCCCGGGCAGCGAAGCTGCATATTGGTTGATTCTTTTCCGGAATTCTTCAAGGTTGGAAACGGGCAGGGACATTCCTGCCGCCATGGGATGCCCGCCGTATTTCGTGAGCAGGTCATCGCAGGAGCATACCGCATCGAACAAGGAAAATCCCTCGACACTGCGGCCCGACCCCTTCGCATCTTTCCCGTTACAAGAAAGGACGATACATGGCTTGCCGAAACGCTCGGTAATTTTGGCCGCGACAATGCCGATGACGCCGTGGTGCCAGTTTTCTCCCCACACGACTAGAACCCGGTCATACAGCAGCGACGGATTCTCGCGGAAGCAGTTCATCGCTTCCTGCAGGACCTCGTCCTCGATTTTGCGGCGTGAGGCGTTTTCCGAACAGATCTCGGCTGCCAAATTTTCCGCATCTTCCATCGAGTCTGCCGTAAGCAGCCTGACGGCGCGATCTGCAGCTCCCATGCGCCCTGTGGCATTGATTCTCGGAACAATGGTATACGCAACATCCATGGCTGTGAGCGGACGCTGGTCCATTCCGCAAAGCTCCAGCAAAGCCGCAAGGCCAGGGCGGTCTCCATTGGAAAGCGCGATGAGTCCGGAGCTGACAAGCTGGCGGTTCTCGCCGGTAAGCGGCACCACATCGCCGATGGTACCGATGGCGACAAGGTCGGCGTAATTATCGAGCAGGGCTTCCGCTCCAAATTCCGGACCTTCCAGAGCCGTCAGCAGCTTAAAAGCAACGCCCGCACCGGAATAATCCCGGTAAGGGCAGGTACAATCTTCTCGCCATGGGTCAACCACAGCGACGGCCTTCGGCAGTTCACTTTTCGGCCTGTGATGGTCGGTGATAACTGTGTCGATGCCGAGGCTTGCGGCGTATTCCACTTCAGCGACGGAAGAAATCCCGTTGTCAACCGTAAGAATCAAGGAAACGCCTTCGTCATGCAGGGCTTTGACGGCATCCATGTTCAGGCCGTAGCCTTCTGCCTCGCGATCCGGAATATAAAAAATCACATTGCCGCCGCAGGATTCCAAGTAAGAGTACATCATAGCGGTGGCTGTGACGCCATCTGCGTCATAGTCTCCGTAAACGGCTATCTTCTCAAAGCTGTCCAGAGCGCGGCCGATGCGTTCAACGGCTTTCTGCATATCCGGCAACAAAAAGGGGTCAGAAAACTCGGCCCCGGGCGAGAGCATTGTCCGCGCCTGCCCGGGGTCTGTAATGCCGCGAGTCTGCAAAAGCACTCCGAGCAACGGAGGTACACCGACCTCTGCTGCCAGCTTCGTCGCTTGAATGCGGTCAAACGACATGACCTGCCATTTTTTGATGCTCAATTACTCCCACCTGCCCTATAGAAATTTATTTTACCATTTTAGGACATTCAATTCAACTGCAACCCTTTCGTTCAACAAAATAATCCTTCTTTTCTTTGAAAAAGCCGCTCCGTCATGCGGAGCGGCACAGATTACTGAATCATCTTTTCAAAGTCTTCCTCGGTGATAACCGTTATGCCAAGCTGGTTGGCCTTTGTGAGTTTGCTGCCTGCGTTCTCGCCGGCAAGGACATAGTCCGTTTTTTTCGAGACGCTGCCGCTGACTTTTCCGCCGAATTTCTCAATGATTTCCGTCGCCTGCGACCGCGTCATAGTCGGAAGCGTTCCAGTCAGTACGAAGGTCTTTCCGGCAAAGCGTAAATCTTTAGCTCCCTGCGACATAGCCGTGAGGTTGACGCCTGCGTCGCGAAGGCGGCCGATGAGGTGAGCCGTATTCGGAAGATCAAAGAATTGGCGGACACTTCGCGCCATGATTTCGCCAAACCCGTCAATGGTGGCGATTTCCTCTTCCGACGCACGGAAAATTTCATCAATGGAGCCGAAGCGCGCTGCCAGAAGCTTTGCGGCCTTGAGGCCGATGTGCGGAATGCCCAAGGCATAAACGAGGCGGTACAAGTCGTTCTGCTTTGACTTTTCCACCGCGTTCAAGCGGTTCTCCGCCGATTTTTTGCCCATGCGCTCCATGGAAATCAACTGTTCCTCCGTAAGGGTATAGAGGTCGGCCGGAGAAGCGATGAGGCCGCTGGAAACAAGCTGTTCCAAAACGGCAGGGCCAAAGCCGTCAATATCCATTGCATCACGGGAGCAGAAATGGATCAGATGGCGGAGAAGTTGCGCCGGACACTCGGGGTTGGTGCAGCGTGTTGCGGCTTCGCCCGGTTCCCTCACGACGGGGGCACCGCAGGATGGGCAGGTGTTCGGAAGAACAAACGGGACCGAATCCGGTGCATGAGAAACCACGGAAACCACTTCCGGAATAATCTCCCCTGCTTTGCGGAGCACAACGGTGTCGCCGATGCGGATATCCTTTTCCGAGATGAAATCTTGGTTATGAAGCGTTGCGCGGCTTACGGTAGTTCCCGCAAGCATAACCGGCTCAAAAACACCGGTCGGCGTGAGGACGCCGGTGCGCCCCACGTTTACTTCGATGTTCAGCAGCTTTGTCTGCTTTTCCTCCGGCGGATATTTGAAGGCTTCCGCCCAACGCGGAAATTTCGCCGTGCTGCCGAGCATCCGGCGCTGCGCGAAAGAATTCACCTTGACGACAGCACCGTCAATGGAATAATCGAGAGAACCGCGCATCTCGCCGATGCGGCGAACCTCGGCGATGACTTCTTCGATGGTATTGCACCTTGTGAAGAACGGCGGAACGGTGAAGCCGAGGTTTTTCAGAAATTTCAGCGCTTCGTCATGCTCGGAAAGTTCCACGCCGTTGATCTGCTGCACGTTGAAAACGAAGATATCCAGCTTGCGAGAAGCCGTGATTTTCGCATCCTTTTGCCGCAGGGAGCCGGCCGCCGCGTTGCGGGGGTTCTTGAAGGTTTTCTCACCGTTTAGTTCCTGCATGGCGGAAAGCTCGAAAAAGACCTTGTGGGACATATAGACTTCGCCGCGCACCTCAAGGAACGGAATCGGCTCTTTGAGCTTTTTCGGCACTGTGCGAATGGTACGGATATTTTCGGTAATATCCTCGCCGACTGTTCCGTCGCCGCGCGTGGAACCGCGCACCAGAACGCCATCACGGTACTCAATAGAAACGGAAAGCCCGTCAAACTTCGGTTCCACAATATAGACGGGGTCTTGCACCACGGCACGCACACGGCGGTCAAAATCAATGAGTTCCTGCTCCGAGAAGGAATCGTGCAGACTCTCCATCGGCACCGTATGCGTTACCGGTGAGAATTTTGCGAGCGCATGGCCGCCAACTGTCTGTGTAGGAGAATCCGGCTTTACAAGTTCCGGAAACTCCGCTTCCAGATTTTCAAGGCGGCGATACAGCGCATCGTACTCTGCGTCGTCGATTTCCGGCGCGTCTTCGTCGTAATATTTTTTGTTGTGATAACGGATCTGCTCAGAAAGTTCCGCAATTAATTTTTCCGCTTCCTGTAAATTCATTTCAATCCCCACTTTTCTGCGATTGGTTTCAACTTCGCTTACTGTCCACTACTACCTGAGGTACATCCCCCACGATGACAGTCTCGGCAACAAGCACATCGGTGCTCACATCTGTTGTGCTTTCAACACCGGGAAGGAAAGAATACACACTGGTTGCCACGGTTAGATAAATTCTGTGCCGCGTCTGGTTGATTCCGGCAGACTCGAACAAACTCTTAAAATCCGCCTTCACGTTGCCGGCAAGCGTGATTTTTAAGTTAAGGCCGGGCCCCCGCCCATGGAACAAATGACTGCCGATCAGCGTACCGATTGGAATGTTGACGGAGGAATCCTCATGGTCTTGGAGTTCTTTCTGAACGGCTAGGACTATTTTTGACTTAAATTCATTCATTTTCATGACATCGGACGTAAGAGAAAGAACCCCGTTTTCCGAGTCGCGTGTGATATGTACCAGATTCTCGTAACGAACAGGATTTTTGCTGATTTCATCGAGCACTGTGCTGTTGATGATGCTTACGGCCCTGACCTTCGCAGCATTTTCGGTCTCCGACTCCATGACCGGCTTAATCTGCCAGTTAAAAATCAAAAGGGCAGTAATGGCTAGGACAAGGGCAAGCAGGATCTTGGGCCGTGCTGTTCTGCGGCGCCGTACCCTCATAATAATATCTCTCCCTGAAACTGAATTACCCTATAATACTCCGGGAGAAATTATTTTGTGAAAGAAACTTAAATCTATTCCGGGGGACGACAAAAAGGGCACAAAGAAACCCTTGGATTCTTTGTGCCCTGCAGCGCATAGAAATCAGTTATTTTCGGATTCTTCGGCTTTTTCTGCCTGTTCTTCCAAAAGTGCGCGGATGGAAAGACTTACGCGGTGTCTGTCGAAATCAATATCCGTAATCTTCGCTTTCACCACATCGCCGACTTTGAGAACATCCTGCGGTTTTTCAATGCGGTGATCCGCAATCTGGGAAATATGAATGAGACCGTCAATGCCCGGAATAACCTGAGCGAATGCGCCGAAGGTGGTCAGGCCGACAACTTTAACATCCAGAACGGTTCCTACCGGGTACTGATTCTTCAGAATCACCCACGGGTTATCTTCTTCTTTCTTGTAGCCGAGAGAAATCTTGCCCTTCTCGCGGTCAAGCGCTTTGATATAAACCGTAACGGTGTCTCCCACGTTGACGACTTCGGAAGGATGCTTAATTCTCGTCCAAGACAGTTCGGAAATGTGAATCATACCGTCAATGCCGCCAAGGTCTACGAATGCGCCGTAAGAGGTCAGGGACTTGACAACGCCGGTGTAAACCTTATTCACTTCCGCGGTCTCCCAGAACTTCTCTTCCAATGCCTTTTTCTCATCGCGTAGAACGGAACGGATGGAACCAACTGCACGCTTGCGGCCGCGGTTGACCTCAATGATGCGGAACTTAACCTGCTTCTTCAGGAGATCTTCCAATGGATCGTTGCGGGATGCGGTAGCCTGCGAAGCAGGGATAAAAATGCGCACGCCCTTTCTAACGACGATTACGCCGCCCTTGACAACTTCGGTAACTGTTCCCTCGAGAACCGTGTTATCTTCAGCAGCAGCAACAACTTCTTCCCAACCCTTAGCAGCGTCAAAACGCTTCTTGGAAAGCATGATTGTTCCTTCCTGGTCGTTGGTACGCATGATAAGGAGGTCCATCTCATCTCCGACTTTGACGACATCCTCCGGCTTTACGTTCGGATCAGCCGAAAGTTCAGACGCAGGGATGTAACCGGCCTGTTTTCTTCCGACATCCACAAGGACTTCGGTCGGTGTGACACCAACAACAACACCGTGGACCTTTTCATCGGTATTCAAGGTCTTGAGGGATTCTTCGAGCATTTCTTCAAAACTGCCCTCGGCCGGATTCTCCTTCGTATTTTCTGCAGCAGCTTCACCTGCCGTCTGCGTCGTCTCATTAACTTCTGACATGGTATCAAATACCTCCTTTATAATGCTTGCCGGCGTGGAAGCACCAGCAGTAATGCCAACCCGCTTGGCCTTTTTCAAGGCCTCAATCGGAAGCTCGTCCACGGCTTCCACAAAAAAAGTATTGCAATTCGCGCGGCACACATTGAATAGCTTAGCGGTGTTGGAACTTTCCCTGCCGCCTATCACTATCATTGCGTCACAGGCGCGTGACAATTCAGCCGCTTCCTTTTGGCGAATTGCAGTTACATTACATATTGTATCAAAAACAACCGCATTTGTATACACTTTTCGAATGATTTCCAAACAATTTTCCCACTCTGCAACGCTAAAAGTCGTCTGTGATACAACACAAACAGGGCTTTCTTTCAGGTTCTCCTGTTCGGAAGTAATCTTCTGGAGTTCCGCTGCGCTGCGGAAAACAAAGCTCGGCCCGCTGCAGTGCCCGAGGATTCCCTGCACCTCCGGATGGTCCGGATTTCCGGCGACTAAGACGGTTTTACCCTCTGCGGAAGCTTTTTTGACGATTGCATGAATTTTCGCAACAAACGGGCAGGTCGCGTCACAGAAGGAAAGGCCTCGTTTGGCGATTTCGTCATAAACATTTTGCCCAACTCCGTGAGAACGAATGACCAAAGTGGCATCCTGCGGAGCTTCGGCAACATTTTGTGCAATGGTAACGCCGCGCTCCTCAAACTCCTTCAATGTCTGAGGATTGTGGATGATTGGGCCGAGCGTGCAGACTTTCTTGCCTGCATCAAGAAGCTCGGAAACCATTTTGACTGCCCGACTCACACCGAAACAAAAGCCGGCCGAGGAAGCTACCGTAATCTGCATTTTACCCTCCTGCTGATTGCAATGTCAGCCATTCGTTCATTTGCCGGAAGAAAACTCTTTGAGGCTTTCTTCGCGCAAAGTCGCAATTCGTTCCATGACAAGTTTGCTCGCAGCGCGAAGTTCGCTCGGAGTACCATTCTTGATATTTAGTTCTTCCGGTTGAATCAATTCGCCGTAGGAAACGATGCACCGCCGAAAGAGTTTCGGCAACCCGCCGTCCTTTGCAGTGATGCAGCAAGGCAAAATGGGAACATTGCAGTTGTGTGCAATCAGCACGGCTCCGGATTTCGGAGGGAGAAGATTTCCGTCTTTTGAACGGGTTCCCTCAATAAAAATGCCGAGAACATCTCCGCGCCGCAGAATCTCGTACGCAGAGTTGATGGCGTTCTTGTCGCCTTTCCCGCGTTCGACAGGGAAAGCACCGAGCGCCCGAATAATCGCCCCAACAGGACGGAACCGAAACAGTTCCGCCTTCGCCATAAAGTTGATTTGTCGCTTCTGAGAATATGCGATGCGAATCGGGTCCGTATTGCTCAGGTGGTTGCTGCAAAGAATAACCCCGCCGCTCTGGGGCATACGCTCACTGTTGTGGGCACGAAAAGGCATTAAGGTACAAAAGAACCACTTGAGGCCGTGACGCGCAAATTGATAAAGCCAGCTTGTCATGTTTCTTCCTATCCCATTAAGTAATATTTGCGGAGGTTTTTTCCTGAATCAAGCGAATCAACAGTTCAACGGATTGTTCAAGCGTCTGCCCGGTCGTATCCATCACAACCGCGTCGGGGGCAGGCTTGAGCGGAGCGATAGCGCGGTGTGTGTCGTTATAATCGCGCTGTTTTAAATCTTCCAGAACTTCGTCATAGTCAGCTTTGATTCCGCTGTGAAGCAACTGAAAATAGCGGCGCTTTGCACGTTCCTCCGTGGAAGCAGTGAGAAACACCTTGACCTGCGCATCCGGCAAAACGACCGTGCCGATGTCTCGCCCATCCATCAGGACGTTGTTTTCCTTTGCGATATCCCGCTGCAAAGACAAAAGGAAACTGCGCACCTCCGGAATGGCAGAAACGCGCGAGGCTGCCAGCGAAACATCGTCCGTGCGGATCTTGTCCGACACATCGTTTCCGCAGAGAAACACCCGCTGTTCCCCGCCGCAGTATTTCAAAGAAACCGTAATTTTTTTTAAAAGCGGAATTACCGTGTCGGCATCCCCCGGGTCAACGCCATTTTGCAGCATATAAAGCCCGATTGCCCGATACAGCGCACCAGTGTCTACATACAAAAATCCGAGTTTCTCAGCCGTTTTGCGGGCGACTGAACTTTTTCCTGCTCCTGCAGGGCCGTCAATTGCAACTGCGGTCATTATTATTCTATCCTTTCGCTTCTACTTCTTCACGACGCATGGAATTTCCCGCGAGTCTTCCGGTACTGAAGGCAATCTGCAAGTTGAATCCCCCAGTGTAAGCGTCCACGTCAAGAACTTCTCCAGCGAAGTACAGGCCATGAACAAGTTTCGACTCCATCGTCTTAGGGTCGACTAAGCCGACCTCGACGCCGCCGGATGTCACAATCGCCTCGGCAATCGGGCGGAAGCCCTCGATGCCGATTTCAAAATTTTTGAGGAGGGACGCAAAGGAACGCCGCATCTCACGGGTCAGGGAGTGGCACTTCGTTTCCGGCGGGATTCCCGAACGGCGGACAGCCACCGGGATGAATTTATGCGGCAGCAGCTCCGACAGCGAATTTGAAAAATCCCGATTGCGGTTTTTTTCAAAGTCACGCAGAAGCCGAGCATCGAGCTTTTCCGGCGTGAGCGCAGGCTTTAGGTCAATGGAAACGCGGTAGCGCCCCGGTTCCATGTTGCGCATATGGGCGCTGGCGCTGAGAATCACAGGGCCGGAAAGCCCGAAATGCGTAAACAGCATTTCCCCGAAATCTTCATAAACAACTTTCTTCGTCTTTGTGTCGGTAACACGGATGGCGATATTCTTCAAAGAGAGTCCCATCATGTCGCGGCAATCCTGCGCGTCTTCCGCCTGCGCGGTAAGAGGCACAAGCGAAGGCCGCAGCGGCGTCACCGGGTGGCCTGCCTGCTTTGCCAGAAGATAGCCGTCGCCGGTTGAACCCGTCCCGGGATATGATGCTCCGCCGCAGCAGACTGCCACATTCGCAGCCGTGATAATTTTGCCGTCTTTCAATTCAACGCCGCGGACACGGCCGTCTTCGACCAGAAGCTTTTTTGCTTCGCCGCGGAGAATCTTAACGCCGGCACTGCGGACAAAGCCAATCAATGCTTCGGCGATATCGGCCGCTTTATCGGAAACAGGGAAAACCCGATTCCCACGCTCAACCTTCAGCGGAACACCGAGAGACTCGAAAAACGCCGCAGTATCGGATGGAGAAAACTGCGAAACCGCTCCGTAAAGGAAGCGGCCGTTTGTGGGGGTGGATTCCACAACCGTACGCACGTCACAGGCGTTCGTAACGTTGCAGCGCCCCTTGCCGGTAATGCGCAGTTTTTTGCCAAGAACTGCATTTTTTTCCAACAGCCAAACCGAGAGACCGTTCCGTGCTGCTGTTCCGGCAGCCATCATGCCGGCCGGTCCCCCTCCGATAACCAGTGCATCACAGTTCACTTTCCGGCATCCTCTACCTTCTCATACACGCCATACTCGTCCCAAATATCTTCAAGCTTCTGGAAAGTCTGCTTGACCTCACCGGATTTTTTAATGGTAATCATGACAATCAGCGCATTGATGAGGCTAAGCGGTGCGCAGAGCGAATCCACGATGGACGCGATGTCGCTGTGGGCAAGCAGTGTAAAGTCTGCATTCTCGGCAATTGGGGACACGTTGGAGTCCGTAATGGCGACAACCTTTGCCCCTTGTTTGTGCGCAAACTCCATGGCGTGGGCAACTTTTCTCGAATAGCGAGGGAAACTGATGCCGATGACCGTGTCGTTCTCATTCAGATGAATCATCTGCTCAAAGATTTCGCCCTCGCTTGTCGACTGCACCAAAAGGACATTTTCAAACAGCATATTCAGGTAGTTGAACAAGAACGTACCGAGTGCAAGGGCACTGCGTGCCGCGAGAATATAAATCTTGCGGGATGCCGTGATGGCGTCCACTGCACGGTAAAAATCCTCATGGGACGTTTCTTCCATTGTTCGACGGATTACGTCGATATCCTGATTGAACACATAATCAAGGACGTCGGAATCCCCGATGCGGGCAGCCGTAACGTTCATGCGCTGCTCCATCGTCAGTTTGTTGCGGATCATCTCCTGTATGGCTTGCTGAAGCTGCGGGTAACCGTCATACCCGATCTCCGTTGCAAAGCGTACCACAGTCGACTCGCTGACGCCGACCGTTGCACCGAGTTTCGACGCCGTCATAAATGCGACCTTGTCATAGTTCTCTCTGATATAGGCTGCGATTTTTTTCTGTCCTTTGGAAAACTCCATGGCTTTCCGTTGAATTCTGGCTTCCAGTAAATTATCCATGAAAACTGCCGTTTCTCCGCGCAAAAATTTCAGGCACACGGCTCTGCGCGGGCTAGCCGTGGTATTGATTTCTCCCCACAAAAGATAGGCCGGAACCGCGTTCCGGTCTTTTCTATTGCCAATATTTTAAACGGAATGCTAAAAAAAATCAAGTGTCTTTGCAGCGCAATTATGCAAAACACTTGATTCTAATTGTGAAATACTCTACGAACAATCGGGTGAATTTTTTCATAATAGCCAATGGCAATCAGCGAAAGCGCGTAGTCATACACAAGGAATCCCGCGCTGGCGATGAGCAGAAGGAGCCACGGCAAATTCATGCCGAAAATCCTGTAACTGCTTCTCGGAACACTGAGCAGGGTTACGGCAACCCAGAAATCGAGAAGCGCCGCTGCGTTAAAATACACAAGCTTCAAAACAAGGCTGTACCAACCCTTCGTCCGTTTCTCTATAACCGCCTTCAGGATTGGGTAACAGCCCAAAACAAGGATATAAGCCACAACCGCATGCTTATATGCAACAACAAAAACAGCAAGGAGTGAAACCGCAACGTATACGGACCACGCCCACGGCGTGCCAATCTCCGTTACGACGGCGATGAGCAATAGACCAGCAAGCCCCGCGAGCGCCATGCGGCCGAACGGGATAACGCCCGTGAGGAAAAGGACGGCAATGGAACCCCCAGTCATTATTCCGCAGAACGCGACTTTCACACTCCGACTCAACCGTATGCCCTCCCTCGGAATTCTTCAGCAGCAGGACCCAGCGTCGCCCAAGCAGTCGCAGCAGGCATCTGCAATGCAGAGCGAGGCGCAAACATCGCATCCGGTGCAATTTCCGGTAGTGGGAACATTCGGGTTATAGCCGCCGTACATTCCGCTACGCTGACTGTTGAGCTGGTTCAGCGCCGCACGGTATTCCGCGTTGGACGGATCCATCTGGCAGGCTCTCACAAGGTCTTGATAAGCCTCATTCAGCCAGCCACGTCTGTAAAGCACGGAGCCTTTGAGAAAATACCACTCCGCGCTGCGGCGGTCGGTTGGGACTCCGTCGAGAATCTGCTCCGCGTCTGCAATACGGCCAGCTATAATCAGGTTTCTCACATCCTGATATTCCGAGCTGGAAGCGTAATAAGATGTGGAATAACTGCCGGAAGCCGTACCTGCGTAGCCGCCCGCTTGTTTATTCTTCCGCTCGTTGATTATCTGGTCGTAAGCTTCGTTGATTTCCTTCATTTTCTCACTGGCCAGGTCTGCGAGAGGACTGTTCGCATAGTTATCCGGATGGTATTTCTTCGCAAGAGTGCGGTATGCATTTTTGATCTCTTCGTCCGACGCTGTCGGAGAAACACCGAGGATTTTATAAGGGTCTGACATTGCCGCTCTCCTTCTTATAAAGTAGTTCTTTCTGCATCATCGGAAGTCCGTTGGCAACAACATTGCGTACGACCGGCCCTAGGCTGTTCATTTCCAGCAGATCAATCGCCGCACGGAGCCGTACAAGCGTACTGTTCAACTCTTCGTTTGCAAAATCGCGTGCCTGTTCCAGCTGTTCTTGGGTGCTTTCCGGTGTCAGCTTGAAGTGGACCGCAAACGGATTGAAATTCTTCTTTTTTATATCTTTTTGTAGGTCGTCGGCAGCATCCATTAGGTAAATCCATCTGCCGAGGTAATACCCAGCTTCGTGAAGAATACGCCCTAAACTGCTGCCTGCGCCGATGGTCTCGAAAATACCTGCCAGCATTTTTGCCGTCGGTTCCGCAGCACGGTCTATGCCGCAGTCTTCGTGTTCTACCATGGCCTGCTCTTGCATGGCACTGGCAACGATTTTCTCAAGCTCAGGGTATTTTTTCGCTGCCTTTCGTTCTTTTTGCTTGAAAAAAGGAAGCACTATAAGCGAAAGCAGTCTCCGAAAGAAACCAGAATCTGCGATGTTATCTTTGACTTTGTAATAAGCAAGAATCACTGTCAGCGCGGCAGCCGAAGCAAGTTCCTGCCCATTTTCCCGGCAAAAACCGCATTTTTTCAGCGGATTGACGACGCACCGCCCTCGGTAGAAGTCAGGTTCGGTGCTCTCTGCAACGGCAAGCTGGAGAACCGCAAAAAATGTGCAGTCGTAATTCAGCACCAAGCGTGCCGGAAAGCCGTAGTCTTTTCCGAGCCTGCGGCATAGGGCACAGTAAACACCGCGGTATGCTTCAAATTCACGCACCAGTAATTCTGACTTCTGAGGTTTGACATAACCAAACAAAATTATCACCTTTAAAATGCGTCAGAATCCGGGAATAAAGCAATTCTTATTGTACTAGAACGTATTTCTCATTTAATTAACAATTTATGAACTTTTCTGCAACGAATTTATCTTTTCAATCGAATGTGCTTTTACCTAAAATTATTCGCATTTGTGGAAAGATTTTGTCATCTGAATTGACTATCCCCCAACCAAATGCTATAATGCAGCTGGGATTTCTAAAAGCGGAGCAAGGGGGAAGCTGTTTGAAACTCTATAATATTGACGTACAAAAGCTGAGTGAGCTTCTCGACAAGGCGAAGGGAAATGTGTACCTGATTACCGACGACGGCAACAAGCTGAACCTGAAAAGCAAGCTCTGCCAAATGTACGGTATTCACACTTTGCTGGAAAAGACAAAGGACGCACCCATCACAGCAGAAATCAGCGTGGAAAACCCGGAAGATGAACTGATGTTTATCAATTACACCATGCAGAAGTAATTATTCTGCCATATATCAAAAAACAGAAAAAGATTGCGCATAATTTGAAAGGAGATACAGCCTTGGCTGCATCCCCTTTTTTTGTGCTATTCGTATTAATAAGCTTCGCTGAGCGGGTTCAGAATTCCAAAGCTGTTACCATCGACACTGTCGATGAACTTAATGGATTTTCCCGCTCCCAGTGCGACGCAGTGCTGAGGATCCTCTGCAACACGCACCGGCATCTTTGTGCGCTTGGCAAGAAGCTGGTCTATGCCGTACAGCTGTGCCGAACCGCCGGTCAGAACCATGCCGTCGGAATAGATGTCTCCCATCAGCTCCGGAGGTGTTTTCTCGAGCATCTCCTGCAGCACACGGATAATCTGCATAGCACTGTCAATCAGTGCTTCCAAAACTTCATCGCTTGTAATATCTGCCCACTGCGGGAGACCGGTCATTGCGTTGCGGCCCTTCACGCGGAAAGTTTGGATCTCTTTGCGCGGGAATACGCAGCCGATGGTCTTCTTACATTCCTCGCTCATTCGCTGGCCGATGATGAGGTTATATTTGCGGCGGATATACTTGATGATTGCTTCGTCAAACGCATCGCCCGCCACACGCACCGAGCGGCAGCAGGCTATGCCACGAAGCGACAGGACGGCCATATCCGTCGTGCCGCCGCCGATGTCCACAACGAGAGACCCGTGAGGCTTTGAGATATCGAGCCCTGCGCCGAGCGCGGCGGCAACCGGCTCTTCAATCAGACAGATTTTCCGCATGCCGGCCGAGCTTGCCGCGTCAACAACCGCACGCTTCTCGACTTCGGTGATTTGACACGGAATGCTGATGACCATGCGGGGCATAATCAGCTTGCTGATGCCAATTTGTTTCAAATATGTTTGGATTAGGCATTTTGCGAGGTCAAAGTCTGAGATAACGCCGCCGGAAAGCGGGTGGCACACTCGGATGCGCCCGGAAGTACGCCCCACCATGTTATAGGCTTGTTTTCCGGTTGCAACGATTTCATCCGTCTCCAGATTCACGGCGACAATCGCTGGCTCATCAAGAACGATTCCTTTTCCGTCCACATATATTTTTACGGAAGACGTGCCCAGGTCGAGCGCAATATCATTACCGAGCAACTCATCACATCCATTTCTGTTAGTTGCAGAATATTTTATGCCGGAGCAAAACCGGCCAATCGTCGCATTTACTTATTTTGCATATTTTTGTTTATCATATTACAACAGAAATTACTTTTCAACAGGTTCCTTGTCTGTATGTGCAGCAGCGGCGCAAATAACTTCTTTTGCCCCGCTGCGAAGCAGCACTGCCGCGCACTCGGAGAGTGTTGCACCGGTTGTTACGATGTCATCGACCAGTAAAACGGTTTTTCCCTCCTGCGCGCTTCCGACCGCGGAATAGACCCCGCGCACATTTGCGGCACGCTCTTCCCGACGCAAAAGATGCTGGGTTCTATTTTCTTTAATTTTCCTAAGGCTCGGCAGACAGGGAATGCCGAGTTCCCGCCCAAGAAGGCGGGCAATCCATTCTGCTTGGTCGTAACCGCGTTTCTTCTTTCCGCTTACGGAAAGCGGAACCCATGTAACAAGCGAAAACGATGTTTCCGGAAAGACCTCCCGAACGAATGCAGCGAGTTTTTCGGCGTAATAGTCCCCACAGTGTTTTTCACCGCGGAATTTATAGCGCAGCATGGACTCGCGCACCTTGCCCTCATACGCAAACAGCGCGGCGCACGGCACAACGGAGTCCGGCGAATTCAAATGCAGCCTGAGGATTGTTTTCTTTGGCAGCACGGTTTTTTCGCACTTGCCGCAAATCTTCGTTCCGGGCGGAATCACCTCGCCGCAAAAGACGCAGCGCGGCGGAAACAGCAAATCCGCAAGGAAGCGAAAAACGCGTTCAGCCGTTCTTTTCATCGTTTTCTGTTTCCCCCGCTAGAAAATCAAGAAGGCCGGTGTAGCGTCTGGTCTTTTTGTCGTTGGCGACCATCTGCCGGACGATATCTTCCCGCCCCACTAAAATGAGCAGCGATTTAGCCCTTGTGACGGCGGTGTAAAGCAGATTGCGGTAAGAAAGCTGCGGCGCCACGCGGAACATGGGAATCACCACCGCCGGAAATTCGTTGCCTTGGCTCTTGTGAACCGTCATGGCATAGGCTAGTTCCAGTTCCTCCGCAGTTTCCTTTTCGTAGAGAATGACGCGGTCTTCCATGCGTACCGTGAATGCAGCGGCCCTGCGGTCAATTTTTTCAATGATTCCGAGGTCGCCGTTGAACACGCCCTCGCCGCAGGTTCCGTCTTCGCGCGTCCACGGAAGGTTATAGTCGTTCTTCACTTGCATGACCTTGTCCCCTTCGCGGAAAAGCACGCCTCCTACGGTCAACTCCTGCTTTTCCGGAGAAGGAGGGTTCACCGCCTGCTGCAGGCTGCGGTTCAGCTCTGCGGCACCGAGCTCTCCTTTTCGCCCGGGCGTGAGCACCTGAATATCCGAAAACGGCGAATAGCCATAGCTGTTGGGCAGGCGCCTGCTGCACAGGTCAATGATGACGGATTTGATTTCCGCTGCGGAACGGTACGGCAGGAAGAAAAAATCCGAGGTGTGCACGGTCAAGTCGGGATCCTGCCCTGCGACAATGCGGTGTGCATTGGTAACAATCAGGCTTTTCATGGACTGACGGAAAATCTCACGCAGCTGCACCACGGGGACAAGGCCGGAAGCAATCAGGTCGCCGAGTACGTTGCCCGGACCGACCGAGGGCAGCTGGTCGCAGTCTCCGACCATAATCAGTCTGCAGCCGAGCGGCAAAGCCCTTAGGATCGCTTCAAAGAGTGGCGTGTCCACCATTGACAGCTCGTCAAGAATCAGTGCGTCGCAGTCCAACAGATCTTTTTCGTTTTTCTCGAATTCGGGGCGGTCGTTTTCATCCCATTTCACGCGCAACAGCCGGTGAATCGTCTTCGCTTCCTTGCCCGTAAGCTCGGACATCCGCTTTGCGGCGCGTCCCGTCGGCGCCGCGAGCAAAACCTTCGCTCCATGAAACTCCAGAATACGGATAATGGCATTGAGCGTTGTTGTTTTTCCGGTGCCCGGGCCGCCGGTGAGAATCAACATTCCGCGGGTTAAAGCTTCGCGGATGGCTTTCTTCTGCAGGTCGGCATATTCCATGCCTTCCTCCGCTTCAATGGTGGAGATATACCCCTCTACCCCCTCAACCGGCTGCGGCGGAAAGCGGAGCATCATGCGGATGCGCCCGGCAATATACACTTCGGCACGGTACAGGCGGGGCGTAAACAGGAACTCCCGTTCCCGAATCACCCGTGAAACAAGGCTGCCGTCTGCTTTTAGTTCCTCTAAGGTAGCGGAAACCTTCTCCAGAGAAACTCCGAGCATTTTTGAGGTCGCTGCCGTGAGCTTGTCCGCAGGAAGGCAAGTGTGGCCGTTGCCCTCGTTATGTTTGAGCACAAAAACAATTCCTGCGCGCAGACGGCACCGGTCGTCCTGCGGAAATTCCAGCGAAGCTGCAATGCGGTCTGCGCGGAAAAAATCGATCTGAGGCCCATCTCCGCAGAGGCAATACGGGTCCTGCTTTACCATTTCCTCTGCCTGCGGGCCGAATGTCTTCCAAACGCGCACCGCTTCCTCCGGTGTAATTCCATAGTTGGCAAGCCGGAGCATGGTTTCTCGAATCCCGCCGACACGGCGGAATTCCTCCGAAATGCTCAGCGCTTTACTGCGGGTAATCCCCTTAATCTCGGCGATGCGTTCCGGCTCATTTTCCAGCACATACGCAGTGTTTTCCCCGAACGTCTCCACAATTTTCCGCGCCATGACCGGCCCGATTCCGCGGATTGCCCCGGATGACAGATATTTCAGCATCGCACCGGAATCCGACGGCTGACGGCGTTCAATTATCTGTGCCTTAAACTGGGTTCCATAGGTGGAATTGTTTACCCATGTGCCAATCACATGGAGCTGCTCGCCGACTCCGACGAACGGCATGGTTCCCACGACCACAACAAGGTCTTCTCCGTTGTTGAGTTCTATGACGGCATAGCCGTTTTTGTCATTCCGAAAAATGACCGACTCCACGGTGCCGGTCATTTCAAGAAGCTGTTTCTGCTGCAACGAACTCCCCCGATAAATTTTTGGTTTTTTTCAGTATAACCGAAACAAGCATGGTTTTCAATTCAGTCGATCCAGAATTCGACAAATTCCTCCGGTGTGCAGAGGATAACCCCCGGATTATCCACGCAAATCATTTCAAGGATGGCCCGCGTTTCTTCATCCATCCCTTTGTCGATGCAAGCGACCTGCACGCCTCCGGGCATCCAAGCGGCCCGCTCCAGCGCGTTCCTAAGGCGCAGTTCCGCCTGTTCGTCATGGCCGGAAAAGGTGAGTGTCAGCAGCAACCTGCCCGGGTGATCCGTCCGGAGAACTCGCAGCAGAATCATCCGGAAAACCTCCACCGCACCGATGACGGCCAGAACGGCAAAAAGGCACTTGAATATGAATTCCGGCATGAAAAACCACCCCAGCACCATCCTATGTGCCGGGGTGGAATTTTGACATTACTTTTTAAGGGCTGCCTTCAGGGCATCGACCTTGTCGCGTCTCTCCCACGGAACATTCAGGTCCTCGCGGCCCATGTGGCCGTAGGTGGAAACAGCGCGGTAAATCGGTCTGCGAAGGTCGAGCTTGCGGATAATTGCGTTCGGGCGCAGGTCAAACACCTTGGAAACAGCCGCAGCAAGCTCGTCGTTGCCGTACTGTGATGTGCCGAACGTCTCAATCGCAATGGAAACCGGGTGCGCAACACCGATGGCGTAAGCAAGCTGAACTTCGCACTTCTTGGCAAGGCCCGCAGCCACAATGTTCTTTGCCACATAGCGCGCCGCATAGCTTGCCGAGCGGTCCACCTTCGTGGGGTCTTTGCCGGAAAATGCGCCGCCGCCATGTCTGCCGTAGCCGCCGTAGGTATCGACAATGATTTTTCTTCCGGTCAGGCCGCTGTCGCCCACCGGACCGCCGATGACAAAACGGCCGGTCGGGTTGATGAAATACTTGGTGTTCTCATCGAGCCATTTTGCGGGAATGACCTTTTTGATGACATGTTCCTTGATGTCCGCGCGAATCTGCTCGAGCGAAACATCCGGGTCGTGCTGAGCGGAAACAACGACGGCATCGACGCGGACCGGCGTGTCGCCGTCATACTCCACAGTGACCTGCGTTTTTCCGTCGGGACGCAGGTATGTAAGCGTTCCGTTCTTGCGGACCTCGGTCAGGCGCTTGGAAAGCTTGTGCGCCAGAGAAATTGCCATCGGCATCAGTTCCGGTGTTTCGTCGCAGGCAAAGCCGAACATCATACCCTGATCTCCCGCGCCGATGAGGTCGTCTTCATCGCGGGCGCCGTTCTTCCTTTCGAGCGACTCATTCACCCCCATTGCAATATCCGGCGACTGTGCGTCGATGGAGGTCAGCACGCCGCAGGTGTTGCCGTCAAACCCATAGGCTGGGTTATTGTAGCCGATATCGCAGACAACGCCGCGTGCAATAGCAGGGATGTCCACATAGCAGCTGGTCGAAATCTCACCCATTACATGGATGACTCCGGTGGTGGCCGTTACTTCACAGGCCACATGGGCATCCGGGTCTTGCTCAATGATAGCGTCGAGCACGGCATCGGCGATTTGGTCGCAGACTTTATCGGGATGGCCTTCCGTTACTGATTCCGAAGTAAAGAAGTGTTTTGACATTTTTACATCCTCCTGTTTTCCCCCGGCCGAGCGATTTCCTCTCCGGTTATAAAAAATATGCCGCCCGAAACCGAGCGGCATAGTATCACCATACCTCATCTGTCGGTTTCCCGCAGGACTTGGCACCTTGCAAAAGCAGGTTGCCGGACATCATAGGGCCTGTTCCCTCCGTCACTCTTGATAAGGGGCGTATATTTTTTTATATGTTTTATTATAGCATGGCAAGAAAAAAAGTAAATATACAAACGCAAAGTAATGTAATATTCAGCAAAGCTTGCCATGAAGGATGGGGCTGACCCGTTTGTAAAGCAGCAAGGTGAGCGCGGAAACCACAGCACCTTTAAGCAGGTTAAACGGCACAACAATCAGCAGAACGAATGTGGGCAGGTCAGTAACCGATGCGTTTACTTTTGTTCCCATGGCAATCAGCGAATCGAGCGGAATATGGAACACGGAAGCATAGAGTGGGAGCAGAATATAAGCGTTCTGCAGCCAGCCCGCAATCGCCATGAGCACAATGCCGACGCACATGCCGATGAGCGCCCTCTTTTTTGTTTTTTTCCGGTTATAGAACAGTGCGGCCGGTACCACAAGGCAGCAGCCCGCAATAAAGTTTGCGATCTCACCGATTCCAGCCGTGGAACTGCCGTGAAGGAAGAAATACAGCACGTTTTTGAGGAATTCAATCATCACGCCCGCAAGCGGGCCCATGGCGAACGCGCCGATCATCACGGGAAGCTCGCTCAAATCAATTCGGTAAAAGCCGGGAGCAAACCATACGGGAATCTCAAGTGACGCCAGAACAAACGCAATCGCCGCAAGAATACCCATTTGGGCAATATTGCGAATGTCAAGCAAGGTTGGCTTTTTGCGGCAGACCGCCGCTGTGTTGGTGTTTTCCATAGCAATGCTCTCCTTTTCCGGCTGTCAACGAAAACAGCCCCTGCAGAAAACTGCAGGGGCCAAAAAGACGCAAAGATTGCGTTATCTTCTTCTATCCGGACTATACCGTCGGCTCTGGAATCGCACCAGCTCCTGCGCATAGCGCTCGTGGGCTCGTCGGCTTACGCCGCATCACCACCGGTGGGGACTTGCACCCCGCCCCGAAGACAGCACTATTGTTAAATTTTATATTATTGTATTCTTTTTTTCCCGTTTTGTCAACCTTGCCCGCTCGGCTCCGATTCCTCGGAAGTGAGTCGCACAAAATCTTCGTAGCTCATCAGCGAATTGAGCACGCCCGGCAATGAAGAAGCCGAGAGATGTTCGGGGAGGTTCAGCCTGCGGAGCAGTTTACGCCGTTTTTCCGAACTTCCCGGCCCGCCCGAAAGACCGGCAAGATAAAGGTCGGTTTTTGTAATCTTACGCCCTCCGGCATTTTCTTCCTGCTCCTCGGTGCCGACACCTGCACGCCGAAGTGCTTCGAGGATTGTCTCAACCGGAACGCCCTCCACACCGAGCTTTCCCTCTTTGGAAGGCGCCGCCTTGCGCTTTTCTTTTCCGAACAAATCCGGAATATAAGCGTGTTTAATCTGCTCTGCCGGAATGGAGCCGGTGAGGTAATTGCGAATCAGAAAGCCCGCAGAATCGCTGTCTGTGAGAATCACGAGGCCCCGCGTCCGCGCCAGTTTGCGGAGCATGGCCATCTTCTCTTTGTCTTTGAAGATGCGGAAACCGTCCGTTTCGATAATCAGCGCATCTAAAAAGGAAGACAGCTTGATTTTATCGTATTTTCCCTCTACAACGATTGCCTCTTTAACGTGAATCAAGCGATCTTCTCCTTTTCCGCAATCCAAATCAGCTTCGCCAGCAGCTCCTCGAGCACCAGCCTGCGGTCTCCGCGCGAGCTTTTCAGCGCCACATCGGCTTCCAGCAAGGCGTCAAGGCTTTGGCGAATCATGGGCGTTGAAAAGCGCTTCGCTTCGTATGCCGCGTTGTTCAGACGAAACTCCTTGCGAGCGTAGTCAAAATATTTCGCCGGCTCCTGCGCGGAGAATCCGCTCTGAAGCGAAGCCTTCACACGGTAGATATCGAGATACGCCCCCGAGAGGACCGCCAAGATGGAAACCGGTTCTTCATTCTGCTGAAAAAGCTGACCGAGGATCGTATAGGCACGGTCGCTGGCGCCCGCGAGAATCGCTTTGGAAAGGTCAAAGACACGCGCCTCTAGATTCCGGACCGTCATGGAATCGACCGTCTGCGCGGTGATTTCGCCGCTGCCGGTGTAAGCGCACAGCTTTTCGAGTTCGTTCAGCGCGGTTTGCAGATCCGTGCCGCAGAGTGAAAGCATTCTCGCGGCGTTCTGGCGGGTTATTGTGCACCCGCGCTTTTCCGCGCAGGCGCAGATGAATTTTTCTATCTGCGCCTGCGAAAGGCGGCGGAACGGAACCGTAACCCCGATTTTATTGGCGGTCGTGAGGAACTTTTTCCAAGTTTTATCGCGCTTCTCGTCAAAATTGAAGGAGAGAAGGTAAATCACCAGAACGCAGGTGTCGGGAAGGTCGGAAAGAATTTCTTCGAGTTTTTTCGCATCTGTGCTTCGCAGGGCGCCAACGTCGAGGTCGGAGACTGCCACGCATTTTCGCTCCGCCATGACGGGCATCGCTTCTACCGCTGCAGCGATGGAATCCATATCCGCCTCACAGCCGTCGAATTTCTGAAAATTGAAGTCGCGCAGGCCTTCCGCGGAAGCTTTGGCAATCAGCCGCTGGGCATAATGCTCCACCATGTATTTTTCTTCGCCGTAAAGAAAGTACAGCTTGGCAAAGTTATTTTTTTCAATTTGCTTTTTCAGCTCCGCTTCGGTTATTTCAGGCATTTTACTTTTCCCTCCCGACGGACAGTTTTCGTTCCCCCGTCATATTCAGCACAAGATTTCCGTATCCGCCCGTCCAGACGGCTCGCCGTGCGGCCACAACGTCATGATTTTTCCGGAGTGTCTCATTTTCCATAGAGAAAACGGTACAGACCGGCGAAACATCTTCGAGCGCGGACGACGCGGACGCGACGACAAGGAAATCCGGAGTCTTCCAGTTCGCAGGCAGGCTCTTCACCCCGTCCGGACACAGAAGAACCGAAACGCCGTCAGACGTAATCCGCGCCGCTGTGGCCTTCCCCGCCTGCACCAGTTGAATTTTTACACGATTCCACACCGTACATTCCGCCTGCGACACAAACGGAATCAGCAGACTGTTCTGCGCTGCCCGCCTGACGTATCCGTCCGCGGCCGCAGTTTCCTGAGCAACGACCTTCACCGGACGGAAGCGAGCCGCTATCTCTTTCGCGCAAGTAAACTCATCCCGATTCTGCGTCAGCACCGCAATGCCGTCCAGCTTTGATACGTTTTCGCTGCAAAAGTGCGAGAGCAGTTTCCCCGAGTTATAACTGTCACATCCGACGACAAAAGCATGTCCGCCCCGCGTAAGCACGGCGCATATGCCGTCCCCGCCGTCAAGCAGCGTCAGGCGCGTCACATTCTGGCGAGACAGCTGAAACGAGCCGATGCCAACAAGCAACAAAATAAAGGAAAGGCAGGCCGCCTGTGGGAAGAGCCGTTTGCCCTTCGCGAGAAACAGGGCCGCGGCAAACAAAAGCAGTGTGCCCGCAAGCCAAAGCGTTACGAATCCCTGCGAAGCGGAAACAGACGCAAACGGCAGACGAGCAAGAAACGCCGCGCTCGCACGCATATATTTTGCAAGCAGACCCGAAACAAGGGCAAACGGCATGGCGAGAAACGTCTGCGGCAGAAGCAGCTGAAAAATTGCGGCTGCTGCGCCGAAGCACAAGAGGAGCGATGAAGGTACAAGTTCCAGAATATTTGCCAGCGGTGAAACGAGCGACATGGTGCCGAAGCTCAGAATGATGATGGGAAGCGTGAACAGCGTGGCGCCCACCGAAGTGGCAAGCACACCGTTTATTCCCTTCACAAGCGGGCTGAGCGCCCGTACCCGGTCAAACTTCTTATTGAGGAAAGCTGTAACGGGTCGCGTGCAGACGATGAGGCCGAGCGTGGCAAAGAATGAGAGCAGAAAGCCGACATCCGCCGCGGAGTACGGATTGGAAATGCAAATCAGCAAAGCTGCCGTACATAGAGAGTTCAGCGGGTCCGCGCGGCGTGAAAACAGCGGACCGGCAAGAAACAGCAGGCACATGACGCCGCTGCGCGTGACGGACGGAACGAAGCACGTTACCGCCATGAATCCGAGCACGCCGCCGGCTGCTGCAACAGACGCAGCCCGTTTCGGAATCCGACAGAACAGCAGCAGAAAGATGAGCAGCTCCGCAATGGTCGACATATGCAATCCCGAAACAGAGAGAATATGCGAGACTCCGTCCGTTCGGAAATCGTCCATCAAGCTGTCTGAGAGGCCGCTTGTATCCCCCAGCAGGATACCCTTGACGAGCGACGTCTCCTCCGGCGGAAGCACTTCATCGAGGGCATTCAGAAGCTTTTGCCGTACGCAAAGCGCATAGTAATACGGCGGCTTCTCGCTAGGCGGCAATACTTCCAACGTTTCGCCCCACGGCGCGTAAGCGGAAAGCATGATGCCTTTTGAGGCGTAATAACTGCGCGATGTGAAGCCGTCGCCGCCTGACGGAAGGAAGAAGCTAACTTTTCCGCTGACTCGGGAATACGGCCCGACATCCAGCTGACTCGAGGAGGAAAGGCGAATCTTGAAATTCTTGATTTCCTCTGCGTCGCTGACGTTGTCGACGCGAATTACATAGTACCAGCGGCCGTAGCGCTGTTCGGGCAGTTCACAGACGGTGCCGGTAATCTCCGCGGTTTTCCCATCGAGAGAACGGGGCGGTTCCACCGCCGTGCGGGAGTACAAGCAAAACGACGCAAGCGCAACAGCAGCCGCCGCAAAGGCGAGCGGAAAAACAACTGCCCGCCGGGTACGCCACCAAAAAAACGTAACGGCAAATCCGGCGAGACAGACCCATAACAGAACAAACGACAGACTTGCGCCGAAAAAAACGGCGGCCGCAAGCGTCAGCAGATAGCAAAATCCCACCAACACCAGCGGTCGTCTCATAAAACTCCCCCGTATTTCGTTGAACTTTATTTGAAGAAAAGCGGCAGAGGTTCCAGATAAATAATATCGCTGCGGTCCTTTGCGTCGCCTTCTGCGAGCACGGCCGCGCGGCCGACAATGTTGCCGCCATACATTCCGACGAGCTTCTCCATGGCTGCAAGCGATTCGCCGGTGCTGATAACGTCGTCAACAATCAACACGCGCTTGCCGCGCAGAACCTTTTCGTCCTCTTCCGAAAGGAAAAGCTTCTGGATATGATCCGTTGTAATGGACTTCACTTCGACGGAAATCGGGTTTCTCATATATACCTTGACGCTTTTGCGCGCCACAACATATTTGCCGCAGCCCTGCCTTGCCATCTCATAGCAAAGCGGAATTCCCTTTGTTTCGGCGGTCACGACGACGTCGTGTTCCGGGCACTTTTTCAGAAGTGCGGCGGCGGTCTTCTCCGTCAGTTCCACATCGCCGAGCATGATGAAGCCGGCAATGTCGAGGTGCTCATTAATCGGGCAAATCGGCAGCTGCCGCTTGCAACCTGCAATCGTCATTTCATAGTATTTCCCGCTCATAATCAGAACGACCTTTCAAAATGTAATCGGCATCCGTGCGCAGCCTTCCATCAGCCGGGAGGCCACTTCATCGAACGCCCGCCAAGCAGGTGGAAATGCAGATGCGGCACAGTCTGGCCGCCGTCTTTGCCTGCGTTGCAGACGATGCGGAAGCCGTCATCGAGGTGCTGCTCCGCTGCAAGCTTTGCAGCTACTTCGTAAATATGTGCGACAACACTGCTGTTTTCCGGCGTGATTTCAGCCGCAGAAGCAATGTGCTCTTTCGGGATAATCAAAATATGCACCGGAGCCTGCGGCTCAAGATCATAGAATGCAAGGACTTTGTCGTCCTCGTAGACCTTTTTGCTCGGAATCTCGCCTGCGGCGATTTTACAGAACACACAGTCCATCGCGGAACCTCCTTTGCACAACGGTATTATTATAGCCTTATTTCAACATATCCGCAACAATTTTTTCGGCTGCGGAAAGAGCATCATCAAGCTTTGAAACATCTTTTGCGCCGGCCATGGCACTGTCTGGGCGTCCGCCGCCGCTTCCTCCCGCGACTGCGGCAACGCTGCGGACAATCTTGCCCGCATGGGCACCCTTGGCCTGTGCGTCTTTGCCTGCGCAGGCAGCAATGTTAATCTTTTCTCCGTTCACGCCGGCAATAACGGCGACGCAGTTCTGCGAGCGTTCCAGCACCTTGTCGCACATTACGCGCAGGGCGGCAGGCTCCACACCGGAAAATCTTGCCGTGATGAGCTGAACGCCCTTCACGTCTTTTGCGGAAGAGAACAGGCTTTCCACACGCATGGCAGCTAGCTTCGCATTGAGTGATTCGACTTCACGCTCTTTTTCTTTCAGTTCTGCCGACAGCTGGCCGATGCGGTGAACAAGTTCTGCGGGGTTGTTGAGCTTCAGTTCGCGGGCGGCGTCTTCTACCATCTGGGTTGTTTCGTCGAGCAGCGCAAGCACATTCGTTCCTGTTACAGCCTCAATACGGCGGACACCCGCAGCGACAGAGCTCTCGGAAACGATGCGGAATAAACCGAGCTGGGCGGTGTTTGAAACATGCGTACCGCCGCAAAATTCCTTCGAGAAATCTCCCGCGGAAACGACACGGACGACCTTTCCGTACTTCTCGCCGAACAGGGCCATCGCGCCGAGCTTTCTCGCTTCTTCAATCGGCATCTCACGGCTCTCGACCGGAACAGCGCTCAGGATTTCGTGGTTGACAAGCTCCTCCACCTTTTTCAGTTCTTCCTTTGTGAGGGCGGAGAAGTGCGTGAAGTCAAAGCGAACGCGCTTGTCGTTGACAAGCTGGCCCGCCTGTTCCACATGCGTGCCGAGCACACGGCGCAGAGCTGCCTGCAGCAAGTGTGCCGCTGTGTGGTTGCGCATGATGGCGGCGCGGCGGTCTGCATTCACCGCTGCCTTGACTTTATCTCCGACGCGAATCTCTCCTGCCTGAACCGCAACATGGTGCAAGAAATTCTTCGCTTGGTTCTTCGTTGTGTTTGTTACCTCGAGCACGGCATCTTCGGACTCGATGGAGCCGGTATCGCCGACCTGGCCGCCGCTCTCGCCGTAGAACGGAGTGCGGTCAAGCACGAGGAGAACCTCGTCGCCGGCCGTAGCGGATTCCACGCGCACGCCGTCGCGGACGATGGCAAGCACTTTTGCCTCGGCTTCCAGAGTCTCGTAACCGAGGAACTCCGTCTCCGGCACCCCGTCGAGGACATTGCTCTCACCGGCCCAAGCATCGGCGCCGGCGTTTTTACGTGCCGCGCGGGCACGTTCGCGCTGTTCGCGCATCAGTCTGCCGAACTCTTCCTCGTCCACCGTGAGGCCGCGCTCGGCAACGATTTCTTTTGTGAGGTCAATCGGGAAGCCGTAGGTGTCGCTCAGGCGGAACGCATCTTCGCCCGGGAACACGGTCTTGCCGCTCTTGACGGTCTCGTCCATGTAGCCGTTCAGCAACTGAAGTCCCTGGTCGATGGTTCTTGCGAAGCTTTCTTCTTCCACGCGAATGAGCTTCGTAATCATGTCGCGTTTTTCGGCAAGCTCCGGATAAGCGCCCTGATTCTCATGCACCACGGTATCGACAATCTTATACAGGAATGTCTCGTGCATGCCGAGGAGGCGTCCATGGCGCGCCGCACGGCGGAGCAGACGGCGAAGCACATAGCCGCGGCCTTCGTTGGAAGGCATCACGCCGTCGGCAATCATAAAGACGGCGCTGCGCATGTGGTCGGTAATAACGCGCAGGGAAATGTCTTTTTTCTCGTCGTCGCCATAGTTGACGCCGGTCAACTTGGAAACTTGCTTCGTAATGTTCTGCACGGTATCGACAAGGAACAGGTTGTCGACACCCTGCATAATGCAGGCAAGGCGTTCAAGGCCCATGCCTGTGTCGATGTTCGGATGCTCCATCGGCGGGTAGTTGCCCTTGCCGTCGCTGTTGAACTGAGAGAAAACGACGTTCCAAAATTCCACATAACGGTCGCAGTCGCAGCCTACGCCGCAGGTTGGCTTGCCACAGCCGTGTTCCTCGCCGCGGTCAAAATAAATTTCCGAGCAGGGGCCGCACGGGCCGGATCCATGCTCCCAGAAGTTGTCCTCTTTGCCGAGGCGCACAATGTGCGACGGGTCGACGCCGACTTCCTTTGTCCAGATGTCGTACGCCTCATCGTCGTCGATATAAATTGTCACCCACAGCTTGTCCTCCGGAAGTTCCAGCACCTTGGTGCAGAATTCCCATGCCCAAGCGATCGCCTCATGCTTGAAA
The DNA here is from genome assembly GCF_024498295.1 of Thermocaproicibacter melissae. Taxonomy (NCBI): domain Bacteria; kingdom Bacillati; phylum Bacillota; class Clostridia; order Eubacteriales; family Oscillospiraceae; genus Thermocaproicibacter; species Thermocaproicibacter melissae. The sequence continues at coordinate 1,161,332 of NZ_CP101827.1, forward strand.
TAATCACCGAACGAAAAGTTCCCCAGCATCTCAAAGAATGTGCCGTGGCGGTCCGTAATGCCGACGTTTTCAATGTCGCCGGTGCGGATGCATTTCTGGCATGTGGTCACGCGCTTGCGCGGCGGCGTTACCTCGCCGGTGAAATATTTCTTCATCGGCGCCATGCCGGAGTTGATGAGAAGGAGACTGTTGTCGTCCTTCGGAATCAGTGAAAAGCTTGGAAGACGCAAGTGACCTTTCGATTCAAAGAACGAAAGATACATCTCGCGCAGTTCGTTCAATCCTGTCCATTTCATAGTCCTTTTTGCCCCATTTCCGGCGCGGCCGAATTTATGGCCGCGCAAAAAAATAAGACTTCCCCGCCCGTATGGGACGGAAAAATCCGTGGTACCACCCAAATTGCGCCCAAATAAGGCGCCACTCTGGCCCCCTTAACGCGGGAAAACGCCGCACCTCATCGGTGCGAAGCTCCGGGCCGGCTGCGGCACGGCTTCCGCAGGAACCTCACACCAACGGTTCCCTCTCTTGAGCGGACTTCCCTGCTGCTCTGCCCTTCAGCGCTTTTTTCCTATTCAAAACACTTTTCAAGTATAAACCGGGCAAAGAGAAAAGTCAATCTTTCCCGGAGCTGATTTTGCCGGTTTTCCCTGCCGGAGTGGCGCCTCTTCACAATCAACACTCTTTCATCCTCCGTTAACGCTTTCCGCGTCCTTCCTTCTGCGGCAACCATCCCACATGATGTTCAGCACCATCTGCAGCAGTTGCCCCGCCAGAAGGCCCATCTTTTCCAGCACTTCCGGAGTGCGTTTTGATAATATCATCCAATCTTTTTGTGCGCCATCTTTTCTTTTTGAGTGCCATTTCTTGCTCAACTTCGGAAACCTTTTGCCATTTTGCGCAGATGCGCTTGTCCGCTGAATCTGCACGGCTTACAATGAAAACAATTGACAGGCCTCGCCAGAAAGGAGATTCAGCCTTATGATAGGAACGAACCCGATTCTTCGGTGTGATTTTCCCGACCCCGATGTCATACGGGTAGGAGACACCTACTATATGGTAAGCACCACCATGCACTTCATGCCAGGCGGCGTGATTTTGCGCTCCTATGACCTGATTCACTGGGAAATTGTAAGTTATCTCTACGATGAACTGGAAAACACCCCGGAAGAACGGCTGGAAGGGGAAAAATGCGCTTACGGCCAAGGAATGTGGGCCGGTTCCCTCCGATACCACAACGGCACGTTCTATGTATCTTTCATTGCAAACGACACGCACCGCACCTATCTGTTCCGCTCAAAAAACATTGAGGGTCCGTGGCAGAGGCAGAACATAGAAGGCTTTTACTATGACAGCTCACTCTACTTTGAAGACGACCGCGTTTTTATCGTTCACGGCAACACGGAAATCTACCTGACCGAGCTGACTTCCGACCTGACCGGTCCGAAACCGGGCGGCCTCAACCGCCTGCTGGTACAGGACAGGAAGAACGCCGGCCTCGGCTACGAAGGCTCCCACTTCTACAAAATCAACGGGAAATACTATCTGTTCCTGATTCACTGGCCGAATGACGGAACCAAGCGACGGGTGGAAACCTGCTTTGTTTCGGACTCCCTGGAAGGGGAATTCCGCGGGAAAGACATAATGGACGACGACATGGGATTTTTCAACCAAGGCGTCGCGCAGGGCGGAATTGTTGACACGCCCGACGGGAAATGGTATGCCATGCTGTTTCAGGACCACGGCGCAGTCGGCCGCGTGCCGGTTCTCGTTCCGATGCACTGGGAAAACGATTTTCCGGTTCTGGGCATCGACGGGAAAGCGCCAAAGCTAGTCGAAACAACCAGCACCCGCCCCGAACACCGTTACGAGCCGCTTTACGGCAGCGATGATTTCCAAAGCGAAACGCTGAAAAGTTTTTGGCAGTGGAACCACATTCCCAATCACGACCTTTGGTCGCTGACGGAGTGCCCCGGGCATCTGCGCATCCGCAGCGGTAAGCTCTGCACCAACGTCTGCCAAGCCGTGAACACGCTGACGCAGCGCACCGTATTCCCCGAATGTGAAGCATCGGTCACAGTCGACGGTAGCGGTCTTCACGACGGCGATTATGCCGGACTTTGCACGCTGCAGGGCTGCTACGCGTTTCTCGCCCTTACAAAAGAGAACGGGAAGTACTATCTTGCCATGGTGGCGCGGGAATTAGAGGACTGCGGCCCAACACCGAACCGCGTTATCACGGAACCGGGCAGAGAATATGCGCGGATTCCCGTGGACGGGCCGGTCGTTACGCTGAAGGCGAAATGTACTCTTCCCGGCAAGGACGACGAGGCAGAATTTTTCTACCTGCACAACGGCGAATGGAAAAAACTCGGCATTACGCACAAGCTCTTTTTCCGGCTGGACCAGTTTGTGGGCTGCCGGTTCGCACTCTTCCTCTTTTCCACAAAAACAGTGGGTGGAGTCGCAGATTTCTTCGATTTTCGCTACGACTGTCCGCCTGAGGAATAAACAAAAAATGAAAAAGGGAAACCTCAAAAAAGGTTTCCCTTTTTGCTGCGCTTTGCAGCGCTTATTCCGTCATCATGCGGTACATGGCTTCCAAGCAAATCTGCGCATGTTCCATGAACCGGGAAATATCGATGCTCTCGTTGGAATCGTGGAGCCTGCGGTTCGGCTCATCTGCAAAGAACGGTCCGAACGCCACAGCCCTGCCCGGAACCGAGCGGGCATAAGTACCACCGCCGGTTGCATACAGCTCGGCGGGAACGCCCTTCACAGCCCGGTAGGACTCCTGAAGCAGATGCACCAGCGGGTGGTCTGCCGGGAAGTAAAGCGGTTTCTGGTCGAGCAGAAGTTCCGCTTTGATGCCGGCTGTTTCCGCTTTGGAGCGAATCTTTTCAAAGATTTCCTCCCCATTTACGGTAACAGGGTAGCGAATGTCGAGCTTTGCTTCAGCCGAGGAAGCGTCGGCATGCAGGATTCCGAGATTTAGCGTCAATGCCCCGGAGGGTTCATCGCTGATTTTGACGCCCATGGAAGCACCGTCTGTTTCGGTGCCGACGGCATTCCGCAGGAATGCGAAAAAGCCACCCAACTTCTCGGTCGGGAGAACGTCAGCCAGCAGGCAAATCAAATTGGAAGCGGCGTTGATGCCTTCCTGCGGCTGCATGGCGTGGCTTGCCTTTCCGATGGACGTAACTTTGACGCCGTTTGTTCTCTGTTCAAACTCGAATTTGCCATTTGTCTTTTCCGCAGCGGCCTGAAGCCTTGTAAGCAGGTTATCTTCTCCTTCGACGACAGCCTCCGCCAATGCGGGCACTGCGTTGACTACCGTTCCTGCCGAAAATTCTTTTACCGCTTCCATGCCGCTTCTGGCTGAGCTAAGCCTGACGCGCATGATCCCTTTTTCCCGGTTGCAGATGCCGTATTCGCTGTCCGGAGTAAACGCCATTACAGGCATCGGCTCCTCTTTAAAGTACATGGCGAGGTCATCGCTCGCAATCTCCTCGCCTGCACCGAAAATCACGCGCATTTTCCGTTTGCCCTTTACACCGGCGTCTTTTAAGGCCTTGAGGCAGTAAAGAGCAACGACAGCCGCACCTTTATCGTCTGCAGTACCGCGGCCATACAGCAGATTTCCCTTCTGCGTCATCTGGAACGGCGGCGTATCCCAGCCGTCTCCAGCCGGAACAACGTCAACATGCGTAATTACCGCGGCAGATTCCTCACCTTGGCCGTATTCCGCGTGGCCTGCGTAATTGCCGACATTTTTTGTTGCAAAGCCCAGTCCTTCGGCAATTTTTAAAATTTCATTCAAAGCTCTGGCGGATTCCGCGCCGAACGGCTTGCCTTCTTCCGCTTCTGAGCAAACGGAAGGTATCGCCACCATTCGGGCAAGATCACGAACAATTTCGTCTTGATAAGCCAGAATATTTTTTCCGAACTGCATGTATTGATTCCTCTCTTTCTCTACGGTTCATTATACCACAAAGAATAGTAGGTTTTACCCGAAATCGGCAATTAACGCCAGCATTTCCGCCCGTTTTTTCCATGAATATTGCCCACCCCCGAGCGAACAATGAAATTGTCGCTTGGAGGTGAATGCTGAAAACATGAAGAAATACGCGGTTCTTTTTATGATGGGCGGTACCCTCTACCCCGCTTGTGAAATTTTATGCCGCGGAAGAACGGATTTTTCTATGGCTCTTGCAGGAGGAACCTGCGTCTGCCTGATTGATCGAATCTGCAACGAAAAGCTGCGCGCGATGCCGCTTTCTGTGAAATGCTTTGCCGGTTCCGGCATTATCACTGCCGTTGAATTCTTAACAGGCGTTATCGTAAACTTGATTCTCAAGATGGATGTTTGGGACTATTCCCAGATGCCGATGAACATTCTCGGTCAGATATGTCTTCCGTTCTCAATTCTTTGGTATGCCGCAACACTTCCCGCAATGATGCTCGGCGAATGGTGCGGCAAAATTACCGCAGGAAAGCAAAAATCATAAACGCAATCCCCGGCGTTCAGGAATCGCCCCGTATGCAGCCAGCCGCCGCATCGGGCCCGTTCCGAAAAGCCGGGGATTTTTATATGTTGTAGCTAGTCGAGGACCTGCACCGGTGTAAAATGATATTTTGTTTTGAACGGTATTGACGAAATCAGGCTTTTCCTTAAAAGTTCCCTCCCGCTGAGGCGCATGGTTTCGGGCAAGTCCCTTGTATCGACCAAAAGTGCATAATCGGAAGGAACTATGGTATTGACTTTATTCTGCAGTTCCGCGGCAAAAGTTCTGCTGTCATCTTCGGTGATGTTGCCTTTCATGACAACAGAAAAAACTTTTGCATACGTATTGATGCCAATCGTATACATGAAGCATTCTCCTTTCGCAATTGGCCTATAAAGAACAGTTACATACTAGTATGACCCAATTAAAACTCTATTATTAAAGGGTAAATACACGGTAACACTTTGATGAAGATTCCATGAAAAGCGAAATATTCATTTCTTCCGGTACAAAATATTGGTTCGTTCCACGCTTCGATTGTCAAAATGTTGAAAAATCAGTTTAATCTGTTGAAAAAGGCTCAATTATTACCCATCGTATTTTTTATGATTCTGCTACAAAATATTGCAGGAAGGACGACTTACAGTTTCGTTCAGTTTCGTTGTTTACGGTGTCATGCTGCTCCCGTAAAAGCCTTGGATATTCACTTCGCCGGATAATACAGTCTGCAAGGAACCGTCCGGCAGGCGGACAATCAGCTCGCCCTCAGGGGAAATGTCAACTGCAGTGCCCGTCATCAAAACACCGCCGTGCCGGAACCCCACCTGTCTGCCGAGTGAGACGCAGTCTGCTTTGTACTGCTCAAGGAATGAGGCGCCGAGGCCGCAGGCATTTTCCTTCAGCAGAAGCTCCAGCCTGCGCAGGATCTCCTGCAAAAGTGCGATGCGGCGGACAGGTCTGCCGGTTTCGAGGAAGATGGATGTTGCCTTGTCACGCAGTTCCTCCGGAAAAGCCGTGGAGTTTACATTTACACCGATGCCGACGACTGCAAATTCCGCACACCCTTTTGTGACGTTCATTTCGGTCAGAATACCGCTTATTTTTCTGGTGCCGGCTACAATGTCATTCGGCCACTTAATTTTTACGTCGCATCCGGTAACTTCCCGAACAGCACCGCAGACCGCCGTTCCGGCAAGGAGGGTGGTCGCCGCGATGTTCCTAGGGAGGACTTCCGGGCGAAGAAGAACCGAAAACCACATTCCGGTTCCGGGCGGTGAAACCCAGCTGCGGCCGAGACGTCCCTTGCCGCATGTCTGCTGTTCCGCAAGAAAGAGGCTTCCGCTGGGTGCGCCTTTCAGGGCCTGTCTTTTTGCTTCTTCATTCGTTGAATCGACTATGTCGTAACAAAAAACGGTGCGGCCGATTTTCTCGGTTTTGAGCCCAGCTACGATGTTCTCCGGTGTATAACAGTCCGAGCCTCCCCCTTTCGGCAGCTGATGCAGCACCGTTTCTTTTTCCGACATTTTATCGCCGTCCTTTGCCATACTTATTCCACTATTATAGCTGCGAACCGCCGTCTCGGCAAGCACGCGCTGTTTCTCTTTCCCTGCGTTTATGTTATAATTGTGTGATATGAAGAGAAGCTATCTATGGCTTACAACCAAAACGGGAAGGAGACACCACCGATGGATGTCAGACCCGGCGATAAGCTGCTGATGAAAAAACAGCATCCCTGCGGGAACAACACATTCCTTGTGCTGCGCTCCGGAATGGATTTTCGCATTCGGTGCACAAAGTGCGGGCATGAAGTCATTGTGCCCCGCCTGAAATGTGAAAAGAACATCAAGAAAATCATCCGTGAAAACACGCAGGATGAATTATAGAACTCCTTTTGCTGACTAAACGGGAAAATGTAAAAGGAGAAATACAAATACTATGTTTGAAAACCTCGATGTTTTTGAGAAGCGATATGAAGAACTGAGCCGCAAGCTCTACGACCCGAATATTGTTTCAAACCCTGATCTTTACCGCGATGTGATGAAGGAAACAAAAAGCATAGAACCGCTTGTCGAAGCATATCGCAGATATAAGAAAACTTTTGCGGACGAAGAAGACGCTCTTGCTCTTCTCAGCGATAATTCTGACCGTGAGCTGCACGAAATGGCCGAGGAAGAATTGAATACGGCGCGCGCCGAGCGAGAAAAGCTGACGGAAGAAATCAAGATTCTGCTTCTGCCAAAGGACCCGAACGACGAGCGCAACGTCATTATGGAAATCCGCGGCGGGGCCGGCGGCGAAGAAGCGGCCCTCTTTTCCGCTGTTCTGTTCCGGATGTACAGTATGTATGCCCAATCAAAGGGCTGGAAAACGGAAATTCTCAATGCCAGCGAAACGGAGCTCGGCGGATTCAAGGAAATCAGCTTCATGATAAGCGGCGAAGGCGCCTACTCACGCCTGAAATATGAAAGCGGCGTGCACCGCGTGCAGCGCGTGCCGGAAACGGAACAGCAGGGGCGCATCCACACCTCCACGGCCACGGTGGCCGTTCTGCCCGAAGTGGATGAGGTAGAAGTGGAAATCGACCCCAATGATTTGAAAATCGACACGTTCCGTTCCAGCGGCGCAGGCGGACAGCACATCAACAAAACTTCCTCTGCCATCCGCGTTACCCACCTGCCGACGGGCATCGTGGTGGAATGTCAGGACGAACGAAGCCAATACAAAAATAAAGACCGCGCGCTGAAAATCCTGCGTTCACGCCTGTTTGAAATGAAGCAGAAGGAACAGGACGAAAAGGTAGCCGCGGAGCGCCGTTCTCAGGTAGGCACCGGCGACCGTTCGGAGCGCATCCGCACTTACAACTACCCGCAGGGGCGCGTGACCGACCACCGCATTGGTTTGACGCTGTATAAAATCGACGATATCCTCAACGGCGGGCTTGACGAAATCATTGACCCGCTGATTGCCGCAGACCGCGCCGCCAAGCTGAAGCAGGCGGAACAGTCCGTATAATTTAGATAAAGGGAAGAGAAAAGAATGCATACTCTGCTGCTGAACGCCGCCGAACCGGGCGCAATTGAAGAAGCCGCCCGAATCATTCGGAACGGCGGACTTGTCGGCATGCCGACCGAAACCGTTTACGGCCTTGCCGCAAATGCACTGGACGCCAAGGCCGTTGCCAAGATTTTTGAAGCGAAGGGACGTCCGCAGGATAATCCCCTCATCGTTCATATATCCGCTTTCGAGCAGATTCGCCGGCTTGTGAAATCCGTTCCCGAATCTGCGGAAAAACTTGCAAAAGCATATTGGCCCGGGCCGATGACCATGGTGCTGGAAAAATCCGATTTAATTCCGGACATCGTGAGTGCGGGGCTTCCCACCGTCGGTATCCGGTTCCCGTCCCATCCCGTTGCGCAGGCACTCATCACCGCGGCCGGGGTGCCGATTGCCGCTCCGTCCGCCAACCGCTCCGGTCTGCCGAGCACGACGACCGCCGAACACGTCATGCGCGACATGGACGGAAGAATCGACGCCGTGCTGGACGGCGGAACCTGCGGTGTGGGAGTGGAATCCACCATTGTAACGCTCGCCTCAGACCCGCCGCGCCTGCTTCGCCCGGGCGGGATTACGCTGGAACAGCTTCAGGCTGTCCTCGGCAGGGTCGATGTCGACAAAGCCGTCCTCAATCCTCTGCCGAAAGACGCAAAACCACTGTCTCCCGGTATGAAATACAAGCATTATTCTCCGAAAGCAAATATCATTATAATCCAAAGCGATGAGAAAACTTTCGCAGATTTTGTCAATTCGCATAAAGCTCCCGGCGTTGCGGTCCTATGCTATACCGGCGAAGAAAAACTCGTTGATGTTCCAGCCGTCTGCTACGGCGGCGAAACCGACTATGAAGCGCAGGCGCGGGATTTATTTGAAGCGCTGCGCCATTTGGACGACATCGGCGCCAAAACGGTTTACGCGCGCTGTCCGGAGCCGAAGGGCGTCGGGCTTGCCGTCTATAACCGGCTGATGCGCGCCGCAGGATTCGAGGTGCTAAAACTTGCGTAAACCCATCATCGGTCTGACCGGGCCGACCGGTGCCGGAAAATCCACTGTGGCGGCCGCATTCCGCAAGCTCGGCTGTGCAGTCGTTGACGCTGACCGCGTCGCACGGGATATTGTGCAGAATCCGGACTGCCTCGCCCGCCTGAAAGAAACCTTCGGCGACGATATTGCCGCGGCAGACGGAACGCTCGACCGCAGAAAGCTCGCCGAACGCGCTTTTTCCACGCCGGAGAACACGAAGAAACTCAACGACGTAACGCACCCCGCCATTATCCGGGAATGTAAGCGTCAGCTGGCTGAGGCAGCCGCGAGCGACTGCAAAGCCGTGATTCTCGACGCGCCGCTGCTGTTTGAAAGCGGAACGGAGAATCTCTGCGATGCTACGGTTGCGGTTATCACACCGGACGCTTCCCGCCTGAAACGCATTATGGCGCGTGACGGGATTTCGGAGAAAGACGCCGCGCTAAGAATGGCGGCACAGCATGGGAACGATTACTACAAAGAACGAGCCGACTTCACGTTTGATGGCAGCACCCCGTGGGATGTTTTTGACGAAACCGTTGCGAATCTTTTGAACCGCATTATGGGGGATACGAATGAAGAAGCATAAAAAGCTGCTGATTACCGCCGCCGTTCTTGCGGCTATGGTTGTTGCGGCCATTTTTCTTCTGCGCTGGGTGCATATTCAGACACTCTACAAGATGTATCCTCGCGACTATGCGGAAGAAGTGACTGCTGCGGCAAAGGAAAACGGCTTAGACCCAAACCTCGTTTACGCGGTCATCCGTCAGGAAAGCCGCTTTCAGGCTGATGCGGAATCCAGCGCCGGCGCCGTGGGGCTGATGCAGTTGACGCCGGAAACCTTCCAATGGCTTCAGAAACAGGAACACGGAAGTGTAACGCTTCCCACCAGTTCTCTACGTAACCCGGCAGTCAATGTGAAATACGGATGCCGTTTTCTCGCCTATTTAATTAAAAAATACGGCGTTCTTCACACGTCGCTCTGTGCGTACAATGCTGGTTCGGGGCGGGTAGACAGCTGGCTCAAAGATTCCTCCCTCTCCAAAGATGGCAAAACCCTTCTTTCTGTTCCGTATCCGGAAACCGAGGACTACGCCCGCAAGGTGGAACAGAATTACGAGCAATACAAAGAACTTTACGGTTCCGACTAAGCCGCATTTGAAAATACAATGAAGGAGTGTTTCAGCATGGCAAAGGATACAGAGAAAATCGACGCAAAAAAACTTGCGGAGAAGTTACTCGTTGACCGCAAAAGCGGTCTCAGAAAAATGCCGGAATCTGTGATTCAGGCTTCCGACGAATACTGCGAAGGCTACAAGGCATTTCTCAACCGTGTAAAAACGGAACGGGAAGCCGTCGAATTTGCCGTTGAACAGGCTGAAAAAGCCGGATTTGTCCCGTTTGACGCGACCAAAAAATATAAGGCCGGCGACAAGGTCTATTACAACAACCGCGGCAAGGCCGTTGTGCTTGCCGTCATCGGTACGGAAGGATGCCGCGAAGGCGTTCGCATTGCGGCTTCGCACATTGACTCTCCGCGCCTCGACCTTAAGCCCCATCCGCTTTATGAGAAAAACGAACTGGCGCTCTTCAAGACACATTACTACGGCGGCATCAAGAAATACCAGTGGACGACAATTCCGCTTGCCATGCATGGACGCGTCATTCTGAAAGACGGCACCCGCGTGGACATAAACATCGGCGAGCGGGACGGCGAACCGCAGTTCTGCGTAACCGACCTGCTGCCGCACCTTGCCGACGAACAGATGAAAAAGACGCTCGTCAAGGGCATTGAGGGTGAAAACCTCAACATTCTCATCGGCAGCCGCCCGATTCGCACCGACAAAGGCGACGACCTTGTCAAGCTGAACGTGATGAAGCTCCTTCATGAAAGATACGGCATGACAGAGGAAGATTTTGTTTCTGCGGACATTGAATTTGTCCCCGCTTTCCATGCTGTTGACCTCGGCTTTGACCGCAGCATGATCGGCGCCTACGGCCATGATGACCGCGTCTGCGCCTACCCTGCCCTAACCGCTGTTCTGAACGCAAAGAAGCCGAAGAAAACGATTGTTACGGTGCTCGCCGACCGCGAAGAAATCGGCAGCTACGGCAACACGGGCCTAAACTCCGAATTTTTGCGCTACTTCATCGCCGACCTCGCGCAGGCGGAAGGCTTGGAGGCGCGCCATGTTCTGAGCCGCTCCAAATGCCTCTCGGCAGACGTTACCGCCGCGTTTGACCCAACCTATGCGGACGCTTATGAAGCGCTGAACGCCAACTTTATTAACGGCGGCGTTGGCGTCGCCAAGTACACCGGCGCCCGCGGAAAAAACGGCACCAGCGAGGCTTCGGCGGAATTTGTCTCCGAAATCCGCACCCTGTTCGACAAGAACGACGTTCTCTGGCAAATCGGCGAAATGGGCAAAGTCGACCTTGGCGGCGGCGGAACCGTTGCTCTTTATATTGCCAGCCTGAATGTGGATGTCATCGACATCGGCGTGCCCGTTCTCTCGATGCACTCCCCGTTTGAGGTTGTTTCAAAGCTCGATGTTTACATGACCTACAAGGGTATTCTTACCTTCTTTGAATCATAAGGGTTTTCTTACCATATAAACGGACTGCGAAATCGGCGTATGTCTTTCGGAGATACGCCGATTTTTTTGCGCTTTTATTCGGATGCTTGTCGTTTTGCGAATAAAAAACAGGTTCCGGATTTCTCCGGAACCTGTTTTCCGTGTGTATCGAAAGAATCAATCGGCTGCTTTGGTATCGATTTCTTCCTTTGCTTTTTTGAGGAATGCTTCGAGCGTCATGCTGCCGAGGTCGCCTGCTTTGCGGCCGCGGACGGAAACCGTGCCGTTCTGCTGCTCCTTCTCGCCGACGACAAGCATATAAGGAATCTTCTGCAGCTGTGCTTCACGAATCTTGTAACCGATTTTCTCGTTGCGGGTATCGATTTCCACGCGGATGCCGGCAGCCTCAAGCTGGTCGGTAATCTTCTGCGCGTAATCGCGGGTGACATCGGAAATCGGCAGAACCTTTACCTGCACCGGTGCGAGCCACATTGGGAACGCGCCCGCATAGTGCTCCGTCAGGATGGCGATGAAGCGCTCGATGCTGCCGAAAACGACGCGGTGAACCATGACCGGACGATGCTTTTCGCCGTCTTCGCCTGTGTAGGTGAGGTCAAAACGCTCCGGCATCTGGAAGTCGAGCTGAATGGTTCCGCACTGCCAAGTACGGCCCAGCGAATCGCGGAGATGGAAGTCAATCTTCGGACCGTAGAATGCGCCGTCGCCCTCGTTGATTTCATACGGCTTGCCGTTCGCCTTCAAAGCATGAATCAGGGCGTTCGTCGCCATCTCCCACTGTTCGTCCGTACCCATGGAATCCTCCGGACGCGTGGAAAGCTCAAGGCTGTAATCAAAGCCGAACACTTTGTAGAAGCTGTCAATCAGCGACATAACGCCGAGAATCTCGCTCTCAATCTGGTCCGGCGTCATGAAGATGTGGGCATCGTCCTGCGTAAAGCAGCGAACGCGCATCAGGCCGTGAAGCGCACCGGAAAGCTCATGGCGGTGAACAAGGCCGAGTTCCGCCAGGCGCTCCGGCAAATCACGGTATGAGTGCATCTTCCGCTTGTAAACAAGCATGCCGCCCGGGCAGTTCATCGGCTTGATTGCAAAATCGGCGTTGTCGATTTTGGTGGTATACATATTGTCTTTGTAATGATCCCAGTGGCCGGAACGATGCCACAGCTCTTCGCTCAGAATCATCGGGGTGCGGATTTCCTGATACCCGCGTTTGATGTGCTCTTCGCGCCAGAACTGCTCCAGCTGATTGCGCAGAACCATGCCCTTTGGCAGGAAGAACGGGAATCCGGGGCCCTCCTCATAGATGTCAAACAAATCGAGTTCGCGGCCGAGTTTGCGGTGGTCGCGCTTCTTTGCTTCCTCAATCATGTTGAGGTACGCTTCCAGCTCCGAAGCCTTCGGGAAGGAAATGCCGTAAACACGCTGGAGCATTTTGTTTTTTGCGTCGGCGCGCCAGTAAGCTCCGGTGCAGTTTGTCAGCTTCACGGCCTTGACACGCCCGGTGCTCATCAGGTGCGGGCCGGCGCACAGGTCAACGTAATCGCCCTGGCGGTAGAAACTGATTTTCTCACCCTTTCCGGCATGTTCTCGAATCAGCTCGAGCTTATATTTCTGGTGCTCCTTCTCCATCAATGCGCAAGCATCTTCGGGGGAAAGCTCAAAGCGTTCAAGAGGAAGGTCCGCTTTGATAATCTTCTTCATTTCCTCCTCAATTGCCTTCATATCCTCGGGCGTAAGCGTGCGGGGAAGGTCAAAATCGTAATAGAACCCGTTTTCAATGGCAGGGCCGATTGCAAAACCCGCATCTGGGAAGAGATGCTTCACGGCCTGCGCCATGATGTGAGAGGTTGTGTGCCAGTATGCCTTTTTGCCTTCCGCATCGTCAAATGTCAGAATCTGCAACTCGCAGTCTTCCGTCACCGGTGTGCGAAGGTCAACCACTTTTCCGTTCAATTTTCCGGCGCATGCGGCTTTATAGAGTCCTGCGCCGATTGACTTTGCGATTTCCGCAACCGTCGTTCCGCTTTCAAATTCTCTGACGTCGCCCTTTAGGCTGACTTTTACCATGCAAAATTCACTCCTTCTAAAAATTAACGACAAAAAAGCCTTACCCACATGGGGTAAGGCTCGTTCCTTACGGTTCCACCCAATTTCAGCGGGAAAACCCGCCCTCATTGACGGCTATAACGGTGCCGGCCGGCACGCCTTTTGCAAAAACTGCCACGGCGCACACTCAGAGGCGGTAGCCGTTCATCTTCTCCGCCGCAGGCGCTTTCAGCTTACAACGCCTGCTCTCTGCTGCGGCCTTGATGGGGCTTCCTCATCAACGCTTTGTAGTTATGCTGTTTGGCCTCATCATAGCACCAGTTTTAGCTGTTGTCAAGGGCACTTTCTACCCGCGGAAAACGCTTTTACAATTCTTTTACACAAATTTACACTCTGGAATTTGTACTGTGTTACCGCCTTGTGAATCAAGCAAATTCCTTGACAGGAGGGTGTGAAAAGATATACAATTAGTCTTATGATGCGATTGTGTGCATTTAGCAATTTTACCTTTTGATTTAGAAATACGGAATGTTACTTAAATTCTTACCACAGGGAGGTGCCAGCATTTGCATGTTGATTTGTATGTCTGCATAATAATTGCGGTTGTATGCGCAGTTGTTGCAGGTGTGATTTGCTTCATTTGGGGAACAGAGCACCGCAAGAAAACTGCTGAATATACCATAGGTTCTGCAGAGCAAGAAGCAAAACGCATTGTAAGTGATGCCATTAAAACGGCAGAAGCAAAGAAAAAAGAAGCAATACTTGAAGGAAAAGACGAAATTCACCGCCAGCGCACAGAAGTGGAACGCGAGCTGAACGAGCGCCGAAAGGAAGTTCAGCGGCAGGAACGCCGCATCCAGCAAAAGGAAGAAACCCTTGATAAGAAAATGGAAGCGCTCGAGGCCAAGGAAGAAGTTCTTAACAACAAGCACAAGCAAGTTGAAGAACGCTTGGCGGAAGCGGATGCTTTAAAGAAAAGCCAGTTTGACATGCTGGAAAAAATCTCCGGATTCACCATGGAGCAGGCAAAGGAATACCTGCTAAACAGTCTTGATAATGAACTGACGCATGAAAAAGCCGTTAAACTCATGGAGTTTGAACAGCAGACGCGTGAAGAAGCAGAAAAAGCGGCAAGAGAAATCATTTCAACCGCCATTCAGCGCTGTGCCGCCGACCATGTTGCGGAAGCTACGATTTCCGTTGTGCCGCTGCCAAACGATGAGATGAAGGGCCGCATCATCGGGCGTGAGGGCCGGAACATCCGGGCGATTGAGACAATGACCGGCGTTGACCTGATTATTGACGATACACCAGAAGCCATTACCCTCTCTTGCTTTGAACCGGTCCGCAGAGAAGTTGCACGCATCGCACTTGAGCATCTGATTGCCGACGGGCGTATTCATCCCGCACGAATCGAAGAAACCATTGAAAAAGCTCGCCGCGAGGTTGATGCTACCATTAAGCAGGAAGGCGAGCGCGCTGTTCTGGAGGCCGGAATCAACGGTATTCATCCGGAACTTGTGAAGCTCCTCGGGCGCCTGCGCTACCGAACAAGCTACGGTCAGAATGTTCTGAATCATTCGCTTGAAGTTTCTTACTTGGCCGGAATGATGGCCTCTGAGCTCGGAATTGATCCGTCAGTTGCACGCAGAGCCGGTTTGCTGCATGATATTGGCAAAGCTCTCGACCACGAGATTGAAGGTTCGCATGTTGACATCGGCGTAGAAGTTGCTAGAAAGTACAAGGAAAACGACGCCGTCATCCACGCCATTCAGGCGCATCACGGCGATGTGGAAGCAAAGAGTATTGCCGCCTGCCTTGTTCAGGCTGCTGACGCAATCAGTGCCGCCCGTCCGGGTGCACGTCGTGAGAATGTTGAGAACTATATTAAGAGGCTTGAAAAGCTCGAAGAACTCGCTTCTTCCTTTGAAGGCGTTGAACAGTGCTTTGCAATTCAGGCTGGGCGTGAGATTCGCATTATGGTTAAACCGGAAGCGGTTAATGACGATCAGATGGTTCTTCTTGCAAGACAGATTTGCAAAAAAATTGAAAGTGATTTGGAATATCCGGGTCAGATTAAGGTTAATATTATTCGCGAAAGCCGCGCAATCGAATACGCAAAATAGCAATCAGACGATGAAGGGGAGCAGGCGACTGTTCCCCATCTTTTTATAGTTGAACCGGAGGATGTATCCTATGAATATTCTTGCAATCGGTGATGTTGTGGGAAGCATTGGCTGCAATTTCCTGCGCAGCCATCTTCCCGCCCTGAAAAAGATGAAGGCCATTGACCTCGTTATCGTAAACGGAGAAAATTCCGCGAACGGAAATGGTCTGACGCCGGCTTCCGCGCAGTTTCTGTTTGACAGCGGTGTAGATATCATCACCACCGGAAATCACTGCTTCCGCCGCAGAGAAAGCTACGACCTCTACGACTCCTGCGAAACGCTCCTGCGCCCGGCCAATTTTCCCCCCTCTGTACCGGGGCACGGCTTCTGCGTTGTCGATATGGGAAGGATTCAGGTCGGCGTCATCAACCTGATGGGCGTAGTCTACCTAGAAAGCATGGATTCCCCTTTTGACTGCGTTGACCGAATTCTCGCACAAGGTATGCCAAAAATCACAGTCGTCGATTTCCACGCGGAAGCGACCGGTGAAAAACGCGCGCTCGGCTATTACCTCGACGGCCGTGTCTCCGCGGTTTTCGGAACGCACACCCATGTGCAGACCGCGGATGAATGTATCCTGCCAAAGGGCACTGGATACATCACCGACCTCGGCATGACCGGCCCGATTCATTCTGTGCTCGGTGTTAAACCTGAAATCATCATTCAAAAAATGCGTACCAAGATGCCTGCAAGGTTCGATATTGCCGAAGGCGACTGCCGCATTGACGGGGCAATTTTTACCATCGACGAGGCCACAGGCAGAACAGTTGGGGTCGAACGTCTTACGATCGTGTAAGATTTTGTTAAGAATTTACAGAATTTATTAAATTACTCTTGCAAAATTAGAATTTTAGTTTTATTATTTGAGTATAATATTATTTCTTCCAAAAATGGGGGGATAGTCGATGGAAATACTCAAGGTATCATCAAAGTCAGCGCCGAACTCGGTCGCCGGCGCAGTTGCAGGAGTAATCAGGGAATCCGGATCAGTAGAATTGCAGGCTGTAGGTGCAGGTGCTACGAATCAAGCGATTAAATCAATTGCCATTGCGCGCGGTTATCTCGCTCCGTCCGGCATTGATGCCATCTGCATACCCGCTTTTGCCAGTGTTACAATCGACGGTGAGGAACGCACTGCAATCAAATTGATTGTTGAGCCGCGCTGAACATACTCCGCATACTTAACCCTCCGAAATACGGAGGGTTTTCTTTTTGCATGAGCATGGCTTCCGATTTTATGATTGAATCGGGGACAACGATATGGTATAATTACAGAATAAGATTGAAATAATTGCAAAATTAGTTTGAAGTAATTTCAGAATAAGATTGAATCGATGCGGGTAAACCCGTTTATACGATTTGAGGGAGTGCTGACAAAGTGATAAACGGAACCGACCTGAAAACGGCAATCATATCTGGTGCAAATAACGTTCTGAAATATCGTACGTCGATTAATGAACTGAATATTTTCCCAGTGCCGGATGGCGATACCGGTACCAATATGTCCATGACAATCAGCTCAGCTGTTCGTGAGCTTGAAAATAATAATTCCGATTCCGCCGGTGAAATCGCGAAGACAGCCGCAGGCGCAATGCTTCGCGGAGCGCGAGGCAACTCGGGTGTAATTCTCTCCATCCTCTTTCGAGGCTTTGCAAAAGGTCTTGAAGGAAAAAACGAGGTCGGCGGTGGAGATATTGTAGAAGCACTCGGCATCGGCGTTGAGGCAGCCTACAAAGCTGTTATGAAGCCGACGGAAGGAACCATCCTGACCGTTGCGCGCCTTGCCTGTGAAGCCGGACGAGCAGCGCTGGAAAACGGAAATGACCCTTGTACTGTCTGGCAGGCAGTCTGCAACGGCGCAGAGGAAGCCCTGAAACAGACACCGGAATTTCTGCCTGTTCTGAAACGTGCAGGCGTTGTGGACGCCGGCGGAAAAGGGCTGTGCTGTATTTTTGAAGGTATGCTCAGTTATCTCCGTGACGGTGTTGTGATTCAAGAGGATGTCAGCACGGAAAAAGTAAATATAGATTCTGATGAATTTTTCCGCAATGCAGCAGCGGAGTTTGACCAGGAAATTCATTTTACCTACTGCACCGAATTTATTGTCGGGCGCAACAAGGAATGCACCAAACAGCCCTCCGAGCTGCGTGCATTCCTGGAAACAATCGGTGACTGCGTACTCGTCGTGGATGACGACGAAATCATCAAAGTACATGTGCACACGGAAAATCCGGGCAATGCGTTGGAAGCAGGCCTTGCCTACGGCCAGCTGTTGACCGTGAAAATCGAAAACATGAAGGAACAGCATCGCAAAGCCGCGGAAGAAAACGAAGAGGCTCAGGCGAAGAATTCAGAAGAATTTCAGCCCGTTGAACCGACCGAAGAAGTTGGTTTTGTTGCCGTAGCTGCCGGTGACGGCTTGAAGACCCTCTTTACCGACCTCGGCTGCGGGCAGGTTGTCAGCGGCGGCCAGACAATGAACCCAAGCACCGAGATGATTGCTGCGGCGGTTCGCGCTACGCCGGCAAAAACCGTGTTTGTTCTGCCGAACAATAAAAACATCATTCTCGCTGTGGAACAAGCCATTCCGCTTGTAACCGACCGGAAACTTGTTCTGCTTCCTACAAAGACCATTCCGCAGGGACTTACTGCTCTGCTTGCTTATGACCCCGAAAGCACAGTGGAAGAAAACACCGTCAATATGATGGAGGCTGCTTCGGCTGTTGCAACCGGAACTGTCACCTACGCGGCAAGGGATTCTGAATTCGGCGGCCGTAAGATTCGCAAAGATGACACTATGGGCCTTGTCAACGGAAAACTCGAGATTATCGACCATAACCGCGATATCAGCAAGGTCTGCACAAAGCTGGTGCGCCAGATGGTTTCCCGCAGTACCTCGTTTGTAACGCTTATCTACGGCAACAATGTCACCGAGGAGGAAGCCACCAACGTCTGCAACCAGATAAAGGCTAAGATCCCCAGCCACATTGAAGTAACGCTGGTAAACGGCGGTCAGCCTGTTTATTACTACATCGTTTCCGTGGAATAAACATTTCACCGGACCGGTAGGTGGTGGAATTTTGGCAACTCTATACCGGAAAGATATTCAGTCACTCAAAGGCGTCGGAAGTCGGCGCGCTGAGCTTTTTAAGAAGCTCGGCGTGTCTTCGGTCGGCGCCTTGCTTCGTTTCTACCCTAGAGCCTATGAGGACTTAAGCAATCCCTGCGCAATCCGCAACGCACCGATTGGTGTGCCGTGCGCTGTCCGTGCTGTTGTGACGGAATCTCCGAAAGGCACGCGCATACGCGGCGGGATGACGCTCTACCGTGGGAAGGCGGATGACGGAGATTCCGAATTTTCCCTGTTGTTTTTCAACAATCCCTATGTAACCGACCTTCTCAAAGAGGGACAGGAATACCTATTTTACGGGAAAGTCAACGCGAATTTTCTGAAGCGGGAAATGGTTTCTCCGGAATTTTTTCCTGCCGAGACCTGCCCTCCCATTCGGCCGATATACCGCCAGACACAGGGCCTCAGCAGCCGCCTGATTGCAAATTCGGTAAAGGAAGCGCTTGCGCTTCTGCCGGAAAAAATACGGGATCCGCTCCCTCAGCCGATTCGTGAACAATATGGCCTTTGCGGCCTTCGCGAGGCTATCGTACACATTCACTTTCCTCCGAATGCGGCGGCGGTGGAAGAAGCGCGCAAGCGGCTGATTTTCGAGGAACTCCTTGTCCTTCAGCTTGGGCTTGGTCTGATGCGGAACCACGAAACGATAAAAAGCGGCTTTCAGCTACAAAAAGACTTTTCTGCGGAGTTTTTCCGCCTTCTCCCCTATTCCCCCACAAGGGCACAACGCCGTTCCGTCGCTGAGGCGATGGAGGACATGATGAGTGGGCGGGTCATGCATCGGTTGGTACAGGGAGACGTCGGCTCAGGCAAAACGGCGGTAGCGGCTGCCCTGTGTTACAGTACCGTGAAAAACGGAATGCAGGCTGCCTTGATGGCGCCCACGGAGATTCTCGCGCGGCAGCATTATGAATCTCTACGGAAACTTTTTGAGCCGGCAGGGATTCAGGTTGCGCTACTTACGTCCGCTGTTCCTCCGGCTCAGAAAAAGTTAATCCTGGAGGGCCTAGCGGACGGGAGCATCGGGCTTGTCATCGGCACGCACGCGCTGATTTCCAAAGCCGTTGCGTTTCGCCGCCTTGCCCTCGTTGTGACCGACGAACAGCATCGGTTCGGTGTGGCGCAGCGGGCTGCCCTTTCCGGGAAAGGCGACAACCCACACCTGCTTGTCATGAGCGCAACGCCGATTCCCCGCACCCTTGCGCTGATGATTTACGGAGACTTGGACCTTTCGATTCTCGATGAGCTGCCGCCCGGCCGCCAGGAAATCAAGACCTATTTTATTACGTCGGACAAGCGTCAGCGCGCATTCGGCTTCTTGAGAAAGCAAATCGAAGCGGGCCGCCAGTGCTACATCATCTGCCCCATGATTGAGGAAGGCCAGAGTGACATGGCTAGCGTGCAGCAATACACCGAAAAGCTCCGCAAAAAATGGCTGCCGGGCTGCTCGGTGGCAGCTTTGCACGGGAAGATGAAGGCGCAGGAAAAGAATGAGATTATGAACCTTTACAGCGCCGGAAAAATCAGTGTGCTTGTCTCTACCACTGTGGTTGAGGTTGGCGTCGATGTCCCGAACGCGACGGTGATGATGATTGAAAATGCTGAGCGCTACGGACTTTCGCAACTACATCAGCTTCGCGGGCGTGTGGGACGCGGAAAGCACCAGTCCTACTGTATTCTGATTTCCGATGCCCAGAATGAGGAAGCGACGACGCGCCTGAAAGTGCTTTGCTCCACAAACGACGGATTCCGAATCGCAAACGCCGACTTAAAGCTGCGCGGGCCCGGCGATTTCTTCGGAAACCGCCAGCACGGCCTGCCGGTGCTGAAAATCGCGGATATGGCGGCAGATATGAATACGCTGAACCTTGCGCAGGAGGCCGCGCAGAAGATTCTTTCCGCCGACCAGACTCTGGACCTTCCGGAACACCGGGGGCTTCGCGCCGAAGTGCGTCAGCTCTTTGCGCATCTTGAGCGTTCGTAAAATTGAGCAGCAAAAAATCCCCACCATGAGGCGGGGATTTTTTTATAAGCAATCTATCAGCAAATACGCGGGAGGCCTTCTCCGTAAAGAGGCCCGACGACGCGGGTTCCGCCGATTGGTGTTTTCAAAAGGACAGCACTGTCTCCGGCTAGAACGCGGCCGATGACCGCAGCATTCTCTCCGTAGCGGCTTGCGCGGATGCAGGCAAGAGCCTTTTCGGCGTCTTCCGCCGCAACCACAGCGACCATCTTGCCCTCGTTGCCCATGTAAAGCGGGTCAAGGCCTAACACGCCGCAAAAGGCGCGCACTTGGTCGGAAACCGGCAGGGATTCTTCCTGCAGCTCAATGGTGCAGTTCGAAGATGCCGCAAACTCGTTCAAAACGGTACCGAGGCCGCCGCGCGTTACATCGCGCATGGCGTGGATGTGAACGCTGCTCCGCTTCATGGCGTTGACCATCTCCACAAGCGGGGCGCAGTCGCTGACGATGGTGTTTTCAATGCCCATGCGCTTGCTCAAAACAGCCGCATGGTGATCGCCGAGGTTTCCGGAAAGCAGGATGACGTCGCCTTCCCGGCAGTTTTCCGCGCCGATGTCCACGCCCTCCGGGACAAAACCGACACCTGCCGTATTGATGTAGACGCCACCCTTGCCTTCCACGACCTTCGTGTCGCCCGCAACAATGCGCACGCCGGCCTCTTTTGCCGTTTCACTCATCGAGTGTGCAATCTTACGCAGGTCGTCGGTGTCGGCACCTTCTTCCAGAATGAAGCCGCAGGTGATGTATTTCGGCTCCGCGCCGCTCATCAGCAGGTCGTTTACCGTTCCGCAGATGCACAGACGCCCGATGTCCCCGCCCGGAAAGAAAAGCGGTGTTACAACAAAGCTGTCCGTTGTCAGCGCAATCCGTCCGGAACCGGGAAGCACAGCGGAGTCTTCCATCTTGGAAAGTGTGGGGTCGCTGAACTCTTTCTCAAATATTGTGCCAATCAGCTCGGAAGTGGACTTTCCGCCGCTTCCGTGCGCCATTGTAATCTTCATTTGGAACCTCTCCCGCTGATGTAATAATTGTAGCAGCTGCCTTCCTGCGAAACCATGCAGGCGCCCTGCGGCGTCTGCGGTGTGCATACTCTTCCGAAAAGCGGGCACTGCGTCGGCGACACCGCGCCCGTAAGTACTTTGGCACAACGGCAATTTGTGTTGAAGCTGTGGTCTTGCAGCAATCCGTCGCTTCCGGCATCAAACATGGCATATTCGCCGTGCAGGCGCAGGCCAGAATCCGGAATCACGCCCATGCCCCTCCACGCGGCGGGGCACGGTTCAAAGCAATCCGCCATGGCGCGAAGCGCTTCTTCGTTTCCGTTCTCCGTGACGACCGACGGGTAAAGATTCATGACACGCGGCATCCCGCGCAGCTTCACCAACGCATAAATCGTTTCGAGCAGCTGTCCGCCCTCAAAGCCGGAAACGACAAATGGGATGTTATACTTTTTGGCTAATGGTTCATATATTTTCCAACCGGTAATAACGCTGACATGACCCGGAGCAATGAAGCCGTCTATCCCACCCTGGTTGGCGCATACCCAGTCGAGGACGGGCGGCATAACCTTCAAGGAGGTCAGCAGGCGGAAATTCTTGATTTCCTTCTGCAAGGCCTCCTGCAGGAGCGAGGCATAAACGGCAGCCGTGGTCTCAAACCCAACCGCAGCAAAAACGCAGGTAAGCTGCGGGTTCTCCTCCGCGTAGCGCAAGGCGTCAAGCGGAGAGTAAACCATGCGAACGCTTCCCCCGGCAGCCTTCGCGTCGTTCAGGTTGCGCTCGGTACCCGGCACACGCATGAGGTCGCCGAACGTCAGAACAATCGTATTCGGCTGCATGCAAAGTTCCGTGAGGCGATCGATGTAAGCGGTTACCGTAACGCAGACCGGGCAGCCCGGCCCGGAAATCAGCTGGATGTTCGGCGAAAGCATACAGACGATTCCGTTTTTGGAGATGGAAGCCGTGTGGGTCCCGCAGACTTCCATCAGACGGACCTTCGGCCCGTCATAATTTTTCAAAAATGTGCGGATATCGGTCATATTTCCTCCAGCTCTCGAAACAGTTCACGCATCTGTTCGCCTTCTTCCGGAGAAAGCACCTGAAGAATACAGCCGGCATGAACCAGAACATTATCCCCCGGCTTTACATGGACAAGGCCGGCGTCGGCCTCCACGAGATTTCCGCTGAAATCTACCGTGGCGTGTCTACCTTTTAATTTAACAACCCTACCGGGCAATGCAACGCACATTCTAAACCTCCGTTTCGCGTTGGTCAGCCGTTTTGCAGACGTGCACAGATCCACGCCTGACCTAGGCTGATGCCCCCGTCATTCGACGGGACAATTTGATTGGTGTAAACTTTAAATCCGTCTTTTTCCAGACGGTTGAAACATTCGTTGGAAAGCAAAAGATTGGCAAAGACCCCGCCGCTCAAAGCAACGCGGTTCTCCCCCGTTCTTTCGCGGATTTTAAGGCAGATATTCTCTGCCATCTCCGCAATCGCCAGATGGAACCCAAGCGCCGCAGATTCCGCGTCAGCTCCGCTTTCGGAAGCGTGAATCAACTGACGGGCGAAATCCGCCTGGTCGGCTGTCAAACGTCCGTTCTCGCCCTGCGTAATGCGGAACCGGAACGGATATGGTTCTTTTCCCTTTGCAAGCGCCGAAGCCGCCGCATTTTCCAGCGCAATCGGGCACTCACCCTCATAGCCGTTTCTTTCGCGGATGCCGAAAATCGCCGCGGCTGCATCAAAGAGACGGCCCATGCTGGAGGAAGTAAAGGTATTGATTCCGCCTGCAACGGCCGCCGAAACGAGAGGCAGCGCGGGACTTCCGCCCTTTGTTTCTCCCGAAGCGATGCGGTAGCAATCGGCTGTTTGAGCGGCATTTTTCGCCGCTTCATCACCGCCGCAAAGCGTGATGCCGCTTAGGCAGCCGGCACGCTCAAACGCAGCGCCGCGGCAGAGAAGAAATTCCCCGCCCCACACCGTGCCGTCGGTGCCGTAACCAGTGCCGTCAAACACCACACCGATGCAGCTTTCCAGATGATGCTCCGCCATAACAGAGGCCGCATGGGCGTGATGGTGCTGAACCGAAACCGGTTTGCTAAGCCCAAGCCGCTCCGCTTCAGACTTTGCAAGCTGTGAGGAAAAGTAGCGAGGATGAAGGTCGCAGGCAACCATCGCCGGCGTGATGCCGAAGATTTGCTCCATGCGGGCGATGCCCTCACGGTAGTTCCTCTGCACGCCAAAGCTCTCAAGGTCGCCGAAATACTGGCTTAGATACGCCCGGTCTCCCGAAAGAAGGCAGAAACAGCTCTTCAAGTCGCCGCCTGCGGCGAACACCGCACGTTTTGTCGGTTTGTCCAAAAGAATCGGCAGCGGCACATATCCCCTGCTGCGGCGAATGAGCTGCGGCTTTCCGCGGAACACGCGGGAGACGGAATCATCGAGCGGATTTAGGATCTCTCTTGTATTATACAGTACCCCGTCAAGGTACGGTGATTTCATGGCAAAAACATCCTCATCGCGCACAAGAATCGGCTCTGTGGTAAGGTTCGCACTCGTGGCGATGAGCGGGCCGCATTCTTTTGTCAGAATCTGATGCAAACCCGTATAAGGAAGGAACGCGCCGATAAAGCGGCTGTCTCCGCTGACGGACGGGCAAAAAATCTCCGCCGTTTTTCGCAGAAGGACAATCGGCCGTGCGGCGGAACGAAGCAGTTTCTCTTCTTCCGAAGATACTTCGCAGCACTCACGGACCGACGCAACCGACGGGAACATGACGGCGAACGGTTTTTTCTCCCGCCCCTTGAGCAGGCGCAGCCTTTCGACGGTCTTTGGAAGGAACGGGGAACAAACAAACTGGTAGCCGCCCACGCCCTTCAGGGCAAGCACGGCGCCGTTTTTCAGTAGCTGAGTTGCAAGGCGCAAAGCCTCTTCCTTCTCGCATTTCTTGCCGTCCGCGCCGCAGTATAGGAGCTGCGGCCCACAGTCGTGGCAGGAAATGGTCTGCGCATGGCGTCTTCTTCCCTTAGCGTATTCTTTTTCACACGCGCTGCACATCGGGAACTCGCGCATGGTCGTCTGAGGCCTGTCATAAGGCAGACCTGTGATGATGCTGTAACGCGGTCCGCAGGAAGCGCAGCTGATAAACGGATAGCGGTAGCGCCGATTTTTCGGGTCTTCCAGCTCACGCGCACATTCTTCACACATGGGAAGGTCCGGCGGGATGAGCGGAGGCTCCGAGGAAGAAGTGGGTCTTTCGCCGCTTTCCGCAATGCGGAAACCGTCGAATTTCTCTTCTTCCGCCTGTTGCACTTCCACGCGAAGGACAAAGGCGCCTTCCGGGGCTTCTCGGCGAAGCCGTTCCGTAAATTTTTTCAGGTTTTGCGGATTGCCGGAGGCACTGATTTCGACAATGCCTCCGCAATTTCTCACAAAACCGGAAATGCCGGCCTCTTCCGCAAGGCCGGCTACAAAAGGTCGATATCCGACCCCCTGTACAATTCCGAAAACCGTAATGTGAACGGTCATTATAACTCCAAACTCAGGTTATGCCTGTTTTGCAGCATCGGCAGCCGGCTTTGCCGGTTGAGCCGCCGGTGCAGGCTGTTCCGGTTTCACGAAGGTATCTGTTTTCTTTTCCGCGTCCGGCTGCGTGTAAGTCTGCTTCATGGAAAGGCATTTCTTCGGGCAGCTTTCCACGCAATAGCCGCACTGAATGCAGCTGAAACGGCTGATGGACCAAGTCTTTCCCGTGCGGTCAACCGTTATGGCGCCGGTCGGGCATTTCTTGGAGCAGAGCCCGCAGAGGATGCAGACATCCATATTGTTTTCGATATGTCCGCGCGTGCGCTCGGCATATTTGCGGGGCTGCTGCGGATACGGGCGAGTTGCCGGCTTGGAAAACAGATTCTTCAATTCAGTTTTCACAAACGAAAAATAACTCATATTTCTCACCTCTCGGTGCAGCTGATGCACGGGTCAATTGTCAGAATCAGCATCGGGACGTCAGCAAGCTGGCAGCCCTTCAGCATTTCGAGCATCGGCGGAATATTCGCAAAAGTAGGAGTGCGGATGCGCAGGCGGTCGAGGAACTTTGTTCCGTTCGCCTTGACATAGTACAGCGCCTCGCCGCGGGGTTGCTCAACGCGCATCATGTATTCGCCGTTCGGGAAACCCTTTACCGGCACCGCAACATCGCCTTCCGGAATCTTTGCGACAACCTGACGGATAATGTCAATGGACTGGAAGAGTTCGTTGATGCGGACGACTGTACGGGCATAGCTGTCGCCGATATCGCTTGTAACCGGCTCGAAGTCAATGTCGCCGTAAGCGAGGTATCCGGTGGTGCGGATATCGTAAGGAACACCGCTTGCACGCAGGAACGGTCCTACAGCGCCGAGCTCATGCGCCTTCTCTTTGGAGAGGACACCTACGCCGTCAAGACGGGAACGGACTGCGCTGTCGTTGAGGAACGTGCGCGCCATTTCGCGGATTTCCGGCTCCATTTTGTCCAGCTCCTCCACGAAGCCGCGGAGCATGGCGTTATCCACGTCTTTGCGCTGACCGCCGATTTTGTTGACTGAAGAGATCAGGCGGCCGCCTGTGGAAGCCTCAGACATATCGAGGATTTTCTCGCGAAGTCTCCAAGACTGCATGAAAAGGCTTTCAAAGCCAAAGCCGTCCGCCAGAAGACCGAGCCACAGCAGGTGGCTGTGCAGACGGGACAGCTCACACCACACGGTGCGAAGATATTTTGCTCTCTCAGGAATCTCAACGTTCATAATGTGCTCAATTGCCGCGCAGTAGGACATTCCGTGCATATAGCTGCAGATACCGCAAGTACGCTCGGCAACAAAAGCCATTTCGTTGAAATCTTTTTTCTCCACCAGTTTTTCGAGGCCTCTGTGCACAAAACCGATGGAGGGAATTGCCTCAACCACTTTTTCGTCTTCCAGAACGAGGTCCAGATGAATCGGCTCCGGCAGAACCGGGTGGTGAGGACCAAAAGGAACGACACTCCGTTTACTCATTTGGCACTCCTCCTTCAGTGATAAGGTGTTGGTTCGGCTGTGCGGTAAAGGCCACCGTGGTAATCGATCGTCATAAACTCAACCGGTACGCCGAAAAGATCGTGAATTTCATTTTCATAAAAGAACGCTGCGGGGAAAATGTGACTGATGCTCTCGAGTTTGTCACCTGCGGAAACAGAAAGATGCAAGTGGAGCAAATCGTAGTTTTTCCCGAAAGTATAGAGGATATCGTAACCGTTTTCCACTTTGGTGCTACACATCTGAGCCAGGCGATAGCCTTCCGCTTTCAGACGGGTTGCTTCCGTGAGCAGGTTCTCTTTTTCGATTTGCCTGACTTCAACATTGACGGAATTCTTTTCAGACATGTTCAGCCCCTCCTTCCGTGGCTTCAACCAAATCCATCTGCTCACGCTTCTTGTCGAGCAGAGCAATGGCTTTCACCACGCCGTCGATGATTGCTTCCGGGCGAGCTGCGCAGCCCGGGACATAAATGTCGACCGGAATGACTTTATCAACTCCGCCGAGAATGTTGTAGCAATCTTTGAAGATACCGCCGTCGCAGGCGCAGATGCCTACTGCAACAACGACCTTCGGATCCGGCATCTGGTCATAAAGCTGTTTCACGACATCCTTGTTCTGATCATTGATGCCGCCGGTGATCAGGAAGATGTCGGCATGTTTCGGGTTGCCTGTATTCACAACGCCAAAACGTTCCACGTCATAGACGGGCGTTGTCGCGGCCAGCACCTCGATGTCGCAGCCGTTGCAGCTGGAACCATCGTAATGCAGGAGCCACGGTGATTTAGACATTTTCATGGTTGCACGTCACCTTCCTTAATGAATCGCGTTGACAAACAATGTCGCCAGCAGGTTGATGCCGCCGAAGATCAGCGTGACAATCCACGCGGAGCGGAACATGGCATCCCACTTAACGCGTGGGAAAACATTGTCGATGAGAATTTCAAGGAAAAAGCTCAGCAGGCAAACGACTACTGCAGCAAGAATACTCCACGGATTGCGGTTCAAAATAAACAGTGCAATGTAAGCGAGGAGCAGAACCTGTTCATACCACTCAGAAAGCTCAATCAGCGCATAAACGTTACCCGTGAGGTCCGTTGTTGTTCCCTTGACCATTTCCTGGTGAGCATGGTGGGAAGTGCTCAGGTCAAACGGAGACTTGCGGAGCTTAATCGTCAGGATGAAGAGGAAACCGATGAACATACCGGGCAGGTAAGCAATCGGAGAGATGTCCGTGCTGACGATATCGCTGACCATAAAGCTTCCCGTCACACGGTAGAAGCCGATGGTTGCAATCAGAATCATCGGTTCGGTGCACATTGCCTGCAGCATTTCACGCTGAACGCCCATGGAGCTGAACGGGGAGTTCGCGGAGAACGCAGCCATCATGAAGAAGGTTTCACCGAGCGTGAGCGCAAAGAAAGCAAGAAGCAAATCTCCGCCCGCGAAG
This sequence comes from Thermocaproicibacter melissae, assembly GCF_024498295.1. Taxonomy (NCBI): domain Bacteria; kingdom Bacillati; phylum Bacillota; class Clostridia; order Eubacteriales; family Oscillospiraceae; genus Thermocaproicibacter; species Thermocaproicibacter melissae. The sequence continues at coordinate 1,189,377 of NZ_CP101827.1, forward strand.
AACAGGCAGCCCGTGAACACGGTGAAAAGTACATATCCGCCGATGAGGAACACTTGGAACTTATTCACAATAAGCGACTGCTTGTTGAAAAGCTTTGCAAGGTCATAAAACGGCTGCAAAAGCGGAGGGCCCTGCCTGCCCTGTAACCTTGCGGAAATCTTGCGGTCAAGGCCTGAGAGCAGACCGCCGACAAACGGCGCGAGGACAAGGAAAAGAACAACTCTCAGAATTGTCATCCATACTTCCATTACAGAACACCTCCGATTGAGACGACCATGAGGATTACGAGGATTGCGGAGGCGACTGCCAAGCAGGGCTTCAGAAGCTTATTTTCACCGAAAAGCTCCGGGAAATACCAGTTGGCAAGATACATTTGTTTGGATTCGCCGAAGGAATCCACAAACGTGACGTCGTCGCCCTTGTTGATACCAGCCATGTAAGCAAGGGAAGGCTTGTTTGTCTTTCCCGCTGTGAGCAGGCGGGCTACCAGCGGAATAATCACAATCATGCACATCATCAGCAGCATAATCGGAATATCGCCGCGCGTAATGATAGAAAGCTCGTTGGTGTGGAACATTGCGACCAACACCGGACGAACCAGATTGGAAGAAATCAGCGGGAACAGGATGCAGAGGATAACAACCAGTGCAGCCAGAGTTCCGAGTGCAACACGCTCATCCTTATGGACCGTGTCCGGATGCGGACGCGAGCTGTGCGGAACCGCAATCAGCTTGCCAAGCCATTTCGTCCAGTAGAACATTGTTGTGCCGGAGCCGAAGGCAACGAACAGCATGAGCAGAACATTTCCGGAATCCACGAAGGATTTCAGCGCAGCCCATTTGGAAATCAACATTCCGAATGGCGCCAGGAACATTCCGAAGATGCCGATCATCATGACAAAAGCCAGTTTCGGCAGGCGGACAATGAGGCCGTGCATGTCTTCGATGTCGCGGCTTCCGGTGCAGTTCTCAACAGCACCCGTGGAGAGGAACATCAGAGACTTTGCAACAGCGTGGAAAATCATGAGCAGAATCGCGGCCCATGTTGCTTCGCTGGTTCCAACGCCGGCGCATGCGGTAATCAGGCCGAGATTTGAGATGGTGGAATAAGCAAGCACCTTCTTGCCGTCGCTCTGCGAAATCGCGAGCACGGAAGCGGCAAAGAATGTAAATCCACCAATGAGAATTACCATCATGCCGGGCAGCGTGTTCTGCATGGCAGGCGAAAGACGAATCAGCAGGTAAACGCCCGCTTTGACCATCGTAGCCGAGTGAAGCAGTGCGCTCGTCGGAGTAGGTGCCACCATAGCGCCGAGCAGCCATCTGGAGAACGGCATCTGTGCACTCTTTGTCAATGCGGCGAATGCAAGGCATGCCAGCGGGATGGCTACAAAATCGCCGGAGCCGTTACGGGTGGCAACTTTAACAAGATCCTGAATATTGGCAATCTTCAGTACAAGTGTGCAGTAGAGAATCGCAAGCGAAAAACCAAATCCGCCGAGCAGGTTCATCCACAAAGCGCGGAACGAATTGCGGATTGCAATTTCGTTCTGGCTGTAACCGATGAGCAGGAACGAGCAGATGGATGTAATCTCCCAGAAGAAGAACATCCAAGAAAGATTCGCGGAGAACACCAGGCCGAACATGGCGCCGAGGAACACGAACAGCATGGCGAGGAAGAACGAAGTTCTGTCGCGGCAATCGGTATGATGTTTGTGATAATCCTTCATGTAGCTGACTGCATAGAGGCAAATCAGGCTGCCGACAACGCCGACAATCAAGCACATAATAATTGTCAGGTAGTCGACCGTTATATGGTTTCTCCCCTCTATGCCATAACCGGCGAGTTCTTCCCAAACAATTGGGAGCGTGCCGGCTGCGGAAAGCAGGACAACATAGTATTTCTTGTACCGGAAGCCATAGTAGAACACCAGAAGCATCAGGAAAATTTCCCCTGCAAGTATCAGGTGATCCCAAACGGCTGTTTCAACAAGATACTCCTGCGTTTGGCCAGTTGAGAGAAAAGTCACAGCGAGGTAGATTACCGCCGCCACAATGAGAATGCAGCTGGTGTAGACTACCCCGTCCCTTGCCTTGCTCTGCTTCTTCATCAAAGAAAGCACAACGGCTGCAAGGAAAGGGAAGAAGATTAGGAACGCAATTACCCCCATAAATACCACCGTTTCTATTTTGTTCTTAGGTTGACTATATGTACCGTTTTTTGGTCCTTGACCGCGAACATTACTAACTCGGCCAGATGAATGCCGCGGCGCCGCAAAACGGCAGGCAATAAAATACCATTAGCAGAAAGGTCCGTGACTCTCCTGCCTCTCCATGATATTTTAGAGCATTCTCTAATATAGTAACACATTTCTGAGAATTCACAAGCCTATTTGTCGCCTTTTCCCGACAAAACGGGCATAAAAAACACCCAGACGGCTTTAGAGCCACCCAGGCATGAAAAAACGTCCTTCCCCATTTGTTAAGAATATCAGAAAGAATAATTCTCAACAATGGGTAAACAGGAATTTTTATATTTTTTTAATCTTAATACTCTGTCCCTTTTTGTCAGAATCATGTATAATAGTTGACAAACAATTAACATACATAAAAACATCTGACAAAACTATTTCACATACCGGAACATAGGGAGGGAAAAAACAATAACTGATGCAGAATAGATTTACGGTGTTGATTGCAGAACACGATGCCGAAACACGTGATGCCATTTCGTCGGTTCTTCAGGCAAACGGTTACAAGCCCCTGCCTGCGGAGAATGGCGCTGCAGCGGTTTCAATGATTTCTTCTCTCTGCCCGGATGTTGTCCTTCTGGAGCAGGAACTTCCGGATATGGAAGGGCTTGAGGTTCTCAAAAAAGTCCGTTCTTGGACCGGACTGCCGATCCTCATCCTCTCTTCCCGCGGAAGTGAAAAAGAAGAAGTCCGCGCTCTTGACATGGGAGCGGACGACTACCTCAGAAAACCGTTCGGTTACCCGGAACTTCTGGCACGCATCCGCATGGCCCAGAGGCATAGCGTAAAAATGGAATTCGGCGACAACGCCAAAAACGGAATTTTGAAAAACGGCGGCCTTGTTATTGACTTGCTTCGGCGCATTGTTACAATGGAAGGAAAAGAAATTCACCTCACCCAGAATGAATACCGAATCCTTCTTTTTCTTGCCAAGCAGCCGGGTAAGGTTTTAACCTATGAAGAAATCATTAAGCATGTTTGGGGTCATTTTGCTGCAGATGACCGCCAGATTTTGCGCGTGAATATCGCCAATATCCGCAAAAAGATTGAATCCGACCCTGCCAACCCAAAGTATATTTTAACGGAAATCGGCATCGGTTACCGCATGGCTTTGGTTAAGGAAAAAGCGGCACAGCCGGAGAGTTAATAGAAAATCAAAAAAAAGCACCTTACGTGCTTTTCATATATTTACAGGGGGAATTTCCATTCATGAAAAAGGCTAACAAAATCAGTATTCTCGGCGCAGGTAATGTAGGTGCAACAATCGCTTACACACTGACTCTGGAAGGTCTCGCCTCCGAAATCGTACTTGTCGATATCAATAAGGACAAGGCAAGGGGCGAAGCCCTGGATATTATCCAGTGCACGGCTCTCTGCCCGTCGGTTAATATCTACTCGGGTGAGTACTCTGACCTCGAAGGCTCCGACATTGTCATTGTTACGCTCGGTTCTGCCCGCAAACCCGGCCAAACTCGCATTGACCTAGCTCAGGGCAACGTCAACATCATCAAGAGCGTAATGCCGGAAGCCGTGAAGTATGCTCCGAATGCCATTTATGTGGTAGTGAGCAACCCGGTTGATGTCATTACCTACACGATTCTTAAAACAACAGATCTGCCGGAAAACCGCGTGTTCGGCTCCGGAACTCTGCTGGACTCCGCTCGTCTGCGTGAAATCATCGCAGAGCACATGAATGTCAACCCGAAGCATGTTCATGCTTATGTTCTCGGTGAACACGGCGACTCCGCTATGGTGCCGTGGTCTCTCGCAAGCATCGGCGGCATTCCGCTGGATGAGTACATCAAGAGTGCTCAGGCAAAGAATCCTGCTATCACTCCGATTGACCGTGACAAGACTCTTGAAACCGTGCACAAGGCCGGCGGCGAAATCATTAAGCTCAAGGGCGCAACCTTCTATGCAATTGCTGTTTCTGCAACAAACATCTGCCGCAACATTCTTCACGATGCAGATGCTGTTATGCCGCTTTCCGGTATGCTCCATGGCGAATACGGTTATTCCGATGTCTGCCTGAGCGTTCCGTTCGTTCTGAATCGTGACGGCCTCGTGAACAGCGTAACTCCGCCGCTCACCGATGAGGAACTGAAGAAATTCAGCGCCAGCGCAGAAATGCTGAAAGATACTATTAGCAAGCTGAATATATAACATAAATACATCACAACAAAGAAAGGAATTATTGCCATGGATTACGCAAAAGAATCCCTTAAAAAGCACTACGAATGGAAAGGTAAAATCGAGATGATTTGCCGCGCTCCGCTGGAGACGCGCGAAGACCTTTCTCTCGCATATACTCCCGGCGTTGCACAGCCCTGCCTGGAGATTCAGAAGGATGTCAACAAGAGCTACGACCTGACCCGCCGCTCCAACCTTGTTGCTGTTGTTACCGATGGTAGTGCAGTTCTCGGCCTCGGCGACATCGGCCCGGAAGCCGGCATGCCGGTTATGGAAGGCAAATGCGCACTGTTCAAGGCTTTCGGCAATGTGGACGCCATTCCGCTCTGCATTCGGTCCAAGAATGTTGACGATATTGTCAACACCGTTCGCCTGATTGCCGGCAGCTTCGGCGGCATCAACCTCGAGGATATTGCTGCACCCCGCTGCTTCGAAATCGAAAGACGCCTGAAGGAATGCTGCGATATTCCGATTTTCCACGACGACCAGCACGGCACGGCAGTTGTTACACTTGCCGCTATGATCAACGCTCTCAAGCTCACCGGCAAAAAGATCGATGAGATTAAGGTCGTTACCAGCGGCGCAGGCGCAGCCGGCATTGCAATCATCAAGCTGCTGATTGCTCTCGGTCTCAAGAACGTCATTATGTGCGACCGCCACGGTGCTATTTACGAAGGGCGCGAGGGCCTGAACCCGATTAAGGAAGAAATGGCCAAAATCACCAACCGGGAAAAGAAAGCCGGCTCTCTCGCTGAAATGCTCAAGGGCGCAGACGTATTCATCGGCGTTTCCGCTCCGAACTGCGTCACCGAAGAAATGGTTAAGAGTATGAACAAAGACCCGATTCTGTTCCCGATGGCAAACCCGGTTCCGGAAATCATGCCGGACGTTGCCCTCAAGGCAGGCGCCGCCGTTGTTGGTACCGGCCGCAGCGACTTCCCGAACCAGATCAACAACGTTCTCGCATTCCCGGGCATCTTCCGCGGTGCACTGGACGTTCGCGCAAAGGACATCAACGACGAAATGAAGATTGCCGCAGCTTATGCAATCGCTTCGTTCGTCACTCCGGACAAACTTTCCCCGGACTACATCATTCCGAGCGCACTGGACCGCAATGTTGCTTCTGCTGTTGCAAAGGCTGTTGCCGATGCAGCACGCAAATCCGGCGTTGCACGAATCTAATCTGCTCTGCACTTTTGAAAGAGCCTTTCACGGCGAAAGCCGCGAAAGGCTCTTTTTTTACCCATGCATGGTTTGCACAAAAGCAAGATGACGGGCTAGGAAAAAATTGTGTGTTGTTCTAAAGGGTGTCCGTGTGTTACAATACGTTACAGAAAGGTTACATTTTTGTAACCGATTCAACGACCGTACAAAACCGAGGACTGAATTTTCAAAGAAAGGAAATCATTATGCAACGTAAGATCATAAGCCTCATTATCACTGCAGCAATCAGCTGCTTTAGTGCATTTACATCGAATTCCCTGAACAATGCTTCGCAGCCGGCGTCCTCTGACGCAAACAACACATCCATTTGCGCGGATACATCTGCTGGCGAAAGCTGCAAGGATGGCAACACCGGAGCAACTTCCAAATCTGACAGCACAGTTACGAAGGGCAACTGCAATACGGCGAACAACGGCTGTTCCGCAGAGAAAGCCCAAGCAATTGTCCCCTCCAAGCAGACGGAGACTTCCGGCAATATTGCGTCAACCAAGGGCAGCGTGACTAAGCAAAATAATCCGGCTGCATCATCCTCTAAGGCTTCTTCAAAATCGTCTTGCTATCAGCCTTCTTCCCAGAATTGTGACCCTCAAACATCTTGTAAATCACAATGCTTGCAAAATCCTTTCCAAGCATTCTGTGCACAGAATCCTTTCCAAGCATCATGCCAACAGAATTCTTCCAAATCGTCTTATTCTCAGCCTTCCCAGAAGTCCGGCTCGCAGTCATCCTCTAAGCCGTCAAGCTCCAAGAGTTCTTCCGGCTCAACGGTTTCCCAGACTCCTTCTAAGCCGGCTTCCTCCATTGCAAGCACTTCAAGCTATTCGGAATTTCAGAATGAGGTCGTCCGCCTTGTAAACGTTGAACGCGCGAAGAATTCCCTCCCTGCCCTCACAGCAGATTCGCTTCTGATGAAGACGGCAACGGTGAAATCGCAGGACATGGCGAACAACAACTATTTCGACCATACCTCCCCCACTTACGGTTCTCCGTTTGACCTGATGAAGAAGTTCGGCGTTACCTACCGCGCCGCCGGCGAGAACATCGCAATGGGCCAGACGACACCGGCTCAGGTCATGAACGGGTGGATGAATTCCTCCGGCCACCGCGCAAACATTTTGAAATCCGCCTACACGAAAATCGGTGTCGGCATAGCAAAGAATGCGTCCGGCCGGTATTACTGGACACAGCACTTCACAGGCTGACCCGCAACCCAATTCTTTATAAGCGTAAAGGGCTGCTGCAAACGAATTGCAGCAGCCCTTTTATTTTTGACTTTAGTGAATCCAAAGAGCCAGTTACTAAAAAGAGTCGATTGCTAAATTCTATTTGTCGCAAAGCTAGAAGGATTTCTGCGCTCCCGCAACAAACGACAGCAGGCTTGAAATCTCAGGAAAAAACGAGTACGATGGAAAATGAAATTACAATCTCGGCTCGAATTGGGGGGATTTGTATGACAAGTATAGAACAGCTTCAAAGCATGATTGACAAAAGCAGCCGAATCGTTTTCTTCGGAGGCGCCGGTGTCTCCACCGAAAGCGGAATTCCCGACTTTCGCGGCGTTGACGGCCTCTACCGGCAAAAATATCGGTATCCGCCCGAAACGATTCTGAGCCATACCTTTTTTATGACGCACCGCGAAGAATTCTTCGACTTTTACCGCGACAAGATGCTTGCGCTCGATGCACAGCCGAATGCCGCGCACAAAAAGCTGGCGGAGCTGGAAGCCGCCGGAAAGCTGACCGCTGTGGTAACGCAGAACATCGACGGCCTGCACCAGAAAGCCGGCAGCAAAAATGTGTTTGAACTGCACGGCTCGGTTCACCGGAACTACTGCATGAAATGCGGAAAAGAATACAGCGCCGAGTTTATACGGGACAGCAAAGGTATTCCCACCTGCTCCTGTGGCGGAACCGTGAAGCCGGACGTTGTGCTTTACGAAGAAGGGCTCGACCAGAAGACACTGACCGGCGCCGTAGAGGCAATCGCCAATGCGGATATGCTGATTGTAGGCGGAACCTCTCTCACCGTTTACCCCGCTGCCGGCTTGGTCGATTACTACCGCGGTTCGCGCCTTGTTCTCATCAATAAAACGACAACCCCGCTCGACAGCCACGCTGACCTTGTCATCAACGGCAGTATCGGCGAGACGCTCGCGCAAATCCGCGTTTCCTAAACAAAAAAGCATACAAAACAAAATCCCCTCCGAGTTTTACCCGGAGGGGATTTCTATCCTGTTTTTCAGCGCGCCAGAACCATGAAATAAAGCAGCACCAATGCGCCGAGCACAATGCGGTAATAGCCGAACGGCTTAAAGTCATGCTTCTTCACATAGCCAACAAGGAAGCGGATTGCAGCAATCGAAACAAGGAAGGACACAACCACTCCGGTCAGCAGAATGACGGCTTCCAAAGATGTATACGCAGTTCCGAAATCCAACAGCTTCAGCAGGCTTGCTCCGAACATGGTCGGAATTGCGAGGAAAAACGTAAACTCAGCGGCGGTTTCACGCGAAATGCCGATTAAGAGTGCGCCGACGATGGTTGCACCGGAGCGCGAAGTTCCCGGAATCAGTGCCAGCGCCTGAAATACGCCGATAATCAGCGCCTGCCGATAGCTTAATTCGGAAATGCTGCACACAGACGGAACTCTGTGCTTATTGCGGTTCTCGATGATAATGAAGAGAATACCGTAAACAATGAGCATCAAGGCGACCGTTTTGTAGTTATAAAAAGCCGCGTCGATTTCGTCGTTGAACGGAAAAACGGGAATCAGCGGAACAAGCGCCACAATTACCTTTTTCCACAGGTCAAAAGTATCTTTCTTCTGTACCGCGCTCTTTTTGGAAGAGAACGGGTTCAGTTTATGAAAATAAAGTACGACGACGGCCATAATAGCACCCAACTGGATGACTACGCGGAACATTTCCATAAAATCGTCCGTCACGTTCATGTGGACGAATCTTTCGACCAAAATCAGATGGCCGGTACTGCTGATCGGCAGCCACTCCGTTAGGCCCTCTATGATACCGAACAAAATCGCCTTGAGAATATCCACCACTGCACATCACTCACTATTCAAAAAAGTCAAACATGGTTCTTATTATAGGGGAATGCGGTGGAAAATTCAAGTAAAACATCATTCTTTAAGGCTTGCTTCGATTGCGCTGAGATTTGCTTTTGCCCGGTCAAGGTAGCTTTTGTTGTCTTCCGCGCCTTCCATGGTGTAGATGGCAACAGTTTTGGCCCCCACTTGGCGCGCCAGCGTTTCCGAAATCTCCGGGCTTACCATTTTTTCGACGAACACCGTTTTCACATTATTTTTCTTGCAGTAGTCCGCAAGCTGAGCGAGCTTTTTGGCGCTCGGCTCCCCTTCTGCAAAAACGTCTTCCACGCTGCTTTGCTCAAGGCCGAAATCTCTGCAAAGGTATGCAAACGCGGCATGGCCTGTAACAAAGGTTTTCTTTTTTGCCGCGCTGAACTTGGTCTTGTACTCCTGAAAAAGGCTCTCGAGCTTTGCGGTGTAGCTTTCACAGTTCTTTTTGTAATACTCGGCGTTTGCCGGGTCAGCTTCGCACAGCCCGTCACTGATGTTCTTGACCTCAATCTCTGCCCCTTTGAGACTTAGCCAGAGATGCGGGTCATACTGACCGTGCTCCTCATCCGCAGAATCGTCGGCACTTTTGAGCGGGGTGGCGCCCTTGGAGGCGTTTACTTGGATCAGGTTGTCATTACCTGCCGCGGCGACCGCTTTCTCCGCCCAAGACTCCATGCCGAGTCCGTTTATCACAAAGACCTTTGCCTGACTTAAAGCGGCAATGTCTGCCGCCTTCGGCTCAAAATCGTGTGGTTCCATTCCGTCGGGAACCATGGTTGAAATTTCCACTTTATCTCCGCCCACAGCGGCGGTAAACTCCTTGAGGGCGTTGAAACTGACTGTCACTTTGACTTTTCCGCTTTCCGACGTTTCCTGCTTTCCCGCACAAGACGAAAAAGAAAGAACAGTCAGCAGGCTCAGCACTGCCGCTGTAATTTTTTTCAGCATAAATTCGATTCCTCCGAAAACTATTGCAAATGCATATCATTTGCATTTATAATAAGTCTTGGCGCACTGCCTGTCAATAGCCTTGGGAGTACGCCAGAAAACAAAAGGCTGGTGTCTTTCTTGATTGAAGCGAAAAATTTGACATTTTCCTATACCGGTTCCCCGCCGTTTATTCTGGACGGGATTCATCTGAAAATCGACGACGGCAATTACGTTTCCGTGCTGGGAGAAAACGGCTGCGGCAAAAGCACATTAATGCGGCTCATTCTCGGCTTTCTCAAGCCCACCGCCGGCACGATTTCCTGCAAAGCAAAGCGCATCGGATACGTTCCCCAGAAGAACGATTTTTCAAACCCGGACTTCCCCATTACCGTGTATGAGATGCTCGATTCTTACCGCAGGCTGCTGAAAATCCGCGACAAAGACGCGGTGAAAAAGAGTCTTGCGCTCGTCGGCATGGAAGATTACCAGAAGGCGCTGATGGGTTCGCTTTCCGGCGGACAGGCGCAGAAGATACGGATTGCGCGCGCTACACTCGGCAGGCCCGAGCTGCTCGTTTTGGACGAGCCGTCGACCGGAGTGGATTTCGCCAGCCGAAAAGAAATCTACGGCTTTTTGACCCATATCAACCGCAAATACGGAGTGACGATTGTATCTGTGGAGCACAACCTCGAAGCAGCTATTGAAAACTCCACGCTGATTTACCACCTCGACCACGGAAAGGGCCATCTGTGCACGCCGAATCAATACGCGGAAGAATTTTTGAAATCGGAGAAGGAAGGCAGAAAATAATGTTACAATATGCTTTTATGCAGGATGCGCTGTTTGTATCCATCTGCATTGCAATTCTCTGCCCGTGCATCGGGGTTTTCCTCGTCCTTCGCCGCTATTCGATGATTGGCGATACGCTTTCCCATGCGTCGCTCGCGGGCATTACCATCGGGCTCGCCTGCGGCGGAAGTCCCGTCATCGGTGCTTTTCTGTTTACATCAATCTGCGGCGCCCTCATTGAATTCTTGCGCACCTACTTCAAAAAATACACGGACCTGATTCTGACCATCGTGCTTTCGCTGAGCGTCGGCGTAGCAATCACCATCATCAGTTCCGGAAAGCTGCATACAAACGCAGACGCGTTCCTGTTCGGCAGTATTCTGACGGTTGACCAGTTTGACAAGCTGACCGTGCTGTTTCTCACGATTCTTTCGATTCTCGCTGTGATTTTCCTTTACCACGAGATGCTCTACATCGCCTACGACGAAGAAGCGGCACAGGTTGCGGGCGTGCGTGTGAAGGTCATCAACTACGTTTTCTCGATTCTTGTGGCATCTGCGATTTCGGTTTCGATTCGCGTGGTGGGCGTACTTGTTCTCAGCTCGATGATTGCTCTGCCCGTCGCCACGGCGCTTCAGCTGAAAAAGGGATTTCGCGCGACGCTCCTGTTCTCCATTTTGTTCAGCATGGTGGATATTCTGCTCGGGCTTTTCCTTTCTTACCAGCTCAACGTAGCGCCCGGCGGCTTTACGGCGCTTGTCTCGGTCGCCGTCCTCATCGTTGTCATGGTCCTTCGTAAAATTGCGGCACAAGTTCGGCAGAACATAATGGCATAACGGATTGAATAAGAAAGGGAACGGGCTTTCGGAAAGCCCGTTCCCTTTCTATTTTTATCAAAATCTTCCGAGACAGAATATCGAAAACGTTTCTCCTCGAACAGATGAAGTTCCGGCTGCTGTGCTTGTTAATACCTTTTGAGAAATTACGATAGAGTACAATAAAGTTCGCAATTTCGAGAAGGTATAGAAAAGCCATTGGGACTCCTTTAAAATGAATGGTGTCAAGACATTCAAAAAGGAGTTGGTCCCAATGACTCAAGGAAAGAATAACACAGATCTTACGGAATTGCTACTGAAATGTATGGCGGAGCCCGACCCGATGCTCAGTATGCTGGAATGGCTCTGCGCTCAACTGATGGAGGCGGAGGTTTCCGGCCTTGTGGGGGCGGAAAAGAATGCGCACAATCCGTCTCGAAGTGACTACCGCTGCGGATATCGTCCCCGGAGGCTGGATACTCGCGTAGGGACGATGTATCTCATGGTGCCAAAGCTGCGCAGCCATGGATATATCCCGTTCTTTGTCACTGAACGCAAACGCAGCGAGGCGGCGCTGGTACAGGTTATTCAGGAGGCATTCGTGCAGGGCGTGTCCACACGGAAGATGGAAAAGTTGGCTCACAGTCTGGGGATAGAGAACCTCTCCCGCAGTCAGGTCAGTGAGATGACAAAAGGGCTCAATGAACAGGTACAGGAATTTCGCAACCGTTCTCTGACGGATACTCGTTATCCTGTCATTTGGACGGATGCCCTGTACGAAAAAGTCCGTATGGATGGCCGTGTCGTCAGCATGGCGGTGATGGTTGTCTGCGGCGTCAACGAGCAAGGGCACAGGGACATTCTCGCCGTGGAGCCGATGCTGGACGAATCCAAAGAGAGCTATTCCCAGTTGTTTCAAAGTCTTTTGGATCGCGGCTTGAAAACACCGCTGCTGGTGGTTTCCGATGCGAACAAAGGGCTGATTGCCGCCATCCGAGAAAGTTTTCCCGGCGCATCCTGGCAACGCTGCAAAGTGCATTTCATGCGAAATATTCTGGCCCATATACCGCAGAAAGAAAAAGAATCCTTTGCGGTCCAACTGAAAGAAATCTGGCTGGCGCCTTCCGTCCAATTAGCGCGACAGCGCGCAAAACAGTTGTCGGAGCAATATGGGAAGCGGTTTCCCAAAGCAATCGAGCTTCTGGAAGACGGGCTGGAGGACTCACTGGCTTTCTATGCATTCCCCGAGCTTGATGCCCGTAAAATCTCATCGACCAATATGCTGGAACGGCTGAACAAGGAAATCCGGCGCAGAACCAACGTCGTCGGGATATTCCCAAACAAAGATTCCTATCTGCGGTTGGTTACAACATATCTCATGGAATACGCTGAAGACTGGTCCGTTTCCAGAGCATATTTGAATCCCAAATCGATTCAGACACTTCTGCTAAGCGCAGCTTAATTCATTTCGTGGAGTCCCCAAATTGCGAACTTCTCTTGACATAGCCGAAATTACCGAAAAAGCTGAATCGGTCGTTTCCGACCTTTCTATTTAAGATATTGTAATTGATCAATCACCATTTTTTCACAACAGTTCATAATAGCCACTCCGCCGATTCAGGGTGGCAATCAACCTAGAGAGAGCTTTTTCAGAGTACCATCTTCACTAGTGTAAGTAATCTCAAACCGGAAAGTTTTCAGATCCGCATGCAACTGCGCGAGATATTTTCCCTTCGTCCAACGGATTCTTAATTCATTTTCTGAATCCACATCGTCGACGGAAATGTCGCCTCCAAACGCCGGATACTGATTGCGGAAGCGCATAATCGCGTACATCTTTTTCAGCACAGGTCTTTCGATTTCCTTCTCGATTTCCTCTTTTGAATAATAATGGCGGTTAATATTCCGACCGACCTTCGTTTTTTCAAGCAGTTCGATGTCGTTTTTGCCGGCAAGGAGGCCTACATAATAAACCTGCGGAATACCTGGTGCAAAGAATTGAATTGCCCGTGCAAGTAAATAGGCATCGTCATTGTTTCCGAGAGCTGAGTAATAGGTGCAGTTTAACTGGTAAACGTCAAGGTTGTTATACGCCATCGTATTATACACTCTTTTGACATTTGCACCTTTTGAAAATAAAAACTCAGTAGTTTGGTCGATTTCTTCCTGCGTCATAAGTCCTTTGACGTCTACAACGCCGATGCCATCATGTGTATCGAGTGTTGTGAACTGTTTTCTGGGGCAGATTCTGAGCCAGTTAAGTAAATTTTTGTTTTTTCCGGTGTAGAGGGCATGCAGCATCAGCATCGGCAGAGCAAAGTCATAGACCCAATAATCTTTTTCTGCCAATTTCATCTGAATGGAGAAATGTTCGTGGATTTCCGGCAAAATTTCAGCCCCATGTTCTTTCACAACACTGCGGCAAAAATTGAGTAATTCAAATGTCTCAGGCTCAACAAAGAAGCAGTTTGTTCCTCTTTTTTTCACTGCATACGCAAAAGCATCTAGCCGGATGATTGACGCTCCTTTTTCAGCCATATTTTGCATGGTATTTCGTATAAAATCACGTGTTACTTTTGCGTTTACAGCAAGGTCAATCTGTTCTTCGTCAAATGTGCACCATATTTTCTCGGATGTTCCGTCACCAAATTTGGCATATGTATACGGTGCGCGCGGTTTCCGTTTATAAATGAGGTCAATATCTTTCTGCGTCGGCTCACCGCCGGGCCAGAAATCACGGTACCGGATGAACATGTCCTTGTAGTTCGACTGTTCTTTTTTTTCAAGAAAATCCTGAAAAAACAGCGATTGCCTTGAAATATGGTTAATCATAAAGTCAAACATCAGGTAATACCGGTTTGAAAGAGCCTTGATATCGTCCCAGTCACCGAAAGCGGGATCGACGATATCGTAGGTTATGGGAGCAAAACCACGGTCCGCCGAAGATGGAAAAAACGGGAGGATATGCAACCCGCCAATGATATCACGGAAATGCTCATTCAGAATCTCAGACAGTTCCTTCAGGTTTTTCCCCATACTGTCAGGATACGTAATAAGCATGATTTGATTTCTGATAGTCATTTATTTTTCGTCCTCTCGTTTGTGTAGCTATTTTTGTATCTGCTGGTCAGTTTTTTATAACAACTGGTTATTTTTTACCGGCAGCACGGTCAAATGCCCTTTTTAGAGCTGTGATGTAATCCCTCCGACACCGCTCACAGATCTCTGCACGGTTCGCAATAAAGTCAAATCCATGAAAACAGCCGGGATACATGTGAAATTCCACAGAAACTCCGGCGCGGGCAAGTCTCGCGGCATATTCGATATCCTCGTCGCGGAATGGGTCTTGCTGCCCAACGCAGAAATAGGCCGGTGGCAAATCGGTCAAGTCTTTGGCACGCGCAGGGGCTGCATAAGGCGGAACTTCATCTCCAAAGTCTTTGCCGAGATACAATTTCCATGCAGCGATATTGTTTTCGCGGTTCCATGCTCTTGGCATAGTTTTCATATTGATTTCGTAAGAGGAGGGGGTCTCGTTCCGGTCGTCCAACATTGGGTAAAGCAACAACTGGATCAAAATTGGCACTTCGCCACGGTCACGCGCCATAAGAGCAAGCGCTGCTGTCAAGCCGCCGCCGGCGCTTGGGCCCGCAATGGCAATTCTTGAGCGATCAATTTTAAGATCAGAGGCGCTGTCGGCTACCCATTTTAAGGCTGCATAGGAATCCTCGACGGCTGCTGGATAAGTATGCTCCGGCGCAAGACGATAATCCACTTGCACAACGACACAGTTTACGTCGAGCACAAAGCGTTCACAGATGCCGTCTTCGTACTCCGGTTTGCCCAAAACATAACCGCCGCCATGACTCCAAAACAGCGCTGGAAGCAATTCCTGCGTACGGTTAATCGGCTCATAGATCCTCACGGTAAGTGGGCAATCGGGGCCTTGTATTGTGCGTGTAGTGATTTTCACATCCGCAGAGTGTTCCGTCGGAACCGGCGGAGAGAGGCGAGCTGCTTCAACTCCATCCTTCTCCAAGTCAATGATGGGGGCTGCGTTCAGAATCGGTTGCAGTTCTTCTAATACGGTATCTTTCATGGGTAAGACTTCCTTATCTGCATTTTTAGAAGAGGTAATTAGAAGCGACAGCCATACAGAGGGACCTGTCTATTTGGGGTATGTAGAGCTTCTCTTTCCATTTCACAATTTCATCCTGCATGCACTCTTGCTGTCAAAAAGCTGTCGCTTCCAACAAGAAAACTGTGAGCTAAGGGTAGATAATACGGTTTTTGTCACAATATCCGCGACAATAACTGCTTTTACTAAGCAAAAAACATTATTTTACTGCGCCTGCTACAATTCCCTTGATGATATATTTCTGCAAAAATAGATACAGCATTAGTACCAGCATTGTCATAATCAACCCTGCCATTAGCGGAGTGAAGTCAACGCTGTAGGAAGAAAAGAAATTAAAAGTCGAAAGCGGAAGTGTGCGCAGCTCGGGCGATTGGAGCACAAGGCTCGGGAGCAAATAGTCGTTCCACATCCACAGCACATCGAGGACGGTAACGGTGGAAATAACCGGCTTCAGCAGAGGAAGCACAATTTGAAAAAATGTCCGTATACGACCGCAGCCATCGATGGAAGCAGCTTCTTCCAGTGCAACTGGAATTCCTTTAATGAATCCGTGGAACGTGAAAATCGCAAGCGGGCAACCGAAGCCACAGTACATGAACAGCAGAGATTCCCTTGAGTCGAAAAAGCCGATTGTACCGTAGATGGTGACCAGAGGAATCATGACTACTTGGAACGGAATTGCCATAGAAGCCGTCATGATGAAAAAGAGCACTTTGTTGATTTTCCACGAAAAACGAGCAAAAAGATATGCCGTCATAGCAGAAAAAACAAGAACAAGCAGCACACCGAAGGCCGTAATAATCAGCGAGTTTACAAAACCTGTCGCAAAATTCATTTCCTCGATGGCCTTGGAGTAATTATCAAAGTTAAATTGCGTCGGCAGAGAAAAAGGATTTTCGATAAATTCCTGCGTGGACTTAAATGTATTCAGAATCGTGATGAGAAACGGCGAAAGGAAGATAATAAGTAAAAGCGATAACGTTCGGATGAGATTCGTGATAAGTCTTGAACAAATCGCTAAACTGTGTGTTTACCTCTGCGGAGGTATTGAAAAAGGTAAGGGAAACATTGCCTCCATTGCCATTGCTTGCTGTGCCGCTCTGCGATTTGCTGTCTTTTTTGCATCCGCCAAGAGACGAAAGAACGACTGCTACGCATGCCGTCAAAGCTAGTATTCTTGTCTTTTCATGCATAATCCTCCTCAATTTATTTGGCGTATTGTAAAGTTAAATGAAAGTTGAGGACTCGTCAGCCCTTCTGGTACAATGGTTTTGACACAAAACAATGTACTCCCGAAAGGAGACGAGTCCTCATGACAAAATCATACCAGATTTGCTGTCCGAAATGCAACAACCATCAAAACTTTTATCGTTATGGCAAAGATAAATATGGAAACCAGAAATATCTTTGCCGTGTATGCGGGCATCAATTTGCGCCGGATGCCCATGCGGCTGACAAACCCGGAAGGCCGCGCGTGCGTCCTTATCCGACTTGCCTTGTCTGCGGAAAAGCCATGTTCCTTCACCATGACCACAAATACTACTCAAACTACCAATGCTGCGACAAGAAGTGCGGCCATTCCATTTTTGTGCCGAAACCGGCTGCCGTTACGGCACCTTCCATGTCGAAGCTGTCCGGGAAAACAGATTTCAAGCGGATGCGTTATCCAGTGCATGTTATCCTGACGGCACTGTCGATGTTTTATCTGGGAAAAAACTCTTTCCGTAATATTGCTTTGATTCTGCGTACTGTCATGAATATTCAGGTTTCCCACACTACTATCAGTAACTGGTGTACGAAATTCGCGCCTTTGTTTCAAAACATCGCGCTTGAACTGATGCCAACGCTCAATTTCAACTCCGACGAATGGCACGCGGACGAAACTGTAGTAAAAATCCGAGGCATGAAGTATTACCTCTGGTTAATTGTGGACAGCGAAACCCGCTTTGTTCTCAGCTTCCACCTTTCCAGGCACAGGGACAGCCCTCAGGCGTTTTCCTTACTTAATTCCGTTAAACATCTCGGTAAACCCGGAGCCATCGTCACCGACCGCTACAGTGCTTACAAAGTTCCTGTAAAAGCAGTGCTTGGCGTGAAACATATCCGGGTCCAGAGCTTCAGCGATGATATTACCAACAACCTGATCGAATGCTTTAACAAGCAATTCAAGGCGTGGTACAAAACCAAACAGGGATTTGCCTCGTTCGATTCCGCCAACAATCTTATCGCGGTTTTTCTCTTCTTTTACAATTTTGTCCGCCCTCATTCCGCTCTTGACGGTCTGACCCCGGCACAAGTTGCGGGCCTAAACCTTTCTGCCAGAAGCAAACGCAAGCTTTTCCTCGTCGCTTGAAGCAATTGGCTGATTTCCCTTCTTAATCTTTCATGTTTACTTTACAAAGCCTTATTTGGATGACAGATAATATATTAACCGTTTGACATATATATGTCAAGTGGTTGATATGTAATTTGTATATTTTTTTAGTAAAAAATGTTCTTGAATTTAGAATTATGCACATTCTATTACATTATCATAACTTTATAGAACTTTATTTTTCAAAAAATTTGCAATATACGGTTGACATATAAATTCTTTGTATCTATAATTTATCATAGAGTTTTTTTACCATAAAAAAGCGGCCTCCCATAGATTTGGCTGCTCTTTCTACAAATTTCGCAAACGGGGTTTGAAATATGAGTACGCTAAAGGACGTTGCCGAAAGAAGCGGTGTCACCGTTACCACAGTGTCAAGGATGCTGAATGGTCGGGGATATATCAGTGAAAAAACACGAGCGAAAATCAACAAAGCGATGCGCGAGCTGAACTACAAACCAAACGAGCTTGCAAGGGCACTTTCAAAAAAAAGGAGCAACTTCATTGGGCTGATTGTGCCATCAGCCAGCAACATGTATTTTTGTAAGGTCATTGACTGTGTAGAACATTTGGTGACAAGCAGCGGATACAAGTTGCTGCTGTGTACCTCCAACAACGAAGCGAAGAAAGAACTAGAGTATTTTAACATGCTGAATGCCAACAAGGTTGCCGGCATCATCCTCGCCAGCCACACGCAGGACATTGACCTTAACGTTGCCATTGACGCGCCAATCATTTCGATTGACCGCGTCATCTCACCGCGGATTCCATCGGTTTGCTCAGACAACTACCAAGGCGGCCTTCTCGCAGCGGAACACCTCATCGCGAAAGGATGCCGAAAGCTTGCACACATCAGCGGTAGTTCCTACCTCAACATGGATGCGAACAAACGCTTCTTCGGTTTCAAGGAAGTCTGTGAAAAAAAAGGAGTGCCTTATGTTGCAATCGACGCAACCGAAGAACAGTTCATCTCGATGCGATATGAAAACATTATCACTTCGCTTTTAGACAGTAATCCAGACATTGATGGAATCTTTACTTCCAACGACATAATCGCGGCGCAAGTTATTAAACTATGCTACAAGCGCGGCATTCGTATTCCGGAGCAAATGAAGGTTGTGGGCTACGACGACATTGATTTATGTAAATTCTGCACGCCGTCCATCACCACAATCCGCCAGCCAGTCTGGGATATCTGCCAATGCGCGGTGGAAAGCATTGTTATGGGGCAGGATAAAAACGTGATTCCAACCAGCGTTATATTCCCGGTCACTCTCGTGGAGCGCGAAAGCACCTAAAAAAAACAGCTTCTCAAACACAAAAAAGTCCGGCCGAAGATGGCCGGACTTTTTGCGCCGCGGCTTCTCCCGTGCCGCAGGCACGCAATTCACTACCGCTCCCCTTCAACTCCCCAAATATGCCTATAAAAAGCAGGTTCCACGGTGATGCCGCAGAACCTGTTTTTTGGTGGAGATGACGGGAGTCGAACCCGTGTCCGAGGGTAATTTGCCAAGGTTTTCTACGAGCGTAGCCTATGTTTTCAGTTTCCCGCAGTGTGACGCCCAAAGGCAGGCTTCTCACTTTGGTAGCCTTTCAAGTCATGGCCGGGGTAAAGGCGTCCCCCGGCTCACGTTCACCGCTAGTCGACGCCCTTATCCGGGCCGCGGTGCTCCCGGTAAGGACGGCAGCTTAATTAAGCTGCGAGCGCCATTCTATAATTGGCGTTAGTATTGTTGTCGTTTATTTTGCTTTGCGAAATTATAGCGTTCCGCCTCGCTGCTCGCTTGCCTTGGTTCACAGCCCCCGTCGAAGCCTTTACATCCCCATATTCAGCGGCTGTTTTCCATTCACCTACCCTGCATCAGCAGATGAGCCTCCGCTTAGCAGGAATCTGAGAATACCATATTTTCGGATTCCTGTCAAGCGGTATTATGTCAACCGCAGTTTAATGAAGTTTCGCCTTCTCTTCCGCAACCGGAGTCGAACCATATACCCTAGCTTCCACATAAATCATCTCGCGGTTTTTGAGAACGGCATACACAATAAGGACAATCACGGGCAGTACAGACACCAATAGACTCCATCGTTTGACCAGCGCCACAATCAATACGGCCAGAAATATCAAAACGCATATCGCAATCAAAGCGAAATGTTCTTTTCGCCATTTCTTTGCCCAGAAATCCATCCGTTCTTTGGCGGTGAAACTGCTGTTCTGCAGCGCTTCCACCAAATTGGCATCGGCTTTTTTGCGGAATTCTTCCGAAGGAATTCTTTCGCCTGAAACCAGTTCATTCATGCTGACATCGAATTCTTCACTGAGCATTTTCAGCATTTCAATATCCGGCATATAATTTCCGTTTTCCCAGCGGGAAATCGTCTTATTCGTGACGCCGAGCTTTTTGCCGAGTGCCTCTTGCGTCAGATTTTTTTCTTTGCGAAGCTGTGCAAGAAACCGACCGAATTTTTTCTGATCCATCGTATAACCTCCTCGCTGCTATTCTCATGCTACCACAGAATTGAAAAAAGTATATACCATAAACAGCGAATTGCCGGACATAGCAGATTTTTGGCCAAAAACGAACCGCAATAGCACCTTAACAAGACCTTCCCCATATACTGCCGATTAAAGGACCTCTTTGCACTGCAAATAAATCTACAGTACAAACTGAGCAGGCGATAAACCCGATTCGGTTTATGGGGCTGGGCCGGAAACGGCAACAGATTTTGGCACATCTGTGGGACAGTTGTATGTTCCATAGATGTGCTTTTTTATTGGAATATGCCATGAAGCTATCTTTCAGAGACGCCGAAAGGCGCACGGAGGTAACGGATATGACAACACCCCAGAATACTCCCCCAGCGTATGGTCTAACGACGGAACAGGTACAAAAATTGCAGGAACAATACGGAAAAAACGAACTCACACCGCGAAAAAAGCAAAGTTTTCTCCGCAAGGCACTTCACATCATCTGTGAGCCGATATTTCTTCTTTTGCTGATTGCCGCAACCATCTATTTCATTCTGGGAGAACCGCGCGACGGCGCAATTATGCTCGTCTTTGTCATCGGCGTCATCGGCATCGACGTGACACAGGAGTGGAAAACCGACCGGACATTGAACGCACTGAAAAATCTTTCTGCCCCGCGGATACAGGTAATTCGCGACGGCAGGCAGGAGGAAATTGAAAGCGCGGATTTAGTGCCCGGCGACATTATGAGGATTGCCGAGGGCATGAAAGTCCCCGCCGACGGGAAGATTCTAGAAGCAAACGACCTGTGCATCGACGAATCATCGCTCACCGGTGAAAACGAAGGCGTCTGGAAGGCTGCGGCGGGCAAAGCGGAGCCCTCTTCCGACTACTGGCGCAAGGATACTTGTTATGCGGGCACGTTTGTGCTAAAGGGCAGCGCCGTCGTTCAAGTTGAGAAAATCGGGGCTGCGACCGAATACGGAAAAATCGGAGCGAATGTCGCTTCCGCTCCGGAAAGCCGCACTCCGCTGCAGAAACAAACCGACAGCTTAGTAAAAACTTGTTCCATCATCGCTATTGCGCTCTTCGTCTTAGTCTGCGTATTCACATATCTCAACCTGCCTGACCACGCATTCCCGGAAAGAATTACGGAAAGCGTTTTGTCCGGCATTACGCTTGCCATGGCGATGATTCCGGAAGAGTTTCCCGTTATCCTCGCGGTCTTTCTTTCGATGGGTGCTTGGAGGCTTGCAAAGCGGAATTCCCTCGTGCGGAGACTTCCCAGTGTGGAAACGCTCGGCGCGGTATCGGTTTTATGCGTCGACAAGACCGGAACAATCACGCGAAACCAGATGTCCGTTCAGGATATCTGGGCACCGGACGGCGACACCCAGACGCTGCTGGAAACCATGGGGCTTGCCTGCGAAACAAACGCCTACGACCCCATGGAAAAAGCCATGGTCGCTTGCTGTGAAGCAAACGGCATCGGCAAAGGCCATTTGTTCAGCGGAACGCTCATCCGCGAATATGCCTTTACGAACGAACTGAAAATGATGGGCCATGTCTGGCGGCATGACGGAGAAGTTCTCATCGCCACAAAAGGAGGCCCTGAGAAGATTCTGGATCTCTGCGAACTCTCCGAAACAGAGCGCCAAATAACGGAACACAGGATTTTGGAAATGTCATCGCAAGGCCTGCGCGTCATCGCGGTGGGGCTTGAAAAACCCGTTGACGAAGATGCGATTCCGGCTGCTATCACCGACTGCAAACTGACCTTTTGCGGGCTTGTGGGGCTATGCGACCCGCCGAGGGAATCCATGAAAGAGGACATCAGCCGGTGCACAAAAGCCGGTATCCGCGTGGTTATGATTACCGGCGACAACGGCATCACCGCAAGCGCCATCGCAAAGCAAATCGGCATGCCGAACGCAGACCGAATCATGACCGGCGAGGAACTCGACAGCATGAGCGACGAAGAACTTCGCAGGCGTGTTCGCGATGTGAGTATTTTTTCGCGTGTGATTCCCGAACACAAAATGCGTATCGTTAAGGCGTTGAAGGACAACGGAGAAATCGTGGCTATGACAGGCGACGGCGTGAACGACGCACCGGCCCTAAAGTATGCGGACATCGGCATCGCAATGGGCAAGCGCGGTTCCGAAGTATCGCGGGAAGCCGCCGATTTGATTCTAATGGACGATGACTTCACTACAATTGTCGATACGGTCCGCGACGGCAGAAGAATCTACGACAATATCCGAAAAGCGGTGGGTTATGTCTTTACCATTCACATTCCAATTGCATTTTCCGCCTTGCTCGCGCCGTTTCTCCACATCAACCCCGCGGATTTGTTTCTTTTGCCGCTCCACGTTGTTCTGCTGGAGCTGATTATCGACCCCACCTGCTCCATTGTTCTCGAACGCCAGCCGGCGGAACGCAACATCATGGTGCGCAAACCGCGGAAACCGAACGAAAAGCTATTAACGCCGAACCTGCTTTGGAAAAGCGTTCTGCAAGGCATCGCGGTATTTGCGGCATCCTTCACGACTTATTTTTCCTTTCTGCAGCAAGCGCCTTACAATGCTCCGCTTGCAAGGGCCATGGGACTTTCCATCGTCATAATCGCGAATCTTTTCCTTGTTCTTGTCAACAGCTCGAGTTACGACTTTGCCTATGCGTCTATTTGCCGCTTGGCGAAAGACAATGTGATGTGGGCCACCTTGCTCGGGACGTTTGCGATGCTGTTTCTGATTCTTTATACTCCGTTGTGCGGAATTTTGAAGTTCGCTCCGCTTACCATGGGTCAGTTCTTTCTAGCCATAGGAATTGCCGCGGGTTCTGTTCTGTGGTATGAAATTGTGAAATTTCACAGTCATGCTACCGCTAAACACAAGAACAGCAACTGAATCGCTAGAAACAAAAAAGCAGTCTGCAAACCAGTTCACCACTGATTCGCAGACTGCTTTGCGTTCCGAATGCTTACGGCTGTTTGCCGATATAGGCAAGGATTCCGCCGTCAACATACAGGATATGACCATTTACAAAATTGCTTGCGTCGCTCGCAAGAAAGACTGCAGGGCCGGTCAAATCTTCCGTTCTGCCCCAGCGCCCTGCCGGAGTTTTGCTGATGATGAAGTCGTTGAACGGATTTCCCGGCACGCGCAGCGGTGCAGTCTGGGGTGTCTCGATATATCCCGGGCCGATGCCGTTGCACTGAATGTTGTATGCGCCGTATTCCGAGGCGATATTGCGCGTGAGCATTTTCAGTCCGCCTTTTGCGGCCGCATAGGCGGAAACCGTCTCGCGCCCCAGCTCGCTCATCATGCTGCAAATATTGATGATTTTGCCGTGGCCCTTTTTAATCATACCGGGAATGACGGCCTTTGAAACGATAAACGGCGCGGTGAGGTCTACGTCAATCACCTGCCGGAATTCCTCGGGCTTCATGTCCAGCATCGGGATGCGTTTGATGATTCCAGCGTTGTTGACGAGGATGTCTATGACACCGACCTCTTGGTTGATTTTCTTTACCAAATCCTCAATTGCGTCCGCATCGGTAACATCACACACATAGCCGTGTGCGTCGATTCCCGCTTTGCGATAATTCTCAATGCCCCTTGCCACATGTTCCGCGTTCAGGCCGTTAAACGCGATTTTTGCACCTGCTTCGGCAAGAGCGGAAGCGATGGCAAAGCCGATTCCGTAGCACGCTCCGGTGACAAAGGCAACTTTTCCCTTTAGAGAAAACGAATCTAGAACGTTCATACCGATTCACCCCATTTTACTATTTTGAGGGACAACCATTTTTCACAACTTCAGCGCATTTCGTTGATTGGAATCTCGTCCATATCATCGAACGCCTGATTTTCGCCGCCCATTGCCCAGATGAAGCTGTAATTTGTCGTTCCGACACCCACGTGAATACTCCAAGACGGGCTGATGACAGCCTGCTCGTTCTGCATCACAATATGACGGGTTTCGGTGCCTTCTCCCATCAGATGGAATACAACGCCGTCCTTCGGGAGATCAAAATAGGTGTAAATTTCCATTCGGCGCTCATGGGTATGAGCTGGCATAGTGTTCCATACGCTGCCGGGTTCCAGAACCGTCATGCCCATGGACAGCTGGCAGGTTTTCAGCACATCCGGGTGAATGAACTGATTGATGGTGCGCTTGTTGGAGGTTTCCATCGAGCCGAGCGGGCGTTTTACGGCGTCCTTTAATGTGATAAGCCTAGTCTCCCACGAGCGGTGGGCAGGAGCGGAGACCATATAAAATTTTGCGGGAACAACGGAGCTTTCGCTTGCAAGCACAACCTCTTTGCTGCCTGCCGTAATATACAGGCAGTCCTTCCGGTCGAGCGTGTAGACCTTGCCGTCCACGGTAATGGTTCCGCGTCCGCCAAGGTTGAAGATGCCAATTTCACGGCGCTCAAGGAAGTAGCTCGTGCCGAAGTTCTTCCACACGTCCAGTCCGTCATCGAGCGGAACGGGCCTGTGCACCGGCATGCAGCCGAGCGTAACCATACGGTCAACATGGCTGTAAACTGAAACGACGTGGTCGGGCTGATACAGGTTTTCAATCAGGAATTCGCGGCGAATATCATCCGTGGTATAGCGCTTGAAATCCCTTGGATTGACCGAATAGCGGATATCCATGATAAAACTCCTCCAATTTTTAGCGATTCATCTCACTGGAGACAGCTCCCGGGAGGTGGTTGCGGACGATGGATTCCAGCTCGCTGCGATTAATGCAAGGCAAATCGCCCTCAACGGTGCATTTGGCTGCGCAGGCGGCGTTGCCGTAAGAAACAGCCTTGCGCAAATCACGGCACTCCAGAATACCGTACAGCACGCCCGAAACGAAGGCGTCTCCGCTGCCGATGCGGTCGACAACCTCAATTCCCTCATAGGGCGGTTCCGTGAAAAAGGCGTCTGCTTTTGCGCCATAGATGATGGAGCCAAACGTCTGGGAATGTGTGTTGTGTACGGTGCGCTGCGATGTGGCAACGACCGAAATGCCGTACTGGGTAGAATAGGAGCGCAGAATTTCTTCCAGATTGCCCGTCTTGCGGAACATACGCCGAGACGTTTCTTCCGAGACGAAGAGGATATCCACAAGCGGAAGAATCGACCCGATTGCCTCGCGCGCCTCTTCTTCGCTCCACAGGTTCGCGCGGTAGTTGACGTCAAAAGCGATGACGCAGCCGGCTTCTTTGAAGGAGCGAATCAGAGATTCAACCTGCTTTCTGCAGTTCGGCGAGCATGCCATCGAGATGCCGCTGGTGTAGAAAAGTTTTGTGCTTTCATAAGCCTGCTTTGGAACAGACTGCACGGTAAATTCCGTAAAGCTGGAGTTTTTCCGGTCATAGACGACAGTCGGCTTGCGCGGTGAGCTGCCCGACTCATAAAAGTAAAGGCCAGTCCGTGCGTCTTTGGCAAGGTCTGCTTCAAGATAACGGCAATCGACACCCTTGCTCATCACTTGTGCGCGAATATAGTCGCCCATCGGATTCGCCGCCAGACGGGAAAGGATTCCGGCGTTAAGGCCGAGCTGAGCAAGGCCTGCCATCACGTTGAGCTCCGCGCCGCCGGCAAATTTGCGGAACCGCTCGCCCCAAGCGATGCGTTCGCCGCGTTCTGCAGAAAGGCGAAGCAGCAGCTCGCCGAATCCCAGTGCATCGAGAGGCCGCTCCTGATCCAATACCGGGAAAGAAACGGAGGAATCCTTTGAAGAAGAATCTTTCTCCCCCTTTATCAGCGCTACGGCACGGCGGCAAAGCCTTGTGATCTCCTCGAAATTGTCGGAGCGGATGAGATCTTCCTTAACCATCCAGCTTCCGCCGCAAGCGAGAACATTCGGATTTGCGAGATATGCCGAAAGATTCTTTTCATTAATTCCGCCCGTAGGCATAAATTGAACCTGGCTGTAAGGGGCGCTGAGCGCTTTAATCTTACCGATACCGCCGGAACTTTCGGCAGGGAAAAACTTCACGACGTTGAGTCCGAGGCCGAGAGCTGTTTCAATGTCGGTAGGAGTTGAGCAGCCGGGAAGAACGGGAACACCGTGCTCCAAGCACCAGCGTACCACCGTGGGGTTCAGCCCGGGGCTGACAATAAACTGTGCGCCTGCCTCTACGGCTTCTTCGGCCTGCCCTGTGGTAAGCACCGTCCCCGCCCCAATTAGCATATCCGGAAATGCCGAAGTAATACTGCGAATGACCTGCGCGGCACAAGCGGTGCGGAAGGTAACCTCCATGCAGGGAAGCCCGCCTTCCCGCAGGGCCTGCGCCAAGGGCAGCGCCTTTTCGGCGTCCTCGATTTTGACAACGGGAACGAGTTTGTATTCTTTCAACCGATTGAACACGGAATCCATACGAACACCTCTATTTTTTTGATGATGCCACACGGCAGCCGTGTGGCATCATCAATTTTGTTATAGGTATTTTTTCAACGCAGCTCTTACCGCGCCGGGGCCTTTCAGCATCTCAACAAACATCGTTTCGATTTTGCTGTTCAGTCCGGTTTTGGTGAGATCTGTTGCAAAGAGAACCTCATTGGACAGGATTGCTTGCAGCTGCCCTTTGTAGGACTCCGGTTTTCCGACTTCGATTCCGGCAAGCTTAGACTTAAGCTCGGCGAGCATCGGGTCACTGCTTACTTCCATCGACTCACCGCAATCGTCTACGCCCAAGAGGTAGCGCAGCCATCCGGCAATTGCAAGCGGAATATAGGTAAGGCTGTCTACATTCAGGTCATCACGGGCGATATAGGATTTAATCGTTTCACCGAAGCGAATCGGAATCTTTTGACTGGTGTCGGTCGCGATGCGCTGCGGAGTATCGGGAAGGAAGGGGTTCGGCAGGCGCTGTTCAATCACCTCACGGATGAAATCCGCAGGATTGATGATGCCCGGGTTGACGCAGACCGGCATTCCTTCGTCGTAGCCGATGTGAAGAACCAGATTTTTCAGGTCTTCGTCTTTCATCTCCGCCGAAATGCTCTTGTAGCCAAGCAGGCAGCCGAACACCGCAAGCGCCGTGTGCAGCGGGTTCAGGCAGGTTGTCACTTTCATGCGCTCCGAATTGTTCACCGTCTCGCGGTCGGTGAAGAACACACCGGCCTTTTCAAGCGGCGGTCTTCCGTTCGGGAAGCGGTCTTCAATGACAAGGTACTGCGGCACTTCCGCGTTGACAAACGGCGCGATGAACGTCTTTTTCTCGGTTATAATCGGCGCCATTTCTTCGATTCCCGCTTCGGTGAGGCGTTTCTCAATCGTCTCCGACGGGCGCGGCGTGATTTTATCAATCATGCTCCAAGGGAATGTCACCTTGGACTCGTCTTTGAGGTAGCGGATAAAGCCGGAATCGACAAATCCGTTCTCGGCCCACGCCTCCGCGATGGCAAGCACCGAGGAGCGGAGCTTTTCGCCGTTATGGCTGCAGTTGTCCATGCTGACAACGGCAATCGGAGCGGCGCCGGCTTTGTATCTTGCGAACAGAAGTTTCGCAACAATGCTCATCGCATGGGTAGCATGCTCCGGGCCGTTCGCAATGTCTTTCTTTACAATCGGGAAATATTCCCCCTGCAAATTGGCCAGAGCGTAGCCTTTTTCCGTAATGGTAAAGCTGACAAGCTGCAGCGACGGGTTTTCAAAAACAGAGGTAAGGTACGCCATGTCCTTCGGGTCAGCCCCTGTTGCGTCGACCGCCTTTGCAACGCTCGCCACAATTTCCATCTCTGAGTTTCCGTCCGGTTCCAAGCTGACATACAGGCTCAGATTGTCATGCGGTTTATAGATTTTATTGATAATCTCTGCATCGAAAGTATCCGCGGCGATGATTCCGCTTTTGGATAAGCCTTCGTTCAGAAGCTGCTGCTGCAAGCGCGCAATAAAGCCGCGGAAGATATTACCGGAACCGAAATGCACCCAAATCGGATTTTGTTCGGTTTCACGGCACATGGTGTCTATATCGAATTTCGGAAGAACAACATTCGCTGATTCCCACGCGGATTTGTCCTGCAATGACGCTTTTGTCAATTTCATGCTTATGACCATCCTTTCTCAGAAACCATCTGATAAATCAATCAGCGATTTTCTTTTACAATAGATTCCCAAAGTCCGCAGAGGTATGCAGCGCCCAGCGCACGGTCGTAGAGGCCGTAGCCCGGCATCGCGACTTCGCCCCAAATCATTCTGCCGTGGTCAGGACGAATAATTCCGTCAAACCCGATGTCGTAAAGGGCCTTCATGATTTCATACAAGTCAAGATCGCCGTCTTCTGAGAGGTGGGCGGCTTCCTCGTAATCACGCTCCGCATCGTTAAAGCGGAGGTTGCGGACATGGGCAAAATGGATGCGCCCTTTCAAAGAACGGATAATGTCCGGAAGGTCATTCTTGGTGTTGGAGCCGAGCGAACCGGTGCAGAGGGTGATGCCGTTGTGCGGATTATCTACCATCTTCATCACGCGAAGGATATTTTCCTTATTGGTGATGATGCGCGCCAGGCCGAAAACGCTCCATGCCGGGTCATCCGGATGAATTGCCATGTTGATGTCATATTTATCGCAGACGGGCATGATGGCTTCCAAGAAGTATTTCAGATTCTGGAACAGCGCTTCTTCATCGACATCGCGATAGAGTGTGAACAGTTCTTTGATTTTTGCCATGCGCTCCGGCTCCCATCCGGGCATGATGGCACCGTTCATATCGCCTGAAATGGAGTTGAACATTTCGGACGGATTGATTTTGTCAATTGCCGCCTGATTGTAGGCCATCACGGTAGAACCGTCTTCGCGCTTTCTGGCAAGTTCCGTTCTCGTCCAGTCGAACACCGGCATGAAGTTGTAGCAAACCATGTGAATACCGGCTTTACCAAGGTTCTCCAGGGTTTCGATATATGCTTCAATGTCTTTGTCGCGGTCTGCGGAGCCGCTCTTGATTGCGTCGCTCACATTGACGCTTTCAATGCCGGACAGCGTCAAACCTGCGTCCTCAACCTCTTTTTTCAGCTTCAGGATTTCGTCCAGACTCCAGACTTCGCCGGGCATCTTGTCGTACAGCGTGGAAATCACACCGGTCGCGTAGCGGGTCTGCTTAATCTGTGAAAGCGTAACCGTGTCATACTTGCTTCCAAACCATCTCATTGTCATTTGCATAGTAACATTTCTCCTTTATTTTGAGGACTTCAGACTTTATACAAAGCCTTTAACGTCCGATTTTTCTTCTTTGCCGAGATACGCTTGCTTCCGGATCTTCCACAGCCGTGACGTCAATTTCCGCATGAACCTTCCGAACGAAAAATTGTCGTGCTCATCGGTTGTTGTTTCTAGGATTGAAACATAATTTGCAAAAGCGTGTGCTTCTTCGCAATTATGTAAGTTCCGCTCCGGAACTGACGTATCACATTATTCTCAGATATGTTCTTTCATGTGCATGATTTTCTGAAAAATTGCCGATGCCTGCTCCTCATCATAGTCGAAAAACAGTAGAACATCAAGCAAAAAAGGAGAATAGGCAACATGATTGAGCTTTCTGGAAAAAGCCATGCCGGCTATTTCCCCAAGCGCGTTTACCGTGGTGTTATAATGAAAGCCAAAAAAGCGCCAAAGCGTATATTTCTCGGCGCGTGAATAAATTGTGTCGGCGTTACATTCTTCGATATAATGGTAGATTTCGTGGCCAAGCACCAAATTGTAAATCTCCTGCAAGGGAATCAGCAGCGATGCCTGCTGCTCGCTTGCCCTTGCAAGAAGACTCTCATATCTTTTCAGGGGGTCTTTGAAAATCTCAATTTGTTTTGGTGGGGTAAATTGAGCAAAAACTTTTCGATTTCCGGTCATGGGGAAATCGTTTTCTATGACTTCAAGGCCGAGCTGCCGGACAATCGTGCTCGGCGAAGAATCTCCCGCTTCTTTCATGACGCGGTCGGCGCAGTTTTCCCCGCACGCAATCGACTTCCGAATCATCTCGTGTTTCTT
Source organism: Thermocaproicibacter melissae (assembly GCF_024498295.1). NCBI lineage: Bacteria > Bacillati > Bacillota > Clostridia > Eubacteriales > Oscillospiraceae > Thermocaproicibacter > Thermocaproicibacter melissae. The sequence goes on from NZ_CP101827.1 coordinate 1,219,631, forward strand.
TTCATCCGGAATACGATTGTTGAGGAAATCGGCTGAAAACGCATAGAAGCCCCATGTTTCATCATCAACCGTGCGCAAAGCCTCTGTCATGTCAATTAAGGAGGCGATCTTCTCCGCCGAAACGCTCATCCGACTTTCTGCCTTTCCGTTACATTACCGTCATATTGGCCCCAACAACGATAATCTCGCTATCCGGATCCAAATCGGATACCTCAATATCCATCAAAAGTTCCAGCTGTTCCAGGTCAATTGCACTGAAATCCATTACCCTTGCCCCGATGCAGAGATAGAAATCCGGACGGGCAATCAGTTCCGACTGATAATCGGCCATTTCCTCCCAGAACTTTTCCACAACGGAGAGATAATCAGACGCCTTGACCTTTTCTGCGCGGGCGCTGCCACGCTGCACGCGGATAAATCCTTTCTTGTCCAGAATACGGATTGGCATGCTTTGGCCTGGCTTTTGCGCCTTGCCTCCGAACACATAGAAGTAATCTGTCTTTTCGAGCAGCGTTGTTTCATCCTTGGAAATCTGCATGTCTTCCGCAGCGAGCTGACGAGCTTCTTCTTCATCACATTCTTTAAGCAAGTCGGTGGTCTTGACTTCCGTGGAACCGGTGGCGATTGCCGTGACCTTTGAGGTGTTCTGGTCAATTTCGATGTGAATTTCTACGGTTTCCGGTGAAGCGCCGCTCTCGATGGCCTTATTGAAAGCCTCCGCTTTGATGCAACGGATGTCCTCTTTGGTCGGCGACGGAATGATACGCTCGACGACATCTCGCACCATGGAAAGCGCAACACCGATGGAGGAAATTACTTCCGAGTTTTCGGGGATGCTGTAGCGGATGCCCATCTTCTTTGCAAAGTAGATAATCAGAACGGCTGCACCGCCGCCGACGCCTACCAGCGACATCTGCTCCTTTTCCAGCTTATACTTCTCTACAAGGCTCTCAAAAACAGGTTTAATCTTATCAATTGCCTTGTCCATAATCTGTGTGGCGATATCGTCAACGGTCGTGCCGCAATAATCCGCCAAAATCTTAATTGCCTTTCTGGCGGATTCCACGTTGCCGTAGGA